>NZ_JBANLK010000023.1:0-97410 GCF_054968425.1 Paraburkholderia sp. AV2
TCCCGCAGACATGAGCGCTGCGGCAAGCAAAGCCTTCTTCATCCTCTCCTCCATACCTTTGAAATCCACTGGGTGTGGTACCGCTAACATTTCCCAATAGCTTTCACAATGAACAATGCGTCAATTACAGACAGGCCCCGTAGAACAATGCCCGGGGATCTTTCGTGTTTGCTTTTTCGCTGGATGATCTCGCTCGCCTTCCGAGAGCAGAAACTACTTTCTTCCGTCTCGTTTTGTTTATTTTCACTACAAATGTATCAAAGGCGAATCGGTGAGGCGAGGAGAGAATGAGCACGCGTTGCGAATTGCCGTCACCTGCACGGAATCTGGCACGGCCCGCATCTTGCAGGGGCGTGCCGCTTTCAATAAACCCCTGCTCCGGAACGAGTCATTCTATTAGCAGCAATTTTGGCAAAAATTATTGGCTACCGATCGTGCTATTGTTCAGCGAGATGAACAATTGATTTAATGAAAAAGACTTAATGTCTTGATGCGCATTTTCTGGAAATTCATCAAGAATTGCCGATGCGAATTCCAGTCTTTCTTCCAGAAAGAGTTTCTGGAACACGGCCAGGCTGGCAATATTTTTATCAAAAAGCGTGCAAATGAACAGGCATGATCGGGCAACAATCGCCTTTCATTTTGAAAGGAATGACGTGGATTGTTGTCCGATTTGTGAAGTAGGCGGAGAGGAACGGGAGAGCTCAACGCCCTTTGTTCTCGATTGAAGTGCTTGAAGAATACGGAATCGGACACCCTGGTGGATGTACTTAAGCATCGATCCCTATGGACGTCGCGACAGGGCTTCAGCGAGAAGCCCTGTCGCACAGGACACACTCACCCGACCTTCTCCACCGTCAACTGCGAATAGACATCGTGCGCCAGCTGCAGCAGCTCGCCGCGGTCGATGCCGCTCGACAGCGCGTAGCCGAAGTCCCCGTCGACCCAGTAGAACACGTTCACCGGCCCGTCCCGATACAGCTTGAACGCGGTGGTATTCGAGCTGACCTTGCGGCGCGAAATACAGAGCGTGACCCGTTCGCCGCGCGCGTTGTTATACATGAACTGCGCGACCTGGCCACCGTCGGCGCCGGGCAGCAGGCGCCCGCCGGCGAGTTCGAAGCCGCTCTTCCCGAGCATGGGCGGATGCACATTGGTGCCAAGCCGGTTCGCAAGCCATTGCACGAAGTCCTGCTCCGGCGCGCGCGTCATGTTGTTCGGGCGACCGACTTCCGGCATGTAGACGACATGCGCGAGCGCCGCCTGGCGCGCGAACAGCTCGCTGCCGTCGGCGCTGGCCACGCGTACGTCCGCTTCGTTCGACGACGATGCCAGCATCGTGCCCGCGCCATAGTGCAAGCCCCAGCCGATGCCGACACCCAGCACGAGCGTCGCCGCCATACCGGCAAACTGCGCGGCAAACCGCGGCCCGTTCGCGGCCTCGCGCCGCCGCGCTGCCTCGGGCGCCGGGCGCAGACTCGCGGGCAACGGCTCGCTCAACACCCGATCGTAGCGTTCGTGCAGCAGACCGTTCAGCGCGAAATAATCGCTCACGCGCGCCGCAAGGTCCGGGTTGCGCTCCAGTTCTCGCTCGACATCGGCCCTGCGCGCTTCGGGCAACGCGCCGTCCACATACGCATGGATTTCGTCTTCCGTGACGGGATACGTTTGCTCGCTCATCGCACCACCTTCAAATTCGCACGCGGGGCTGTACCGGCCATCAGCGCGCGCAGCCGCTCCCGCCCCCTGGATAAACGCGACATCACCGTGCCGATGGGAATATCGAGGGCCTGCGCCACCTCGGCATAGCTCATTTCTTCGAGCCCCACGAGCAGCACGACCTCGCGCTGTTCGCCGGGAAGACGCTGTAGCGCATAGTCGAGATCGCACACTTCGAGCGTGCCGAGCTGGCTCGCGGGCACGGCGTAGTCGGTCTCCGGCACGGTCTCGTCGTCCACGGAAACATGCGCGCCGCGCGCCGACGACTTGCGCACCTGGTTCACGAAAACGTTGTGCATGATCGTGAAGAGCCATGCGCGCAGGTCGGTGCCCAAACGGAACTGCCCCGAGCGGCCGAGCGCCCGCTCCAGGGTGTCCTGCACGAGGTCGTCGGCCAGTTCCCGGTTGTGGATCAGCGCGCGCGCGTAGCGGCGCAAACGCGGCACGTGTTCTATCAGTTCGTCACGGATGTCCATGTTCCATCCTTGCCCGCCTCCTCCATTCCATTCCCTCGGTCGCCGCCATCCGCGGGCAGCGTCGCGGCATCCGCCGCGCGCATCAGGCCGCGCGTGCGCACGTCGCCCGCCAGCACCCAGCGCGTGCCGTTCGCTGTCCATTCGATCAGGCGCATCGCGCCGATACGCCTCGCGCTCCACTGCGGCTCGCCCTTCGAGAACCAGGCCCGCGCGCCCAGCAACACCACGCGCTTGCCGTCCGCGTTTTCGTAGACGTAGCGTCTCGCGCTTGCGAGCAGCCCCAGCCTGAGCGTGTCCTCGCCCACGAGCCGCAGGCCCGATGCTTTCAGATCGAAAGGATCGGGCGCCATGGCGACCGCGTCCACATTGTCGCCTCCGGCCGCCTGGTTCGCCGTTTCCATGAGCGCCATGAGGGCGGCGGCGTTCACGACCTGCTGCGCAGGTTGCGTGAGCGCCAGCCAGGTCGCGGCCACCGTGGCCAGCAGGACGGTCAGCGCGGCTGCCCGGAGGGCGCGCGGCGCGTCACTTCGTGAACTTTCAGTGTATGCCTGGATAGCGGTCCCGGACACGGGCGGGTACGCCATCGGCCCCTTGCGGATCATGGTCTTTCGGCGACGAAAAGGTTGGTTCGATGGGCAAACACGTAAGGCGGGTGGATTATTCCCACGTTTTTCTGGCACCACAGCAACTTGCCCGAGATGCTTCTTTGCCGCCGCACCACGCAATCTATCGAGGCCAATGGCCTGCGCCGCTTGACCACCAGCTCCCGGCGTAAAGCGCGCGCTCATATCTTTCGTATACCTTAACAATAGAATGCATGCGGTACGCCATTCCGTCAGCATAAAAAAATTCACATTACTCACTACGAATAAAGACCGAATTATTTCCGGAACCCGGCATGCGAGCATGAGCGCAATTCGTTGCGCACGCACCGTGCGCCATTCGTTCGCTCAGGGGTTCCAGCATGAAACTGGCCAGGCACATGCTGCTAGCGGTGTTCGCACTGCAAGCGGTATGTATCGACACAGCCGTTGCGCAGGCAACGCTCAACTACACCACGTCGTGGATAGGCAATACCTTCGGGTACGGCGACGGCAAGTGGGTACAGCTCGACATCGAGGCGATCGCCGTCGCGCCCGACGGCACGGTGTACGCCAATGCGCCATGGGACGAGAGCGGCAGCGAGCTCGGCGTCTACCGCGCCGGCAACAAGCTCGCCGTGGGTGGGAACACGCACGGTTGGGGCGATACGGGCGGCGACGCCATCGCGGCGAACACCCAATACGTCTACGCCGCCCTGTCGATAGGCAACGAAAGCAATGCGCTTTCGGGTGCCGACTACCCGCCTGCCGGGCAGACCTGGTACGGCGTCACGCGTCGCCTGCGCTCCAACATCGCACAGGGCGCGCCGTTCGCAAGCGGCATCGGCAACAGCGCCAACGTGACGAAAGACAGCTTCCTGCGCGTGCGCGACGTGCGCACGCCCGACGACGGCGCCGTCCGTGGCCTGGCGGCCTCCGACACCGAGCTCTACGTCTCCGACACCTACGGCAATCGCATCGTCGTCTACGACGCGCAGACCATGCGGCAGCTACGCTCGTGGACCGCGCCGTCGCCAGGCCGGCTCGCACTCGCAAGCGACTCGACGCTATGGGTCGTGCAGGGTCTGCAGAACGCGAGCGGCCCGACCATCGGTCACTACCGCGTGGACGGCACGGCGCTCAACGATACGCCCGTGCTGCCGCAGGGCACCGTCCCCACCGATCTCGCGTTCGCGCCTTCGGGCCAGTTGACGATCGCCGACAACGGCCCCGCGCAGCAGATCCTGCTCTATAGCCGCGCGGCAAGCGGCGCGATGCAGCTCACGGCCACGCTCGGCACGCGCGACGGCATCTTCCACACCGTGAAGGGCACGCCCGGCGACTGGCGCTTCAACGGCATCACCGGTATTGGCTACGACTCGGCGGGCAATCTCTACGTTGCGCAGAACGGCCAGGGGCCGCGTCCCATCGGATCGGCGCTGGTGGGCCAGGGCGCCGTGCTCGAAAGCTATGCGATGACCACGCGCTCGCTCGGGTGGCGACTCTACGGCCTCCTGTTCGTGGACGCCGGCGCGTTCGATCCCGCTTCGACGGCGAACGTCTTCACCGGTTCGAAGCGCTTCACGATGGACTATACGCAGCCCGCGGGCAAGCAATGGACCTACTCGGGCTTCACGCTCGACCGCTTCGACTACCCTGACGACCCCGCCTTCCACCTCGCGCGCGGCGTGCGTGGCTCGCCGATGGTGCGGCGCTTCGACGGCCAGTTGTTCCTCTATACGCTCGACGAATACGCGCACTACCTCACGGCATACCGCTTCGCGCCGGGAACGGAGGGCCAGGTGGCCATTCCGTCCGGCTTCTTCGCGCAGAACCCGCTGCCGGGCAACTGGCCCGCCGGCCAGCCAGCGTACGGCGAGTGGATGTGGCGCGACGCGAACGGCGACGGCAAGGTGGATGCGAGCGAAATCACGGCCAATCCCTCGACGGGCTCGACGGTAGGCGACGGCTACTGGTGGGTGGATGCGCCGGGCAACGTCTGGCTCGCGACACCCACCTCGGGCATACGCGAGATGCCGATGCTCGGTCTCGACGCCCACGGCAATCCGGTGTATTCGTATGCGTCCGCGAAGATGTTCCCGATGCCCGCCCCGTTCGCACGCGTTGCGCGCATGGTCTACGTGGCCGCGACGGATACGATGTACCTCACGGGCTACACGTCGGCAAGTCAGTACAACTCATCGCTCTGGAAAGAAGCCGGACCGGTATTGGCGCGCTACGACAACTGGTCGGGCGGATCGCCCGTGCTCACCTACACCGTGAACCTGCCCTGGAATGCGGGCAGCGATCCGCAGGTCACGACCGTGGGAATTGCCGTGGCGGGCAATTATGTGTTCATCGCGGAACTCTATACCCCGCACATCGACGTTTACGACACGCGCAGCGGCCAGTTCGTCGGCACGTTCACGCCAGGCGCCGATGTCGGCAACACGACGGGCTGGGTCGACATCTATATGGGACTCAGCGCGGCCGAACAGCCGGACGGCAGCTACGTTATCCTCGTGGAGGACGACGCGCGCGCGAAGCTGCTCATGTATCAGTGGAAGCCGAACTAGCCGGCGTGGCGGAAGGAGGCAGCAGGCCGCGCGGCCCTCACCCGCGCGTGCCGATCTGCGCGGAGAAGGCCACGCGGTTGCGTCCATCGCGCTTGGCGCGATAGAGCGCCGCATCGGCCTCCTCGATGAGCGCCGTCTCGGCGATGTTTTCCGCCGGCGTGAGCGTCGCCACGCCGATGCTGATGGTGAGGTGCTCGCTCGCGTCCGACCCCGCGTGCGCCAGCGCCAGCGCCGCCACATCGCGGCGCATCTTCTCGGCCAGCAGGCGCGCGCCGGCGCTGCCCGTGCCGGGCAGCACAACCGCGAATTCCTCACCGCCGAAGCGCGCCACCAGATCGCGCGGCTGGTTGATCTCGCTGCGGATGGTCGCCGCCACGGTACGCAGCACGTTGTCGCCCGCCACGTGCCCGTACGTGTCGTTGTAGGGCTTGAAGTAGTCCACGTCGATCATCAGGAGCGAGACCTCGGTGCGCTCGCGCAGCGCGCGGCGCCATTCCGCGCCGAGGAACTCGTCCAGGTAGCGGCGATTCGAAAGACCCGTGAGGCCGTCCGAATGCGTGAGCCGCCGCAGTTCCAGATTCGCCTTCAGCAGTTCCTGCTGCGAGCGGCGCAGCGCGCGGTAGGCCTCGTCGCGCTGGAGCATGCTCATATAGGAGCGCGAATGATATTTCAACCGCGCGATCAGCTCCACGCTGTCCGGCAGCTTGACGAGATAATCGTTCGCCCCCGCGGCGAATGCCGCGCTCTTGATCGCGGGCTCCTCCTTGGTGGAGAGCACGATGATCGGCACGTCGCGCGTCGCCTCGTGGGCGCGGTAGGCTTTCACGAGCGTGAGCCCGTCGGTGCCCGGCATCACGAGATCCTGCAGAATCACGGTCGGCCGCACTTCCCGGGCCGTATGCAACGCGTCCTCGGGATGCGCGCAGTAATGAAAGTCGATGTCGCGTTCGCCACTCAGCGCCCGGCGCACCGCCTCGGCAACGATCGCCTGATCGTCCACCAGCAGCACCATCATCGGCAGGTCGGCGGCGGGCAGCGGCTGTTCGAGCGCCGCGCGCGCCGCCTCGAGCGAGGCTTCGAGCGCGGCGTCCTCGGTGCCGACGGCCGGTGATGCGCCTTGCGCGCTTGCGGGAAGGTTGGGCTTCTCGGTGGTCATGATGGTCGGTCGCTTCTGGGCTTCTGTAAATGAGGATCGCGCTCGCTCGCGTGTCCGTTCCTTTCGTGCATCACACGGGGCGTTTGACGCGGCCCCGCAGTTCGGCGGCAATGGCGTCAAGCGGCAGGATCGCGCACGCCGCACCGAGCGCCGCCGCGGCCTTGGGCATGCCGTAGACGGCGCTCGTGGCCTGATCCTGTGCAATCGTGTAATAACCTTTCGCGCGCATCTCCTTCAGGCCGATCGCCCCGTCGCGGCCCATGCCGGTGAGCAGCAGCCCCACCGCGTCGCCGCGCCAGTGCTCGACCACGCTGCGAAAGAAGGTATCGACGGACGGACGATACGGCGTCTCCGCGGGCTCGCGCGTATAGGCAAGCCGGCCGCTGGCTGTCATGCGCAAATGATCGTTGGTGGCGGCCAGCAGTGCGACGCGCGGCTCGGGACGGTCGCCTTCGCGCGCCACGCGCACGGTGAGCGGCGTCTGTCCGTCGAGCCACTCCGCCATGCCGGCGGCGAACGACTGGTCCACGTGCTGCACGATCACGATGCCGGCCGCAAAATCGGCACCCAGATCGCCAAGCACGCGCGCGAGCGCGGTCGGCCCGCCCGCCGACGCGCCAATCGCCACGAGCGGCACACGGCCCGGCGCGGCGCCGGTGGCCGCAGCGGGCGCCCGTACGGTGTCGGGCGCGCCGTGCAGCCGGCCGATCTGCTCGATCTTCGCAAGCAGCAGGTCGATCGTTTCGCGCGCGCCGGGACCGGCAAGCGAAGGCGTATCGACCGCGTCGAGCGCACCCGCGCCCATGGCCTCGTACACGCGCCACGCGTTCGCGCCCACGCTGCTCGTCACGATCAGGATCGGGCACGAAGCAGCCGCCATGATGCGCCGGGTGGCCTCGACACCATCTAGCTTCGGCATCACGAGATCCATGAGCACCACGTCGGGCGGGCGGGCCGTGCAGAATTCGACGGCTTCCTCGCCGTCCGCGGCCACCCACAGCACGCGGTGCTCCGGGCGCCGCGCGATGGCGTGGCGCAGCGCCTCCACGGCAAGCGGCATGTCGTTCGCAATGCCGATGTTCATCAGGTCGCCTCTCCGATCAGGTCGTTGACCGCATCGAGCAGCGCTTCGTCGTGGAAGCTGCCCTTCGTGAGATAGTAGTCCGCGCCCGCCTCCAGCCCGCGCCGCCGGTCGTCCTCGCGGTCCTTGTACGAGACGATCATCACCGGCACGTGCTTCAGTTGCGGGTCGTTCCTGATCATGGTGACGAGTTCGATGCCGTCCATGCGCGGCATGTCCACGTCGGTAATGACGAGGTCGTAGCGCCCCTGGCGCAGCGTGGTCCAGCCATCCATGCCGTCCACGGCCACCGTCACCGCATAGCCGCGTTTTTCGAGGAGCTTGCGCTCCAGCTCGCGCACCGTCAAGGAGTCCTCCACGACCAGCACGCGCTTGCGTTCGCGCACCGCGCCCTGCGCGCCGCGCGTGATCCCGGCGAGCTGCCCTTCGCGCACGAGCCGCGCCACCGAGGCGACGATGTCCTCCACGTCGATCAGCAGCACCACCTGGCCGTTGTCGAGCAGCGCCGCCGCGGAGACGTTGCGCACCTTGCCGAGCCGGCTGTCGAGCGGCTGCACGGCGAGCGTGTGTTCGCCGATAAAACCGTCCACGGCGATACCATAGAGGCCCGCCTCGTCGCCGACGAGCACGACGCTCACGTCGCCGTCCGTCTCCGCGCCGCCGCTTGCGCCAAGCAACTGGCGCGCGGTCACGAGCCCCACGGGCCGTCCGTCCCAGGCGATGTGCTGCTGGCCTTCGAGCATTTCGATGGCGCTGCGCGGCACGCGCAGCGCGCGCCTCACGCGCGCGAGCGGAAACGCGTACGCTTCGCCGGCCACGTCGACGATCAGGCTGCGCACGACGGAAAGCGTAAGCGGCAACTGCAGGACAAAGCGCGTGCCGCGCCCCGCCACGCTCTCGATCCGTACCGTGCCGCGCACGGCCTTGACGAAATTGTGTACCGCGTCGAGCCCCACGCCGCGCCCGGAAACGTCGGTGACGGTATCGCGCAGCGAGAACCCCGGCAGCAGCAGAAAGTCGAGCAGCTCGGCGTCGGACATCGTCTCCACCGCGTCGCTCTGGGCAAACCCGCGCGCCACGATGGCCGCGCGCAGCGCCGCGAGATCGACGCCGTGGCCGTCGTCGGCCACGCTGATCAGCAGCTTGCCGGCGCTGTGGCGCGCTTCGAGCGTGAGGCGCGCCTCCTCCGGCTTGCCCTCGATGAGCCGTGTGACCGGATCCTCGATGCCGTGATCGAGCGCGTTACGCAGCAGATGCCCGAGCGGGGCATCGAGCATGTCGAGGATGTCGCGGTCCACCTGGGCCGTCTCGCCTTCGACCGAGAAGCGCACGCGTTTGCCGAGCGAGCGCGCCAGATCGCGCACGATGCGCGGATACGCGTGCGCGATCTCGCCGAACGGCCGCATGCGGCACTGCAGCGCTTCGTCGTAGAGCCGCTGCGCGAGCCGCGCGCCGCGCCGCTCGATGCGGTCGAGGTCGTCGAAGCGTTCGGCCAGTTGCCCCTGCAGCGCCGCGAGCGACGCGCGGATTTCGGCCAGCGCGGCGCGCGCCTCGGTGCCGAGCGCATCGATATGCCGATCCTGGAACTGGCCGATCGCACCCAGCACGTCGCCCTGCGCATAGCGCACACGAAGGAGCGAGTCGGCGAACGGCCGCATACGGCGCGATTCGACGAGCGTTTCGCCTGCGAGACCCACGAGCCGATCCAGCGTGCCTGCACGCACGCGCAACATGCGTTGCCCGTCTGTAGACGACGTGGCGCGTTCGCGTGCGGACGCGGGTTCGGCTTCCGCTTCGGCCGCAACGGGCGCGGCGGACGAGGCGGAATCGGGCGCCACGGAAATGGCCTGCGTAGCCTGCACTTCATCCCCCGCAACTTCGAGGTCCGCTTCGCCATTGAGGCGCGCGACAAATGCATCGATCGCGTCGCGCGCCAGCGGCGGCGCATCGGCATTGCCCGCTGCCAGCAGCATGTCGATGCCCACCAGCAATGCGTCGATGCGCGCGGCGTCGATCCGCAGTTCGCCATGCTGCGCAGCGACGAAGCAGTCTTCCATCACGCTCGCCACTTCCACCGCCTCGGGCAACCCGACGATGCGCGCGGCGCCCTTGAGCGAATGCGTCGCGCGCATGCACGACTCCAGCGTCCCGGGGTCCGCCGGCGTGGCTTCGAGCGCCAGCAAGCCGGCGGAAAGCGTGCGCGTCTGCGTCTGCGCTTCCTCGCGGAACAGGTCGAGCAGCGAGCGGCGGCTCAGCTCGTCGTCGCTCATCGCACGCTCCTCGTCAATGCCTCGAATAGTGCCTCCACGTCCAGCACGCCGACCGAGCGGCCGCGCCAGCCCAGTACGCCGCGCACGTGGCGGCCCGATCCCTGCGCCAGCGTGGCCGGCGCGGGCAGCAGCGCTTCGTGGCTGAAATACGCTACGCCCTCCACATCGTCGACCGGGAACGCGGTCGTCTCGCCGCCCCGTTCCGCCACCAGCAGGCGGCGCCGGCCGGAACGCGCGCCAGCGGACTCCGGCGCCGCCTCGATGTGCAGCAGCGCTGCGAGGGAGACGGCCAGCGTCAACACACCGCGCACGTTCACGATGCCGAGCACGGCGGCGCTGCGCCGGTGCGGCAGCGAATGAATGGCGCGCGCCTCGCCCACGTGCTGCAGTACCGTGGCCGGCAGCGCAAGCCACTCGGCGCCCACGCGAAATACGAGCGATCCTTCGCTTTTAGCCAGGGTGTCCTGATCGTCGACTCGCGCACCGCCGGCGCGCGCGGCGGAAGGAAGCGCGGCCGCCGCGAAATCAGCAGGACGCTCGAGCATGCGCGCGGCGGCCTGCGCGAATACCGGGCAGTTCAGGCAGCGCAGATACTGTTCGAGCCGTGGGCACGAATTGTCGCCGCGCGTGCCGATGCGGTTCCAGCAATCGTCTAGCGGCACGCGGGCCAGCACGGCAGATTCGCGTTCAGACATCGGCGCCTCCGTGGTATGGCGTTCCCGGCGCGACACGCTCGGCGCGGCGCATCAGGCGGCGCGCGCCGTCGCCATCGCCTTCCACTTCGAGCAGCGCGGCCAGATGGGTCAGTGCTTCGTAGTGCACAGGATCGAGATAGACCGCCTTGCGGTAGTGGTCCCGCGCCTCGGCAGCGTGCCCCTGAGCATCGGCGATCAGGCCGAGCAGATACCAGGCGTCAGCGTCCGGCGCGGCCGATTGCGCCGCCTGCCAGGCAAGACGGCGCGCAGCATCGAGTTCGCCCGCATCGGCAAGACGCCGCGCCTCGACAAGCCCGGCGCCGGGAGTCGCGGCAGGCGCAAGCGGCTTCGCGAACGCACCACCGTCTGGTACGGAACGTTGCGTGCGCAAAGAACGCGCGGGTACGCCGGGCAGGGTCCGCGGCACGCCGGCGCCATGCGGCATCGATGCCGGCGCAACGGTCGACGACGGCGGGAGCACTGGCGCAGCGGAGATCGCGGGCTTCGGCGGCACGGCAAGCATGGGCCGCAACGGCAGGGACAGCGGCACAGGCGCGAGTCCGGGCGCAAGCGCACGCTTTTGCGCCTCGTCCTCGTCGGGCAGCCGGAAACCGAACGCTAGCGGAATATAAGCGGGGACCATCTCGTGCCGCATCATGAGCCCGGTCTCGGCAGGACCGACGAAGATCATGCCGTCGACAGCCAGACGCTCGCGCAACAGGCGTATCGCGCGGTCCTGGGCATCGCGGTCGAAATAGATCAGCACGTTGCGGCAGAAAATAAAGTCGTAGCGCACCGGATGGGCCACGAGCCACTCGAACAGATTGGCGCGCTCGAACGTCACCGGACGCCGCACGTGCATGCCGACGCGCCAGCCGTCCTCCACCGCCTCGAAATGATGCTCGCGAAACGCGAGGCCGTCACCGCGAAACGCGTTACGTCCGTAAACCCCGTGCTCCGCGGCCGCGATCGAGGCGGTGCTGATGTCGATCGCGTCGATGCCGAACTGATCGGCGGCAAACCCCGCGTCGAGCAACGCCATCGCCGCCGAATACGGTTCCTCGCCGCTGGAGCACGGCGCGCTCAGAACGCGCAGCACGTCGCCGGGCCGCCGCGCGAGCCGCTCCGCGCCGAGGCGCGCCAGCGCCGTAAAGGCCTCGCGCTCCCGAAAGAACCAGGTCTCGGGCACCACGAGCGCGTCGATGACCGCCTGGCGTTCCGCGGCGACGGACGTGAGATGCGCCCAGTACGCGTCGAGCACCGCGCCCGGCACGGCGGCGCCCGCCTCCCAGGCAGCCGGCAGCGAACCGGTTTGTGACGCCTCGCCTGTCTCCGCCGCCACCGTTGCAGCGGCGCGCAGCGCGACCGCGCGGGCCAGCGCGTTCACGCCGAGCGACGGCGCATCGATACCCGTCTCCTGAAGGAGCCACCCAGCGAAGCGCGGATCGCCGGCGCTCACGACGCGGCTCCCTGCGCCTGCCACGAAGGCGGATCGGGAAAGAGCAGCGCCCGCACCCGCGCATCGAGCAACTGATCGACCTTGACCCACTGCACGAAACCCTGTTCGTCGCGCGCGACAGGGCCGAGCCAGCGTGCCTCGGGGGTGGCAATGCCACCGTCCGCAAAAGAGGTCGCGGCGAAAGCCTGCGTACGGGTGGCGCATTCGATCAGGAGTGCAATATAACGTTGCGCGGAGCTTCGCGATGCGGCATCGGAGCCGGATCTGTCGTAGACGAGCACGAGCCGCGTGGACATGAGCGCGCGCGCGGGACGCCCGAGCGCCAGCATCGCGAGATCGACCACCGGCACGGGCGCGCCCTCGTGCTCGATCAGGCCCGCGATCCACGGCGGCGTGCCCGGATGCGGACGCACCGGTGCGAGCGGCAGCACGTGCGCGATCTCGCGCGCATCGAGCGCGTAGCGTTCGCCGTCAAGCTCGAACAACAGGAACAGCATCGCCGGGTCCCCTCGGGGCGCTCTTGCGCGCCACTTGATATCAAGCCTCGATCCTGAAGCGCGATACGCCCGTGCGCAGTTCGCTGGCCACGAGCGTGAGATTGTCGATGGCCTGCGACGACTGGCGCAGCGATTCCGCCGTCTGCTGCGCCGCCTCCGAAAGCTGCGTGAGCGCCTGGGTGATCTGCTCCGCGCTGGTGGCCTGGGCCTGCATGCCGTCGTTCACCATCTGGAAGCGCGGCGCGAGCGTCTGCACCGCGCCGATGATCTGCGAAAGCTGCGTGCCCACGGCCTGCATGTCGTGCATGCCGCGGCGCACTTCCTCGGCAAACTTGTCCATGCCCATCACGCCCGCCGACACCGCCGACTGGATCTCCTTGACGGTCTGCTCGATGTCGTAGGTGGCCACGGCCGTCTGGTCGGCCAGGCGCCGGATCTCGGTGGCGACGACCGAAAAGCCGCGGCCGTACTCGCCGGCCTTCTCCGCCTCGATGGCCGCGTTCAGCGAAAGCAGGTTGGTCTGGTCGGCCACCTTGGTGATGGTCGACACCACCTGGTTGATGCTCACGGCCTTCTCGTTGAGGATCGCGAGCTTCGCGTTCACGGAGCCGGCGGCCTCCATCACGCTGCCCATCGTGTCTTCCATGTGCGTGAGGCCGCTCTGGCTCGTGGTGGCGAGCGCGGCCGACTGCTCGGCCACCGTCGCCACTTCGCTCATCGTGCGTACGAGGTCGCGCGCGGTCGCGAAGATCTCGCGCGAGGTCGCGCCGATCTCGGTGGTCGTGGCCGCCGTCTCGCTCGCGGTGGCCTGCTGCTCCTTCGACGTGGCGGCCACCTCGGCCACCGAAGTCGAAACCTGCAGCGACGACTTCTGCGCCTGGGCAACGAGACTCGCGAGCTCGTCGCTCATGCGGTTGAAGCCGTCTTCGAGCACGCCGAATTCGTCGCGGCGGCCAAGATGCAGGCGCTGCGTGAGGTCGCCCGTGCGCATGGAGTCGTGCACGTCCACGAGCCGCGCCATCGGCACCGTGATCGCGCGATAGAGCGCGTAGCCGGTGGCGAGCGAGGCGAGCAGCACGACGCCCAGCGCTGCGGCCAGCGTGATCTCGGTGCCCGAGACCGACCCGCGGATGGTCTGCGCGGAATCGTCGGCCTGCCCCCGGTTCTCTTCGACGATCGAGTTGACAGAGTCCGTCACGTCCTGCCACGCCGGAGCGAGTTGCGCGAAGGCTGCCTGCGCGGCGGGGCGCGACGCGGGCAGTTGATGCGCGATGGCGGTAATTTGGGGCAGATAGCGTGCGTAGGCATCGCGGAAGCGTTGAAAACGTTCGCGATCGTCGCCGCGAAAAACCGTGGTGTCGTACTGCTTCACCAGCCGGTCCACGTCGGCGAGCGCGCCGGGCAAGGCGGCAAGATCCCGCCCGGTGCTGTCGGCGTCGGCGTCCACGAAGGCGGCGCGCTCCGTGAGCATGTACGTCTGGAACGCCGCCGCACGCAGCGACGTCGCGTAGAAGAGTCCCGGCACCGAATCGTGCGTGAGGCTGGAAGCCTCGTCGTCGATGGTGCGCAGGCGGTTGTACGAGATCGCCGCGGTGGCGAGCATCAGCACGAACAGCAGTCCGAAGCTGAGGACGATGCGCGTGCCGAGCGTGTAGCGTCCCTCGGTCTGGCGCGGCAGGCCGGCCTGGCCGGCGCGGGGCATGGCGGTGCTCATTGGGCGTCTGGGCTTTTTCCGTTGACTGAATCGTGGCTCCACGCGGCGCGGGCGAATGCGCGCGCGTTGCGGCCGGACGAAAGGCCCGTCGTGC
Source organism: Paraburkholderia sp. AV2 (assembly GCF_054968425.1). Taxonomy (NCBI): domain Bacteria; kingdom Pseudomonadati; phylum Pseudomonadota; class Betaproteobacteria; order Burkholderiales; family Burkholderiaceae; genus Paraburkholderia; species Paraburkholderia sp. AV2. The sequence continues at coordinate 14,319 of NZ_JBANLK010000023.1, forward strand.
GGCCCTCACGGTCGCTAGTGTAATGGTCTGCGCACATTTATGGGATAGGCGGGAAGCCACTGGGGCCGGATTACGGGGGCGCGACGACAGGGACAGTTCCGCCTGCCACCGCCCTGCGGCAGGTTGCAGGAAGGAGAAAATCCATTGTATGATTGAGTAATCACTCAACTATGTAACCCGAGACGCCGTTCATGGCCCGCCCGAAAAGCGAAGACAAGCGCAATGCCATCCTTGCCGCCGCCATCCACGTGATCGCGACGCAAGGGCTGGGCGCGCCCACGGCCAGGATCGCCAAAACCGCGGGCGTTGCCGAAGGCACGCTCTTCACCTACTTCGATAACAAGGACGAACTGCTCAACGCGCTCTATCTCGCCATCAAGGCCGAGCTGCGCGAAGCGCTCGCGCCCGACTTCCCGCACGACGCCGGCATGCGCGAGCGCGCCCGGCATCTCTGGCGGCACTACGTGGACTGGGGCGTCGCCAACCCGGACAAACGCAAGGTCATGCTGGTCCTGAGCGCCTCCGAACGCGTCACCGAGCAATCGCGCGCGGTCGGCATGCAAGCCTTCGCGGAAGCCGGCGCGCTCATCGGGCATTGCATCGCGCAAGGCCATCTCGACGGGCACTCCCCGGCTTTCGCCTCGGCAATCATGGGCGCACTCGCCGAAACAACGATGGATTTCATCGTGCGCGAACCGGCGCAGCGCGAGCGCTACCTCGAAGCCGGGTTCAACGCTTTCTGGAACGCGATTGCGCACGCCTGAGTGCGCTTTTTTTTGACCCATTAATGAGTGAGTGCACACTCATAATTAGCGAGCAAAGGAGCTCATCATGTCGAAAGTCTGGCTTGTCACCGGCAGTGCACGCGGCCTCGGCCGCCATATCGTCGAAACCGCGCTGGAGGCGGGCGAACGCGTCCTGGCCACGGCGCGCGATCCGCAGCGGCTCGACGACCTCGCGGCGCGCCACGGAGACCGCATGAAAACCGCGGCGCTCGACGTCGCCGATCCCGCGGCAGCGCGCATCGCCGTGCAAACCGCGCTCGATGCGTTCGGCCGCATCGACGTGCTGGTCAACAATGCGGGCTTCGGTCACATTTCGCCGTTCGAGCAAAGTCCCGAGGACGACTTCCGCGCGCAGATCGACACGAACTTCTACGGCGTCGTCAACGTCACGCGGGCGGTGTTGCCGGTGATGCGCGCGCAAAAATCCGGGCATATCCTGCATGTGTCGTCGGTCGGCGGCCGGTTAGGCACGGCCGGGCTCGCCGCGTACCAGTCGGCCAAATGGGCCGTGGGCGGCTTCACCGAAGTGTTGCGCCAGGAACTCGCGCCTGTCGGCATCCATATGACGGCACTCGAGCCGGGCGGCATGGCGACGGACTGGGGCACCGAAGCCGGCGCCCACATTCCCGCGCTGCTGCCCGAGTACGAGCCGTCGATCGGCGCGCTGCTGAAGCTCTTCGCCGACCACGTGGGCAAGGAACGCAGCGATCCCGCGCGCGTCGCGCAAGTGGTGCTGCAACTGACGCGCCATGACGATCCGCCCGCCCACCTGCTGCTCGGCAGCGACGCCCTGCAGTTCTCGAACGCCGCCGATGCCGCGCGCGCCGCCGAGGGCGAACGCTGGCGCGCCGTCACGCTGTCCACCGACTTCGGCGGCGCGGGCATCATTCCGGTCATGCCGCGCAACTGAGCGAACGCGAACGTGCAGGGCAGCTTGAGAGGAGCGTCCTGCACGCCCATCGACAACGACCGTGATTCGGGAACCTCATGAAAGTACTGATCTACGGCGCGACCGGCATGGTCGGCCAGGGCGTGCTGCGCGAATGCCTGCGCGCGGACGACGTCGAACTCATACGCGCGGTAGGACGCCGCGAAACGGGCCTCCGTCACGCGAAGCTGCGCGAAACGCTGTTGCCCGATCTGGCCGACAGCCGCGCGGCCGAGTCCGAACTGACGGGCTTTCACGCGTGCTTTTTCTGTCTCGGCGTGTCGTCGGTCGGCATGTCCGAAGCCGATTACTCGCGCGTGACCTATGACCTCACGATGGCGATAGGCGGTACGCTCGCGCGCCTGAATCCGGAGATGACTTTCGTCTATGTTTCGGGCGCGGGCACCGACAGCAGCGAGCGCGGCCGCAGCATGTGGGCGCGCGTGAAAGGACGAACCGAGAACGCGTTGCAGCGACTGGGATTTCGTGCGGTGTACCTGTTCCGGCCCGGCGCTATCGAACCGCTCGAAGGCATACGCTCGAAAACGCGTCTCTATCACGCGCTGTATCGGCTCATGAAGCCGGTCTGGCCGCTGCTGCGCGTGGCGCTCGGCGACCGGCTGGTGACGACCGCGGACGTCGGACAGGCCATGCTGGCCGTTGCGAGACATGACGCGGCCACGGCGGTGCTGGAAGCGCCGGCATTGCATGCGCTGGCCCAAGCCGAAGCGCAAAGCACGAAACGCCGACAAAACGCCGTGAATGACAGCGCCGCATGAAGCGGCGCCTGCGGGAACCGCGCCGCGCGAATTCCGTCCGCCAGGGTAGTGTCGAGGACGGCCGCAGGCCCCGCTCAGTCGCCCTCGCGGCGCGCGAAGCGCAAGACGGCATCCACCACCATCTCGCGATGGCGCGCGCGCAAGCGCGGATGCGAAGGATCGCGCCCGAACGCCGTGCCGAATGTATGGCGATTGCTCACGCGATGGAAGCACAACGAACTGATCAGCAGATGCAGGTCGATCGGATCGACGTCGCTGCGAAACACGCCTGCGGATACGCCGCGCGCGAGCAGATCCTCGATCGTGCGGATCACGCTGGCGTTGCGGTTGCGGAAGGTCTTGAGGCGTTCGAGGTAACGCGCGCCGTGGATATTCTCGATGGTCACGAGCCGCACGAAGTCGCGATGGCGATCGTGGTAGTCGAAGGTGAACTCGACTAGACGGCGCAGGCCCTCGACAGGATCGAGTTCGTCGATACGCAGGTCTTGTTCAAGCGCGCGAATGTCGCCGTAGACCTTGTCGAGCACGGCTTCGTACAGCCCTTCCTTGCTGCCGAAGTAGTAATAGAGCATCCGCTTCGTGGTGTGCGTGCGCTCGGCAATCTGATCCACGCGCGCGCCGGCGAGCCCCATCGCCGAAAATTCGGCGGTCGCCACTTCGAGGATGTTGCGCTTCGTTTCTTCCGGGTCGTACTTGCGCCGGTTCCCGGATGGCGTGTTGTCGTCGTTGCTCTCGGGCGGTGCCGCCGGTCTTGCCATTGTCGTTGCCGCGCACATAGGAAGAGGAAAGGATGCGGGCGATTCTAGCATGGGGCTTGTAGCACACCGGAGCGTGCGACAAGCCGCTCAGAGCTCGATTCGCCGGATATCGCCGACCACGAAAATATACGCCGCCGCGCCCACCAGCGCGATCACGCCGATGAACGCAAGCGCCCAGACGAACGACCCGGTAACGGCCACGATCAGGCCGATCACGAGCGGCGTGACGATGCCCGCCAGGTTCGCCGCGAGGTTGAAAATGCCGCCCGTGAGACCCAGCATGCCCGCCGGCGCGATATCGGAAACCAGCGTCCAGCCCAGCGCGGCCATGCCCTGGGCGAAGAACGCGAGCGAGAGGATCGCGATCACGGCCACGTTGCTCGCCACGAAGTTGGCGAGCACGATCGTCGAGGCGAGCAGCAGACCCGCGATGATCGGCAGCTTGCGCGCCACGTTGGCCGACTTGCCGCGACGCAGGAGCCAGTCCGAAAACGCGCCGCCGAACAGCACGCCGACGGAAGCGGCGATAAACGGCATGATCGCGAAGAAGCCGATCTTGAGCCACGCCATATGGCGTTCGGTGGCGAGATAGGTGGGGAACCAGGTGAGGAAGAACACGAGCGTCGAATTGCCCGCGAACTGGCCGATGCAGATGCCGGCCAACTGGCGCCGGCGCAGCAGCTTGCCTGCCATGCGCCAGTCGAAGCCGCGCCTCGCACCTCGTTTGTTGCCGTCTTTCGCGTCGTGCTGCGCGCCTGCCGGCTGGTGCGCGACGAGCCCGCCGCCCGCCTCGATATAGTCGAGCTCCGCGCGGTTGGCCGCCGGGTGCTCATGCGGCTCGCGATAAAAGCGCCACCACACGAGGCCGAACACGAGCCCGACACCGCCCACCACATAGAATAGCGAGCGCCACCCGAAGGCGCCCATCAGCGCGAACAGGAACGGGCTGAAGAATGCGAGGCCGATATATTCGCCGACCGTATACGTGCCGGTCGCGAAGGCGCGCTCGCTCTGCGGAAACCACGTCGCCACGACGCGGCTGTTGGTCGGAAAACACGGCGACTCGGCCGCGCCCAGACCCAGCCGGCAGGCGAAGAGCGCACCCACTCCCGTAATGAAGCCTTGCACGAGTGTGCACATCGACCACAGCGTCATCGAAAGAAAGTAGGTGAACTTACTGCCGAAGCGGTCGAGGAACACGCCGCCCGGCACCTGCGCTACCACATAGCTCCACGAGAACGCGGAAAAGACGAGCCCCATGAGCGCCGCGTCGATGCCGAGCTCCTTCGTGAGCTGCGGCGCCGCGATGCCGAGCACCGTGCGGTCGAGATAGTTGATCATCGTGCCCACGGCAAGCAGCGCGAGGATGCGGTAACGCGCGCGCGAACGCCGCGCGGAGCCCTCGGCCGAGGTGGCGGGCATTGCCGGCGGATCGGCGGATAACGGAGGTGCCATGTCTCTTCCCTATCTCTCAGGTTCTGTTCGACGCCCGCCGCCTTACCGGCCGGCGTCTTTTGCAAGCAGCGACTCGAGATGCGCGTACATGCGCTCCGCGTCCGGCTCGACGCCGGTGAAGTGCTCGAATGCCTCGGCGGCCTGATACACGGCCATCCCGCCGCCGCTCAGCGTACGGCAGCCCAGCGCCGCGGCGGCTTCGAGCAGCGCCGTGCGAATCGGGAAGTACACGACGTCCGCCACCCACAGGCCCGCATGCAGATATTCCGCCGGCAGCGGCATGCCCGGCAGCTTCGCCATGCCTGTGGGCGTGGCGTGAATGAGCCCGGTGGCCGATCGCAGCGTCGCGGCAAGGTCGCCTCCCGCCGTGACGCGCGCCGTGGGAAAACGCGCCTGCAGTTCGCGGGCGAGGGCCTCGGCGCGTGCGGGGTCGACGTCGAATAGTGTCAGCGCGCGCGCGCCCATCGTCAGCGCCGCGTGCGCGACGGCCGCGCCCGCGCCGCCCGCGCCAAGCTGAACCACGGCTTCGAGCGACACATCGGGCAGCCCGCGCCGGAACGAGCGCGCGAAACCCGACCAGTCGGTGTTGTGGCCAATGCGCTTGCCGTCGCGAAACAACACGGTGTTCACGGCGCCGAGCGCGCGCGCGTCGTCGGAAAGTTCGTCGAGCAGCGGGATCGCCGCCTGCTTGCACGGGTAGGTGATATTGAGCCCGTCGAAGCCCATGCGCTGCGCCGCGAGCAGCAGCTCGGGCAGCGCGGCGGGCGCGAGGCCGAGCGCTTCCAGATCGATGCGCCGGTAGACATAGTTGAAGCCAAGCTCGCGCCCTTCCCGCTCATGCATGGCCGGGCTCAGCGAGCCGCCGATGCCCGAGCCGATCAGCCCGACCAGGATCGAGCGCGCACATTCTGCCGGAATCGCCGCGCTCATGACATCACCTCGTTCGCGAGCAGGACCGCCATGCGTTCCAGCGCAAGCACATAGCCCTGGGTCCCGCAGCCCACGATGATGCCGGCCGCGATCGACGAGACGAACGAATGGTGACGAAACGCCTCGCGCTTGTGCACGTTCGAGATGTGGACCTCGATGATGGGCTTGTCGATCGCGCTGAGCGCGTCGGCCAGCGCCACCGACGTATGGGTCAGCGCGGCAGGATTGATGACGATGCCGTCCACGCGCGTGCGCGCTTCATGGAGCCAGTCGATGAGCTGATGCTCGGCGTTCGACTGCTGGAAATCGAGCGCGAGCCCAAGGCGCGCCGCCGCTTCGCGGCACAGCCCGGCAACGTCATCCAATGTTTCATAACCATAGACCGCGGGTTCCCGCGTACCGAGCAGATTCAGGTTCGGCCCGTTCAGGACCAGCACCGAAGGCATTCCCATCATTCACACTCCACGACGACACAACAACACGCTGGCGGCGGCGGTGGCCTTAACGACCTGGTACAAACAGGCAAGGCACCACCGGATGGCCGCAAGTGTGCGCCCGGAAAGCCTTGAACGTCACCTGGGGTTTTCGAGAATTTGTACTAACTAGTTAGTTTTATTATGATGCACACACTCCGGCGGCGCATTGCGCATGCCGTCCCGCACCCACGCCGCCGCCATTGCCATGCCCAACGCCTCCCCTGCTCACGCGCCCCTGCGCCGCTCGATCGCCACGGTTTCCATCAGCGGCACGCTTGCCGAAAAGCTCGCGGCCATCCGCGCGGCAGGCTTTGGCGCGGTCGAGATCTTCGAGAACGATTTGCTGTATTTCGAAGGGTCGCCCGCCGACGTGCGGCGGATGGCGGACGATCTCGGGCTCGAAATCGTGCTCTATCAGCCGTTTCGCGATTTCGAAGGCGTGAGCGCGGAGCGTCTCGCGCGCAATCTCGAACGCGTGAAGCGCAAGTTCGACGTCATGCATCAGCTCGGCACCGACCGGCTGCTGGTCTGCAGCAACGTCGCGCCCGACACGCTGTGCGACGACGGTGTCTGCGCCGCTCAACTGGCGCAACTGGCCGGGGCGGCCGAAGCGGCCGGCGTCACGGTGTGCTACGAAGCCCTCGCGTGGGGCCGCCACGTGCGCACCTACCGGCACGCGTGGCAACTCGTGGAAGCGGTGAATCATCCGCGGCTGACGCTCGCGCTCGACAGCTTCCATACGCTGTCGCTGGGCGACACGCCGGACGCCATCGCGGCGATTCCGGGCGAGCGCATCGGCTTCGTGCAGATTGCCGACGCGCCGAAGATGAATATGGACGTGCTCGAATGGAGCCGCCATTACCGCTGCTTTCCGGGCCAGGGCGACTTCGCGCTCGCGGATTTCACGGCGCAAGTGGTGAAAAGCGGTTATCGCGGCCCGCTGTCGCTCGAAATCTTCAACGACGGCTTTCGCGGCGCGCCGCCTGCCGCAACGGCCGCCGACGGGCATCGCTCGCTGCTGCTGCTCGAAGAAGCGACGCGCGAAGCGCTGGGTGCGGCCAGCGGCGCCGCGCCCCTCTTGTTCGCTCCCCCGGCCGCGCCCGAGCGCGCGCAGTGGCAATTCCTCGAATTCGCCGTGGACAGCCCCTCGCGCGAGCGCGTGGCCGACTGGCTCGGCAAGCTGCATTTCCGGCGCGCGGGCCAGCACCGCTCGAAGGACGTGACGCTCTACCAGCACGGCTCGGCTGCGATCGTGCTCAATGCAGAGCCCGACTCGTTCGCCAACGCGTTCTTTCAGCACCATGGCCTGTCGCTCTGCGCATCGGCGTTCCGGGTGGACGACGCCGCGCTCGCGCGCGAACGCGCGGCGCGCTTCGGCTATGCGCCGTTCTCCAGCCGCGTCGGTCCGAACGAGCGCGTGGTGCCCGCGGTCCAGGCACCGGACGGCAGCCTCGACTATTTCGTGAGCGAAAGCCCCAATGCGCCAACGCTGTTCGAAGCGGACTTCACGTTGACCGACATCGACGGCCCCTCCGAGGTCGGGCCGATCACGGGCATCGACCACATCGGCCTTTCGCTGCCAGCCGGATCGTTCGATGCGTGGGTGCTGTTCCTGAAAAGCGTCTTCGGACTCGAAGCCAGCCCGGCCGTGCTCGTGCCGGACCCCTACGGGCTCGTGCGCAGCCGTGCGCTGTTCAGCGCGGACCGCGCGCTGCGCATCGTGCTCAACGCCTCGGTCGACCAGCACACGGCCGCGGCCGCTACCGTGCGCGCCTATCACGGCTCCGGCCTGAACCACGTGGCGTTCGCCACCGGCGACATCTTCCGCGCGGTCTGCGCGTTCGAGGCCTCCGGCGTGCCGCTGCTGCGCGTGCCGGCGAACTACTACGACGATCTCGAAGCGCGCCACGCACTGCCGGCCGCGTTCCTCGAAGCGCTCCAGCAGCACAATCTGCTCTACGACCGCGACGAGCGCGGCGGCGAGTTCCTGCACGCATACACCGAAACGCTCGACCAGCGCTTCTTCCTGGAGGTGGTGGAGCGGCGCGGCGGCTACGACGGCTACGGCGCGTCCAACGCCGCCGTGCGCCTCGCCGCCCAGGCCCGCCAGCGCGCGGCGGCCTCGCGCTGAGCCAGGCAGCGGCCGGTCCCGCCCGGTCCGCCAGCGGACCGGCGGCGGACCGGCGGCGAGGCGGAAGCCAGGCAGACGGCAAAACACCCAATCGACGGCAAGGCGATTTCGCGCATACACTTTTCGCCTTTCGTCTCTTGCGCCCCCGCGCCCTGCCCGACGTGCTGCCTCCCGTACCCCGCATCAGCCCCCGCCTGCGCGCGAAGCTGCAGGCAGCGCTGGCCGACAACCCGTCGAGCGCCGTCGAACGCACCTTTGCGGCGCTGATGGAACTCGAAGGCTACAGCGGGCTCACGTCCGCCATCCGCAAGGACATCTTCGCCTCGATCACGCTCTCGGCAAATCTCTGGTTCTCTTGCCTGTTCTCGGGCGAAACGCCTTCGGCCGAGATGATGGACCGCATCGAGGACTATGCGCGCCGCCGCGTGCATCAGCACGTGCCGCTGCAGTCGTTCATGCGCGCGTTCCAGCTCGGCGCGCGCGAGCTCTGGCGCGTGTGCACCGACCTCGCCCGCAGCGACCGCATGCTCGTGAGCGAGCTGCTGTTCGACATCTCGCCATACCTGCTCGATTATTTCGACGCGATGACCCAGCACATCGCCGCAGCCTACCTCGCCGAGCAGTACCAGCAGGCACGCTGGCGCGGCTCGCTGCTGCACCAGCTCTACGGCCTCGTCTTCCACACGCCCGACGACACGGAGCGCTTTCGCGAGACCGTCGAAGCGCTGGGACTCGACGCCACCCTGCCGCGCATCGCGCTCGCCATCGATCTCGACCTGCGCGACTACCCGCTTTCGGCCCGCGACGACGCGCTCGACCGCTTCACGCTCGCCGCCGCGCGCCACCTGGAGGTCAAGCTCGACGCACTCCTGCGCGTGTGGCATCGCGAGCGGCTCGTGCTGTGGGTGCCGTGCGCGCGCGGCGATTCGCTCACGCGCAACGACCAGGCCGTGGCTGCGCGCGCGTCCGCGCTCGCGCGGGCCGAACCGCGCGTGCGCAGCATCGGCCTCGGTCTCATGAACGAAGGCGCGCGCGGCTGGGCTGCTTCGGTGGACGAAGCATTTCGGGCCGTCGATTTCGCGCCGCACGAAGGCGACGTGCACCGGTATTCGTCGATCGCGATCGAGGAAAGCGTGCGCAGCAGCGGCAACGTGCTGCGCTATCTGGTGTCGCTCGCCGAACTGCTCGCGGGCGAATCCGATCTGCTCGCCACGCTGCAAATGTATTTCGCGCACGGCCAGCGCCGCCGCCAGGCCGCCGAGGCGCTGGGCGTGCATCCGAATACGCTCGACTACCGGCTCGAACGGATCGAAACGCTGCTCGGCGCGAAGCTGGACGACGCGGACTGGATTGCCCGGCTCGACGTCGCCCTGAAGCTGTACGGCGCGGCGCAGACGGGCCATGCCGCCGCTCGCGCGAAGAAGACCGCCGGCGCAGGCAAAACGCGCACGCCGACAAGGAAGGCGGGCAAGAAAGCGGGGGCAGGCTAGCCGGCGCGCCCGCCCCGATGGCGTTAGCTCAGCGTGCGCAGTTCGCGCCGCAGAATCTTGCCGACCGTGGATTTCGGCAGCGCCTCCACGAAGCTCACGAGGCGCGGCACCTTGTAAGCGGCGAGCTGCGAGCGGCAGTAAGCGATCACCGCATCCTCGTTCAGCACGGCATTCGGGCACGCCACCACGAACACTTTCACGGCCTCGCCGGTGCGCTCGTCGGGCACGCCGATGCACGCGCACTCCGCCACGCCCGCCATCGCGGTCACGACGGCCTCGACCTCGTTCGGATACACGTTGAAGCCCGAGACCAGGATCATGTCCTTGGAACGGTCGACGATGCGCAGGAAGCCTTGCTTGTCGATCGCGCCTACGTCGCCGGTCCGAAAGTAGCCGTCGGCGGTGAACGCCGTGTGCGTGGCTTCCGGCTGATTCCAGTAGCCCTTCATGACCTGCGGTCCCTTCACGCAGATCTCGCCGGTCCCGCCGGGCGCGGCCTCCACCCCGTCGTTGACCAGCTTGACGTGGGTCGACGGCACGGGCAAACCGGCCGTGCCCGTGAAGCGATCCACCGAGCCGGGATTGAACGACACCACCGGGCTCGTTTCCGAAAGGCCATAGCCTTCCCGGATGAAAGTGCCCGTGACCGCCTCCCAGCGCGCGGAAACGGCGGGCATGGTCGCGGCGCCGCCGCCGCCCGCGAGACGCAGTCGCGAGAAGTCGACCTCGCCGATGCGCGGATGCCCGGCAAGCCCTGCATAGAGCGTGTTGACGCCCATGAAGGTCGTGGGACGGGCGGCCTTGAAGATGTCGATGAGGCTGTCGAGGTTGCGCGGGTTCGCGACGAGCCAGTTCTCGGCGCCGATCGAGAAGCTCACGATCAGATTCACGGTCAGCGCGAAGATGTGATACAGCGGCAGCGCCGTGACGATCACCTCGTCGTCTTCGCCGAGCAGCCCCGGCATGAAGGCCTTGAACTGCGCGACGTTGGCGACGAGGTTGCGGTGCGTGAGCAGCGCGCCCTTCGAAAGCCCCGTGGTGCCGCCGGTGTACTGGAGGAAAAGCGCGTCGTCGCCCGTCAGCTCGACAGGATCGAGCGGCAGGCCTGCGCCTTCGGCAAGCGCCTGCGCGAAAGTCGCGGCGGCGCCTTCAGGTGCGACCGCAGGTGCTGTGAAGCCGTCCAGCGCGCCGGCCACGAGCACGGTCTTCAGCGCCGTCTTTTCCTTCACCGCGCCCACGGTCGGGAGCGCGCCCTCGAAGACCACGATGGTCTCGACGCCCGCATCGTTCAACTGATGCTCGAGTTCGCGCGCCGTGTAGAGCGGGTTGACATTGACCTGCACGGCGCCCGCGCGAACGATGCCAAGGAGTGCGATGGGAAACGCCACGAGGTTCGGCATCATCACCGCCACGCGGTCGCCCTTCCTCACGCCCAGCCGCTGCTGCAGATACGCGGCGAAGTCGCGAGAGAGCCGGTCCACGTCCGCATAGGTCAGCGTGTGTTCGCCCACGCGGAATGCGGGGCGTGCGGCGAAGCGGCGCAAGGCGTCGTCGAACAGGTGGGCGAGCGACGGGTAAACGTCGGGATCGATTTCAGCGGGAATGCTGCCGTAACTGGCCAGCCAGGGGGCTTCGGACACGTGCTCCTCCATGTTTCACAAGGCGCGCCCGCAATGCGGCGCGAAGGCGGCGTCTTTTCACCGCTCTGAGGCTCCCATGCTACGGCGGAGTTCGCGCCGCGGGAACTGGGAAACCGGACAGGTCGATTGTGACAAATCACAAAACCCGCGTCCGCCGGCCCGCCCTGTTCGGGTGCACGCGCACCCCGTTCGTTGCCGCCTTCTATGAGACACTGACTCGGCTCCACAGACCCGCTTCAAGGTCTCGCGAGTCCGACACGCCTGCGCCGTCGTGCCAGTTTGCAAACGATGCGCGAGGGTCGCGCGACCTGCCTGTCCCCGCTTCAACGTCGCGCGCCAGCCACCGCTTCCCGACCGGGCACCGCCATGCCGGACATACCCTTACCCCAGCCGCGCGCGGCACACCGCAGCGGCCTCGCCTTCGGCCTGTTCGCCGCCGTCATCCTCGTGGGCGCGATCTACGTCGTACAGCATGTGGTCATCGATCTAAGCGGCGTGCGCGAAAGCTCGGCGCTGCCCTTCGTGCTGCTCGGCCTCGCCCTCCTCATCGCGCTCGGCTTCGAGTTCGTCAACGGCTTTCACGATACCGCGAATGCGGTCGCCACCGTCATCTATACGAACTCGCTCGATCCGCACCTCGCCGTGGTGTGGTCGGGCGCGTGGAATTTCCTCGGCGTGCTGGTCTCGAGCGGCGCCGTGGCGTTCGGCATCCTGCAACTGCTGCCCGTCGAGCTGATCCTCACGGTGGGCAGCCACGCCGGCTTCGCGATGGTCTTCGCACTCCTCATCGCGGCCATCGTCTGGAACCTCGGCACCTGGTACCTGGGCCTGCCGTCATCCAGTTCGCATACGCTGGTCGGCTCGATCATCGGCGTGGGCGTCATGAACCCGTTCATCAGCGGGCCCTCCGGCACGAGCGGCGTGGACTGGAGCCAGGCGATCGGCGTAGGCAAGGCGCTGCTGTTCTCGCCGGTGGTCGGCTTCGTGCTTTCCGCCCTGCTGCTCGTCGTCCTCAAAGCCGTGGTGCGCGTCCCCAGGCTCTACCAGGAACCGGAGGGCAAAAAACCGCCGCCACTCTGGATCCGCGCGCTCCTGATCCTCACCTGCACGGGCGTCTCGTTCGCGCACGGCTCGAACGACGGCCAGAAAGGCATGGGGCTCATCATGCTGATCCTGATCGGCGTGGTACCCACGGCCTACGCGCTCAACAAGGCCGTCACGCCCGCCGAGACCGCCGCCTTCGTGAGCGTCGCGCACCACGCCTCCGCCACGCTCGGGAAGTACACGCAAGACACGCATGGCGCCCAGCCCGACAATCCGCGCGCGGCGGTCGAAGCCTATGTCCGCACCCGCCGGCTCGAACCCGCTACGCTTCCCGCACTGCGCCAGCTCACCGAGGCCATCGCCGACCAGGCCAGCGCCTCGGGCTCGATGGCGGCAGTGCCGCAGTCGATGGTCGATAACGTGCGCAACAACATGTATGTTGCCTCCGAGGCGATTCGTCTGATGACGAGGTCGAACACGCCTGCCTTCACCCCCGCAGACCTCGAGACAATGAATGCGTTCCGCCAGCAGATGGATCACGCCACCAAGTTCATTCCGACCTGGGTGAAGGTGGCCGTGGCGATGGCGCTCGGGCTTGGCACCATGGTGGGCTGGAAGCGCATTGTCGTGACGGTGGGCGAGAAGATCGGCAAGGCACACCTGACCTATGGGCAGGGCGCCTCGGCGGAGGCGGTGGCAATGCTCACCATCGGCATGGCCGACGTCTACGGCCTGCCCGTCTCCACGACGCACGTGCTCGCCTCGGGCGTGGCAGGCACGATGGCCGCCAACGGCTCCGGCCTGCAGTGGGTCACCGTGCGCAATCTCGTGCTGGCCTGGGTGCTGACGCTGCCCGCTTCGATTGCTTTGTCGGCAGGGCTTTATTGGGTCTTCAGGCAGGTGTTCTGAGGCGCGGGCGCGTGCCCCGGAGGCCGCCCAGTCTTACCCGCTCGCGACAGGGCGGACAAAAGCGCGGCGCACCGCGCCTTTCGTCTCATTTGCGTGGCGGGTCAGGCATGCCCGCGCTTTCGGCTCGCGGCCAAACCGTGCTAGCGTAGCCGTTGCCGCCACGCATCCGCCCATCTTTTGTCAGGAGACCCTCATGCCTCAAGCCGCGCCCCCCGTACTCGGCGACGAGCCCGGACGCGGTCACGCCCTTGCGCGCCATTATCCGCGTGGTCTGCACATCGAGCCGCATTCGCACACGTGGGCGCAGATGCTCTATGCGGTAGCCGGGGTGATGTGGGTAGAGATCGGCCGCGAAGCGCTGGTCGTACCGCCGCAACGCGCGGTATGGCTGCCGCCCGACACGCTGCATGCCATCCACATGATGAGCGCTGTCGAGATGCGCAATCTCTATCTGCACGGCGAAAACATCGGCCACTTGTCCCCGCAGTGCGAAGTCTTCGAGATCAACGGCCTGTTGCGCGAACTCATCAAGACCATCGCCGAACGTGACAGCGGCGAAGGCAGCGAGGGCAACGACAGCGCGTGGCTCGAAACCGCGTACCGGCTGGCCGCCATGGAGCTGGCCCATGCGCCGCGCTACACGCTGCGCGTGCCGTTGCCCGACGCATCGGACCGGCGGCTCGACATGCTGTGCCGCGCCGTGATCGACAACCCCTCCGTGGATATCGGCTTCGAGCAGCACGCGGCCAACGTGGGCGCGAGCGTGCGCACGCTCGCGCGTCTTTTCTCGCGCGAGCTGGGTATGGGGTTCGCGGAGTGGCGCCGCCAGGTGCAACTGGCGATTGCCGTCTCGCGGCTCGCCCAGGGGCAGCCGGTGAGCGCCGTCGCGCGCCAGTTCGGCTATCTGCCGAGCAGCTTCAGCGACATGTTCCGGCGCGAACTGGGTGTACCGCCCAGCGAATTCCGTCCGGATGCCACGCTCGGCCAGGCGGGAGAGGAAGGCGAACAGGCGGACGTTGCGCAGCGCTGACACCGTCTCTGCGCCGCCGCGCCAGGAAGGGCCGGCCCCTCCGCGAAGCGCCATGCACTTCGTTACCGTATGGCCCCGACCGACGCCGCCATCGTGGCCTCCATCACGGCCGCCACGCGCGCTTCGTCGTCGGCGAGCCGCGCCTGCAGCATCTCGATCAGCCTCAGGACTTTCGTCGAGCCGCGCCGGCTCACGGGATACACCGCGCAGACCCGGTCCTCGCCGAAGCAAGGACAACTGAATACCCAGTCGGCCAGCAGCGGCACGAGCGCGCCGCGCTCGATCTCCGGCACGACGCTCCAGTAAAGACACGGCAGAATGCCGGCCCCGCCGATCGCCGCCGCGCGTGCGAGATCGTAGCTGTCCGTGACGATCGAACCGCGCGGCTCGATCGCCGCCGCCTCTTGCAGGGCACCTTCGCGCGCGAAATGCCAAACGCTCGAAAGCGCCGGATGCCGGTAGGCAATGCACGCATGGCGCGCCAGATCGTGCGGCGAAGCGGGCACGCCGCGCTGCGCCAGGTACGCCGGACTCGCGCAGAGCAGGCTGCGATTCGATCCGATGGGCTTCACGATCTGGCTCGGCAGATCGTAATTGCCCATGCGCAGCGCAAGATCGAAGCCCTCGCCGACAATGTCGACGTAGCGGTCCGAGAGCGCGATGTCGAGCTGAACGCGCGGAAAGGCCTGACCGAACCGCGCGACGAGCGGCGCAAGCACCGCCTGGCCGAACGAATGGGCGGCCGTGACGCGCAGCGGGCCGCGCGGCTCGTCATCGTGCTCGGAGAGCTGCCGCGCGCCATCCGCGAGACGCTGCAGGACTTCGTTGGCCGTCGCGAGATAGAGCCGGCCCGCCTCGGTCAGCGCGAGCGTGCGCGTGGTGCGCTCGAAGAGGCGCACGCCAAGCGTGGACTCAAGACCGGCGATGGTTTTCGTCACGGCCGAGGGCGTTTTGTCGAGACGGCGCGCCGCGCCGCTCAGGCTGCCCTCCTCGACGGCGCAGACGAAGGTTTCGATGGCAACGAACAGATCGATGCGGGACATGACGACCCTAAGCTCCCCGAATATTTCCTTTGAGGCACGAGAGATAGGCGAAACAGGCAAAAAACCGCTCGTGTTTATTGAATTATTATCACAATCAACGCGCCCGAACCATCCGGACGATCCGCAACGACGTAGAACGCCAAACGCGGCCGCGCAGGCCGCATGAGAGAGAAGACAATGAGAAAGGTCGTGGTGGCCGCCACGCAGATGGCGGCAAGCTGGGATATCGAGGCGAATCTGGCGCGGGCGGAAGAAACCGTGCGCGAAGCGGCGCGCGCCGGCGCGCAGATCGTCCTGTTGCAGGAGCTGTTCGAAACGCCGTACTTCTGCATCGACCAGAACCCCGCGCACCTCGCGCTCGCCCAGCCCTACGAGAACCATCCGTGGCTTGGGCGATTTGCGGCGCTCGCGCGCGAACTCTCCGTCGTGCTGCCCGTGAGCTTCTTCGAGCGGGCAGGTCAGACCCAGTTCAATTCGATCGCGATCTTCGACGCCGACGGCGCGGCACTCGGGGTCTATCGCAAGACGCATATTCCCGACGGCCCCGGCTACACCGAAAAATACTATTTCACGCCGGGCGATACGGGCTTCAAGGTCTGGGACACGGCGTACGGACGCATCGGCGTCGGCATCTGCTGGGACCAGTGGTTCCCCGAATGCGCACGCGCCATGGCGCTCGCCGGCGCGGAAATCCTCTTCTATCCCACGGCGATCGGCAGCGAACCGCACGACACTTCCATCGATTCGCGCACGCACTGGCAGAACGTGCAGCGCGGTCACGCCGCTGCGAACGTGATGCCGCTCGTGGCCAGCAACCGCATCGGCATCGAAACCGGCGAGACGGGCGCGATCACGTTCTATGGCAGCTCGTTTATCGCGGGACCGGACGGCGAGAAGATCGCCGAATGCAATCGCACGGAGGCGGCGATCCTCACCGCCGAGTTCGATCTCGACGCGCTCGCGGCGAAACGGCGCGCGTGGGGCGTGTTCCGCGACCGGCGGCCCGCGTGCTATGGCGCGCTGACCACGCAGGGATAAAAGCCGCGCCTGAAGATGGACCGGCGCAAGGCGCTTTCGTCAGGCACGGCGAAGCCGTGTTTGCCTTGTTGCGCAGGTCCTCCGGAACCCGAATGCTAGACTGCAGACGTCCCCCTCTGCGACGCTCTTCGAGTTACGGGAAACGGTCATGCCGTACCACGCCTCAACCGGAAGCACCGCAAGCCAACGCCTCCTCGCGGTCCTCGGGGCGCTGCTGCTCGTCTGCGCACCGTTGCCGGCCGCTTTGGCCGACACCGGCCTTCTGCACGGCACGCCGCTCGAAAAACTCGACCGGCCTGACCTCGACGCGCTCGAAAGCACGGTGCTGGTCGTACTGAACACGAGAAACGACGGGGAAACGAGCCGGTGGACCAATAACGGTTCGGACAACCGGGCCGTAGTCAACGCGACGCTCACCCCCGAAGGCACCGCGATCAAACATCGCAGAACCTGCAGGTTCGTCGCCATCACGGTCACGACTGTCGGCAAGACGGGCCGGCTGCGTCCGCAATACTGCCGGACCGGCGACGCTCCCTGGGAGCGCCAGAAGGCGGGGTGAATCCGCTGGCGCCCCGGATCCTTCCGTTGCCCTTCGGGGCAAGCGCGTTGCCCAAACTCCCTATAGTTTCGCGTCGGTCGCTATGAGAAAACGACCGCTATCGGCAATCGATCATGGAGCGCGCGGCCAAAGCCCACGCGCTCAGCCCGGTTTGTTCGTCGGGCGTTGATCAAACGTCGTTATCAAACACCTGGAGGTGGTCGTGTCCCAACCCGAAGATCCAGCAAAGACCAGCGGCCGCAGAACCTTTCTGAAGAACGTTGCCGTCGCCGGCGTGGCGAGCGGTCTGTCCGGCGTCGTGGGCGAGGCGTTGGCGCAGTCGGACACGCCCGCGACGCCCACCAGCCCGCATGCGAAGCCCGCAACGCGCGCAACGACCGCGTTGAACCAGCAGTACGCGGACTTCTTCTCCTTCGCGGACGCCCAGGATTTCGAGGACGCGAAGCGCGGCCTCGTGGCCACGCTTCCCGAACCGGTCATCATCAAGGGGCAAGACGATATCCCGGCGTGGAATCTCCAGCAGTTCGCCTTCGTGAACGGCGGCCCCGAAAACAACGCGCCACCCACGGTCAATCCAAGCCTCTGGCGCAACGCCAAGCTGAACATGAACCACGGCCTCTTCACGGTGGTCGACGGCATCTGGCAGGTGCGGGGCTACGACCTCTCCGTGATGAGCATCATCCGCGGCGATCAGGGTTATATCGTCGTCGACCCGTTCATCACGACCGAGGTCTCCTCCACGGTCTGGAAGCAGCTCGTGATCCCGCATCTCGGCGACAAGCCGATTACCCACGTCGTCTATACGCACAGTCACGTGGACCACTACGGCGGAGTACGCGGCCTCGTCAGCGACGAAGACCTGCAGTCGGGCAAGGTGAAGATCGTGGCGCCCGTCGGCTTTACCGAGGCGGCCGTCGGCGAGAATGTCATCGCCGGCAACGCAATGGGACGCCGCGCAAGCTACATGTACGGGTCGCTGCTGCCGCGCAACGCCATGGGCATCGTGGACGGCGGCCTCGGCAAGACGACGTCGGTCGGCACCATCACGTTGGCTATCCCGACGATGTACGCCGAAAAGACCGGGCAGAAGATGACGCTCGACGGCGTGGAGATCGTGGTGCTGATGGCGCCGGAATCCGAGGCGCCTGCCGAATTCATGTTTTATCTGCCGCAGTACAAGGCATTCTGCGCGGCAGAAGACGTTACGCACACGCTCCACAATCTCTATACGCTGCGCGGCGCCAAGATGCGTGACGGACTGCTCTGGTCGAAATACATCCAGGCGTCGATCGACATGTTCGGCGACGACACACAAGTCCTGTTCGCTTCGCACTACTGGCCGACCTGGGGCAATGACCGGATTATTGCCTTCCTGCGTGCGCAGCGCGACATGTACCGCTATCTGCACGATCAGACGATGCGCCTGTCCAACCAGGGGCTCACGCCGCTCGAGATCGGCGAAGTCATGCGCTTGCCGGACAGTCTTGCGAAACATTGGTACTGCCGAAGTTACTACGGCACGGTGTACCACGACGCGGTGGCCCAGTACAACCTGCGTCTCGGCTTCTTCGATGGCGTGCCCGCCAACCTGCATCGCCTGCCTCCCACGGAGGCCGGCAAACGCTATGTCGAGTTCATGGGGGGATCCTCCGCGATCCTGAAAAGAGCGCACGAGTACTACGACAAGGGCGACTATCGCTGGGTCGCTGAAGTCGTGAACCACGCGGTATTTGCCGACCCCCAGAACACTGCGGCCAAACAACTGCTGGCCGACGCCTACGAGCAGTTGGGCTACCAGTCGGAGTCGGCGCCGTGGCGCAACTTCTATCTCACGGGAGCGATGGAACTGCGCGATGGCGTCAGAAAACTTCCTGCGCCGAACCCGCAGAGCCCCGACACCATCCAGGCGATGCCGCTCGACATGTTCCTCGACTATCTCGGGATACGCCTGAATCCCGAACGCGCCGCCGGAAAGGCCGTGAGCTTCAATCTCACGCTGACCGATACGAAGGAAGTTCGCCTTCTGGGTGTCGAGAACAGCGCATTGCACTACACGGCCGGCAAGACTTCGGGCACGGCGGATGCCTCGGTCACCATGAAACGCTCGGACCTGAACGACATCATGATGGGCAAGACCAACATGCAGAAACTCGTGATGGCCGGCAACGTGAAGATCGACGGTAACAGCCAGTCACTCGGCGAGTTCGTTTCCTGGCTCGATAACTTCGAGTTCTGGTTCAATATCGTCACGCCATGAGGTGCGGATATGTGCGCCATCTGTAACTTCAGGATCGACTTCGGCGTCGGCCATCCTCTCGCGCTCAGCGTGGCGGTGGCGACCCGAAAAGCAATCGAATACGGACTCGTCGAGCCTTTGGAAGACACGGAGGGCGCGCTTTCCGCGGCCCGGATGCGCCTGTCCTCCGTCGACGCGCTGAATCTGCTGCAGGCGCGCATTGAAGCCGCTCACAGCGAAGCGGCGCTGCTGGACCTGCCGGACTTCTACGTACTGCTCATCGAGAACGACACGTGGGGATTCTTCCACGCAACGACGGAAGGCTTCGACCCGGACGTCGTTCCCGAAATGCCCGACGTTACGGCCACGGACGAAGCAAAGCGGAGCAACATTCTCATCCTCTCCGAGGCCGCCCTGCGCGCCTGGCTCGATGGGCGCTTCCACACGGAGACCGCCTGGGGCGATTCGCTCTTCGTCGTCGACGCGCCCCCAGGTCCGGCCGCCGCGCTGACGCAAATGCTGGCGACGGCCGAGGCCGGCGTGGCTGCCTGACCGGGCCGCCGACCTTCAATGCTTGCCGCCAAGAGGAAACGTCCATGCCGTTTCGTGCTTCGCTCAACAGCGCCGCGGGCGCGCTGACCGGTATCGCGCTCGCCGCCTGCACCTGCTCCGTCTTTGCAGCAAACCTGGGATTCCTGAACGACACGCCGCTCAGCTATATGACCCAGCGCGACATCGACTCGGCAAAACAAGCCGTGGTGGAAGCATTGAACACCCGACACGATGGCGAAGCGGCGCAGTGGAAGAACAGCGGTCTCGGCAACAGCGTCGCCGTCGACGCCACGATCACGCCCGGCGGCACGGTCACGAAGGACAGCCGAACCTGCCGGACCGTCGCCGTGGTACTGAACGCCAAAGGCCAGTCGCTCAACCTGCACCCGCAATACTGCCGGTCAGGCAGCGACCAATGGGTGCTCCAGAAGCGGAATTGATCGAAATCGTACTGCAAGCCGCACGCGCGCCGGGTGCTTCGGGCGACACCAGCGCGAACTACGCGTATTGCAACGTCGTGCTTCAAGACTCAGAACGCGTGGCGCAGCCCCACCATCATGCCAAGTTGCGTCGTGGTCGCCGCGGCGCTCAAACCGACGAAACCCTGCAACTGCGCTCCAACCAGGCCGCCGCGATACAACGCGTAATCGCCCTCGAGATAGACGTCGGTGGCGCGTGACAGGCTGTAGTCGGCCAGCAACTGGAACTGCGTGGCGTTGCCGTCACCGCTCGCCGCCTTGCCGTCCTGCAGCGTGCGCCAGACGTTGGCCGAAAGATGCGTCGAGGCGCCGATCAGTTGCGTGACGCCGCCGAAGAACATCTCGCGCTCCGAGAACGTGTTGAACTTCAGCGCGGTCAGTTGCGGGGCCGTGTACGGACCATTCGGGAAGTTGCCCATAAAGCCCGGATCCTCGCGGTTCATCGCCCATCCGAAGTTGACCGTCGTTGCGCCGAACGTGTAGGCGCCGCCGGCCGTCCAGGCCTTGAAGTGCGCGGAGCCGTTGACCGCGTCGCGCGCATCCAGATAGCCCGCGGCGAGCTTCAGCGGCCAGGCCGGAATGTAGGCGATCGACGCCCCAATCTGGCTGCCCGCGCCAAACGAGCCTGCCTCGCCGCCAAACGCATACGAAAGCTCCAGCGTAACGTCGTTCCAGCGCGCGGCGTACTTGGCCATGTTGCTCGTCCACACGCCCTCGGCCATGGAAACCTCGGGACGGAACTCATATACCGTCGGCAGCCAGGATGCGGTCACGTAGGTCCTCAGCACGGCGTCGGCAAGCGGGTTGGTCTGGCGGCCCAGCGTGAAACGCCCCAGGGTGGGCGACACGAGTCCGACATAGGCGGTGTTGAAGAACGGATAGCCAGGGTCGTTTTCGCCCGAGTTCGGAAAGAAGCGGTCCTCGAGCTGGAATACGGCGCGATAGCCGCCGCCGAGGTCTTCGGAGCCAAGCAGCCCCCATTCGCTCTCGCTCAAGCCGCCGTTGGCGAGCTGGATCTTGTCGTCGCCCGCCTTGTCGGCGTGCGTGGTGTAGCGTATGGCCGTGTCGATCAAACCGTACAGCGTGACCGACGACTGCGCGTGCGCCGCAGCACCCGTCCCCCCGAGCACCACGGCAACGGCAACCTGTGCCGCCGCCCGGCGTTTGTTGTGGCCTGCTTTGCTTTTCTGCATTTCTCCCCCGTCGTGATTATGGGTTTGTTGGCCGGAGCCAGTTGGAATGAGATTGCGTGCCTCGCGACTGGCGCGGCGCCCAGGCCGCTTCACGCCGCCGCGCGCCGCGCCAGTCGTTCGAGCGAGCGTTCGGGATTGAGCACCTTGAGGCCGCCCACGCCAAGCACCACGAGCACGGCGCCCGTCAGCAACAGACCTTGCTCGAAGCCCGCCGCAACGTTGTTGTGCGCGGCGCGTATCATCCAGCCCACGGCCGGCGGCGCGACTATGCCCGCGATCCAGGCGATCGAATACTCGATCGCGAGCGCGGCGCCGCGCTGCTCGGGCGGTGCGATCTGCGCAACCATCGCGGGGCCGAGCGAGTAGATGATCGGCGTCGTCGAAATGGCAAGCGCGATCAGCACGACCTTGAGAGCCGGCCCGAAATTGCCGACCACCGCCACGACGAGCAGCACGCCGCCCACCGCAAGACACGCGCAGACGAAGGCGCCGCGTGCGAGCCGCGAGGGCACGCCGCGTTTCATCAGCCGCTGCGACCAGGCGGAGAGCACGAGCCCCACGGGCGCGGTGGCGACCAGCACCGCCGCGAACATCTGGCCTGCGCGACGCGGCCCGAAGCCCAGGCCCTCGCTCAGATAAGCCGGCAGCCACGTGAGCACGAGCGCCAGTGTCAGGAAGGCCGCGAAGTGCAAGGCAATGATGCAGACCACCGTACGGTCGGTCAGCAACGCGCGGTAGCCAATGCGCGCGACGGTGCCTGCGGGCTCTTGCGGCGCGCAGACTTTCGTTGCATGCGCATCGAGCGGACCCTCACGCCCCACCGCGAGCCACAGCGCTGCCCACGCCAGCCCGAGCACGGCAAGGACAACGAAATTAGTACGCCAGCCCCAGGTGGCATCGATCCAGGGCACGGCGATGCCCGCCACGATCATGCCGAACACGCCGCCTTGCTGGAACACGGAGACAGGCAGATTGCGCCGTTCGTCGGGAAACCACTTGTAGCAGGCGTGAATCGCAATCGGCTGCGCGGGGCCCTCGCCCGCGCCGAGTAGCACGCGGCAGGCAATCAGCATCCCGAGCGACGAGCTGTATGCAACAGGCAACTGCACGACGGCCCAGAGCAGCGCCATCACGAGCAGCAGCCAGCGCGTGGGCAGCCGGTTCGAGAGGAAGCCTCCCGCCACGCCCGTCACGGCGAACAGAAAGAAGAAGCTGCCGGCAACGAGGCCATACTGGGCCGGCGAAAGCCCCAGTTCTTTCATGAGCGGCGCGGCCACGAGACCGAGCACGACCTTGTCGACGAAGTTGATTGCGACCAGCAGAAACAACATGGCCGCCATGAACCAGGCGCGCGCCGGGCGATAGGTGGGTTGCATGCGGGAAGTCTTCCGAATCAGGGCGCGGACATGGCCGAAGCCGTCTCGCGCGGTTTCCGGTGCCGGCTATCCGGCTCAGGAGCGCGTGCCGAAGTACCAGCGCAGTACGGCGCGCTGCACGGCACCACCATAGGGTGGATGAAACAATTCGACGGGAAACCAGCGGTGTTCGGCAAATACCGCTTTCGCATGCGAAAGCTCGCGAAACCCCTCTTCCCCGTGGTAGTTGCCCATGCCCGACATGCCCGTTCCGCCGAACGGCAGCGCATGGTTCATGGCGTGCCAGCCCCAGTCGTTGAGCGTCACGCCGCCTGCGTGTGTTTCTCGCAGGACCCGTTCGCGCTCGCCGTCGTCCGTCCCGAACCAGTACAACGCGAGCGGGCGCTCGCCGCTGCGCACCCGGAAGATGACCTCGTCGAAGGTGTCGTATTCGACTATGGGCAGGAGCGGTCCGAAAATCTCCTCGCGGGCAATGCGCATTTGCGGCCGAACGCCCGTGACGACGTGCAGCGGCAACTGCCGGCCCTCGCCCCGGTACGATCCGCACACCGTGACTGTCGCGCCCAGCGCGCGGGCGTCGTCGAGCAGATCGAGCATGCGGGCATGGGCCCGCGCGTCGATCATCGACGTATAGCCGGCGCCCTCGCCCGTGAACCGTTCGAAGGCGCTCGCGGCTGCCGCGACGAACGCTTGCGCGTGTTCGCGCGGCACCAGCGCATAGTCCGGCGCCACGCAAACCTGGCCGGCGTTCACGGTCTTGCCATGCACGATGCGACGGGCCGCACGCGCCAGGTCCGCCGATCGCGAAACGATCGCGGGCGACTTGCCGCCCAGTTCGAGCGTAACGGGCGTGAGATTGTCCGCGGCGGCCCGCATGACCTGGCGCCCGACCGCGGGCGAACCGGTAAAGACAAGGTGATCGAACGGCAGCGCGCAAAAGCGCTTCGCGCACTCGGCGTCGCCCTCGACCACGCCAACCGCATCCTCGTCCAGCGCATCGGCAAGCAAGCGGCGGAGCGCACGCGACGATTCGGGCGCGGACTCGGACGTCTTGATCAGGCAGCGATTGCCTGCGGCCAGTGCGGTGGCGAGCGGTCCGAGCGCCAGATAGAACGGAAAGTTCCACGGCACGACGATTCCGACCACACCCTTCGGCTGATACCGCACCGCCGCTCGATTCGTGCTGAACAGCAGCTCCGGCCGGCGGCGGGATGGCCGCATCCAGTGCCGCAAATGCCGCAGCAGATGGTCGATATGGAGCAGCGACGGGAGCAGATCGACGAGCATCGTCTCATCGGCGGCACGCACGCCGAAGTCGGCAGCCGCCGCGGCGGCGCAGGCCGGCGCATGCCTGCGCAATGCTTCGCGCAGACGGCGCAACGCCTCGCGCCGGGCCGCGTACGCGGGATAAGGTGCCGCGTGGAACGCCGCGCGCAACGCGTAAAATCGTGCGACGGCGGGATCGACGTCGTGGCCGGCCCTGTCGCACACGGCCTGATCGGTCAGCTTCATGAGGTTCGTCTGTGGAGCGCTTTTTCGAGGAAGGGACGATCTTTACGCCGGCAGGTCGCCGATGATCGTGGCGCGCAGCATGCGCCGGCGTGCCGGGAAGTAGTCCTGAATAGCGTAGTGTTGCGTCGAGCGGTTGTCCCAGAACGCAATCGTGTTCGGCCGCCACTTGAGGCGCACCTGATACTCGGGCACGGCCGCCTGGCGATAGAGGTACTGCAGCAGATCCATTTCGGCGAGACGGAAGTCGAAGCCGAAGCGCACCTCGTTCTTCTCCATGTAGTTCGCCAGATGCGTGGTGAACGCCTCGTTCACGTAGAGCACGCGCTCGCCCGTCTCCGGGTGCGTGCGCGCCACCGGATGCATCACGGGCGGGAACGCCGCGCGCCGCTTTTCGCGTTCCTCCGCCGTCATGCGCGTACCGAACGCCGGCAGCAGATCGTGCACCGCATAGAGACCGTCGAGCGCGTTGCGCGTCGCTTCCGGCAGCCTTGCGTACGCCTCGGCCATGTTCACCCAGATCGTGTCCCCGCCGACCTTCGGGCATTCGATACACCGCAGCATCGAACCCATCGAGGGACGCGCGCGCCAGCTCACGTCCGAGTGATAGACGTTTTCGCGCCCGGGAATCTGGTGGTCGCCGCCCAGCACCACCAGTTCCGGATGATCGGGATGATGCGGAAATACCGGGTGTACTTCGAGCTCGCCAAAACGCCGCGCCAGCGCGACTTGCTGCTCCGCCGTGATGTCCTGATCGCGGAACACCAGCAGCTTGTGCTTGAGCAGCGCGGCACGCAGCGCCGCGTACTGGTCGCTGTCGAGCGGCGCGGCGAGATCGATATTGCCGATTTCCGCGCCGATCGCTGGTGCGAGCGGCTCGATGCTGAACGACGTTTTGAGAGCGCCCGGCCGAACGATCGCGGGGCTTGCGGCAATGGTGTGCTCGCCTGCTTGCATGACTGTCTCCATAGTGATCCGAATCGTCGGCCGTCGAGAGATGCAGACTCAAGGCCGTCAATCAAAAGATACCGACGAAAAAGATACCGACGGGTATCGTTTAAAAAGATGCTATCGGGTATCATTTGGTCGGTCAACCAAGGGTTTTCCCATGCCGAACCCCATCGAAAAACCGCTTTCCGGATCGCTCGAAAGCGGGGACGGATTTGTCGCGCCGCGCTACCGCAGCGGCCAGCGCTCAGCGGACGCCTTGCTGGAGGCCGGGCGAGTCCTGCTCGTCGATATCAGCTACGAAGCGCTGAGCATCAACGATCTGTGTGCCGAAGCGAGCCTCACGAAGGGGGCCTTCTATCGCCGCTTCGAGAGCAAGGACGCGTTCTTTCTCGCGTTGCAGAGGCTGGCGCTCGACGATGCGCAACGAATTCAGCAGGGACTGGTCGAGACGTTGGCGCGCGGCGAAGTCGAACCGCTGACACTGGCCGTGTCCGCACGCGCCGTGGTCGACGCGATGCGGCTCTGGCATCTGCGCCATTGCGGGGTCATCCGTGCTTCGCTGCAGCGGCGCGATCACACGTCGGACGGTTGGCGGCCTTTCAAGGAGTACGCGCGCGGCTTTGTCGAAGATGTCACGGCGCATATGACACGCCTGCCCGAACTGCGCCGCAGCAAGCATGCAAGCGAACGCCTGATGGTTGCGTTCCAGACCGTGATTGCCACGATGATCAACGCGGCCCTCAACGATCCCGGGCCGCTCGGTCTCGCCGACGAAGCCATGACCGAAGCGCTCGGCGACATGCTTGCGCTTTACGTCACGGCCTGCACGGCCGGGACGGCAAGACAAGCCACTTCGCGCCCGAGGGCCTAGCCCGAATCCGTGTGCACGTTCGACAATCGGGCGGCGGAAACCGGCGGTGCGGTCTGGGCGTGCACGTCATGGCGCACGTGCGAAAGCGGCAACCAGACCGTGACCTCGGCGCCGCCGCCATCGCGCAACGAGGCGGCCACGCGTCCGTGGTGCGCTTCGACAATCGAACGCACGATGGACAGGCCCAGCCCCATGCCGTGCGGCTTGGTCGTATAGAACGGTTCGAAGAGCTGCTGGGCGGATGCGGCGCGAAAACCGCTGCCGCGATCCGCGACGACGATTTCGACACTTTCGCCCGCCCCTCGCGTCACGATACTAAGCACGCGATCTTCCGGCGCCGACTGTCGCATGGCGTCCATGGCATTGACCGCCAGATTGAGCAATACCTGCTGAAGCTGGATAGGGTCGCCCATCACTTCGAGGTCGCCTGCGCCGAATTGCACATCGATAGCAATCCCGCGCCGCCTCGCTTCGGGCGCGACGAGCGACAGCGACTCCTTGAGCGTCGCATCGAGCCCGACCGGCGAAAAGACGACGCGCTGCTTCTGGAGCAATGCACGCAGACGCTGCACGACATCGTTCGCCCGCAATGCGTCGCGCTTCACGTCGGAGAGAATCTCCTGTAGCTCGGCCACGTCCATGTGCGGCGACGCCACGAGCAATTCGGCCGCATCCGCATTGCTCAGGATCGCGCCCAGCGGCTGCCCGACCTCGTGCGCAATCGAAGCACTGAGTTCTCCGGCCGCCGCAAAGCGGGCGGCACGCGCGAGTTCGTTGCCGCGCTCGGCGACCTCGGCTTCGGCCCGGCGGCGCTGCCGCCGCTGCGCCAGCAACGCGACGATGGTGGCCGACTGGGCAAGCAGCACGCCCAGCAGCGTCAACATGGTGCCGCGATACTCGCGAAAGATCGACGGCGGAAAATTAACGAGCTCGCAATCCTCGGGCAAGCGCGACACCGGGAGGCCGAAGCGTTCGAGCTCGGTGACATTCGCCACGCAATGGGCCGGTATGGCCGGAAGATCGACACCCTCGAATTTGCCGCCGCTTTTTCCACCGTTTTGCAGGATCGCCACGGCCGCCTTGCCCGTGTTGACGCCGTTCCCGGTGAGATCATAGACCGCCCCGGCGGTGATACCGCCTTCCACATACGTGGAATACCAGCCGTAGATGGGCGCACGGCTCGCCTCGACCATAGGCTTGAGCAACTGATAGGGGAAATAGCGGTGGCCTGCGTGATCCCGGTACATCGTCGTGTAGATCACCGCGTCGTTCCTGTCGAGTCCCGCCAGCCGCCTTTGCAGTTCGTCAGGGGCAAGCCCTTCCCAGGTTTGCACCGACGTCCAGCGTCCAGGCTCGCGGCGCACCGCATTGACGACACGATTCACGAGTTCCGTATCCGCGTCGGTCGAGCCGCCCACGACGACGAGACGCCGTGCCTGAGGCTGAAGCGCTTCGACAATCGCGAGCGTCTTCTCGACCTCGATCCGGAACGGCAACGCAGCAAAACCAGGAGGCAACACATGCCCGGCCATCCAGCCCTGCGCCACGCTCGACAGCAAGACCGGTATGCCGGGCCAGAGTGCCGTGTGGTACTGCAACGCAAAGTCGGCCGCGTGATCGCCGAGCACGATGATGAGGTCGATGTGCTGTCCCTGGTACTTCTTCTCCATCAACGCGAGAAATTCGGGCGTCAGATGCTCGTCTCCAAAGCGGAATCCGTCGATGGAATCGAGAAAGACCTCCGTGGCATACGGCATCTGTT
Source organism: Paraburkholderia sp. AV2 (assembly GCF_054968425.1). Taxonomy (NCBI): domain Bacteria; kingdom Pseudomonadati; phylum Pseudomonadota; class Betaproteobacteria; order Burkholderiales; family Burkholderiaceae; genus Paraburkholderia; species Paraburkholderia sp. AV2. The sequence goes on from NZ_JBANLK010000023.1 coordinate 42,243, forward strand.
CGTCCAGAACGCTGCGAATCGCGCGGATCTGCACGAAAGCCGCCGGCTGACTGGGATCGGCTCCCGTCAGCAGAAGCACGCGTGCCGGTTCGCCCGCGAAACTCCCCGCCGTACTGGCCAGACAGAACAGGAAAAGCCCGAGACGAATCGCGCTTGCGACCATTCCCGCCGGGACACGGCGCATATCAGGCTTCGACAGCCATTGCGCCGATATGTGCAATTGAATAATGCCAGCGGGATATTTGCACTTATCCCTCTCCCCGCGACGCCAGGGCAGCCTGATCGATAAAGCGGATAGCCATCGTTTTATCCGTGGAATGACTGGCATAGGCCGTATCGGCACGCATTCGCCCCTTTCGGACCACGCATTGAAATGCATAAGCCAATCATCAACGCGCGCCATGCCGCTGGAATGATGCTTTTACCGAATAATGCGTTTCGTCGATCTTCACCGGCTCGCCGGATCAACCCTACTGCATGAGAGGAGCATTCGCCAGCCATTCGGCCCGGCGCAGCAATTCCGCAAGCGACGTTGCCTCGAATTTGCGCATCAGTCCGGCACGGCAGCTTTTTATCGTGCGTTCGGAGAGCCCGAGTTGCGCGGCAATCTGCTTGTTGCGCAACCCGGCGACAACGCCGCGCAACACGGCCTGCTCGCGCTCGCCAAGATCGACGGGAAGTTTCGTATCCGGTGCAGCGGCTTGCCTCCCGGCTGAGCCGAATGCCGCATCCAGGGCGTCGAACAGGGCATGCCGGTCGAACGGTTTCACCAGAAAATCGACCGCCCCCGCTTTCATGGCCTTGACCGTTCTGGGGACGTCGCCATAGGCGCTCATGAAGACGACGGGCAATGGCTGCGGACGACGCAGCAATGCCTGTTGCAGTTCCAGCCCGCTCGGGCCACCCAGTTCCAGATCGAGCAACAGGCACCCGGCGCGCGCATCAGGTTCGCTAACAAGATATTCGCCGGCCGAAGCATAATCGCGCACGTTATAGCCCGCGCCGTGGAGAAGACGTTTCAATGCCGTTCGCATCTCGGCATCGTCGTCTATGACGTGAATCACCGCATTCTGATGTTCGATCACGGCTCTCTCCAGTTCCATGCGACCAATCCGGACGCTGCCGTCATTTCAGACGACAGCGCACGAGTCGTAAGATAACGTTTTATCGACCCGTAATTCACCCCGCTGTTTTGCATTTATATCAGGTAATTTTGCATTTTGCGTGTCGGGAGTGCCGCCATGTCATGCCTCCATGGCCCCTTGCCGTCTCCGCGCGATTGCAGTTTTGATTGCGGCTTCGATTGCGGCTTCAATGCGCGCTCCCGCATCCTCCAGTACAGCGAAGGAATTCGATGCTAGACTGAATCGCACCGGCCTTCGCGCATTCCGCGCATCCCGGATGCCGAACATGCTGCAAGGCATCCCCACACCGCTCGCGCGTCAACGCTCTCGAACACAGAGGAGTGCGCACATGGCAGAACTGCAAACTTTGGCCGAGCGGCAGTCGATCGGCCGCGAAGCGCGGGAGCATGCGAAGCGCTCCCTGCACGCAAACGTGGGCAATACCGACCGCGATCCGGTCGAATTGCTGCAGCAGAACAGCGCGGGCCGCGTGGCGGCGCTGATACCGCTGCGCTATGGGCGCATGTCCGTTTCGCCCTTTACCTTCTTTCGCGGCAGCGCGATTCTCCAGGCCCACGATCTGGCCGATACCGTCAACACGGGGATCGCCTTTCCCATCTGCGGCGACGCCCACCTCATGAATTTCGGCGGCTTCGCCACCCCCGAGCGGCAACTGGTGTTCGATCTCAACGACTTCGACGAAGTCGCGACCGGCCCGTGGGAGTGGGATCTGAAACGGCTCACGGCGAGCCTCGCGATTGCCGGCGAGCATATGGGCATTGCACGCGGGCCGACAGGCGACTTCGTGGCGACCGCCGTGCACGAATACTGCGACCGCATGCGCGAATACTCCGGCTACAGCACGCTCGATCTGTGGCACGAAGTCGTGACCTTCGAGCGCATGATGGAAAGCGCCACGACCGACGAAGGACGGCGCGCCATCGCCAAAGCGAAGGAAAAAGCCGCGACGCGGACCAACGAAAGCATGCTGGGAAAGATGACTGTACAACGCGACGGCCACTGGGTAATCCAGGACGCTCCACCGGCGCTCTTTCATCCCGGGGGCGCCAGTTCGCTGCTCGGCAAGGACGAAGCGTGGTCCAACACGGAAGCGTGGAAAAGCAAGCTCGCCGTCGCGTTCGAGGCCTATCTCGGCACGCTGTCTCCCGAGCGCCGCGCGCTCATCGGCCAGTTCGAGCTTCAGGACGTGGCGTTCAAGGTCGTCGGGGTGGGCAGCGTGGGGACGTTCTGTCTCGTGCTCCTGTTCATCGACAGTCACGGCAAGCCGCTCTTCCTGCAGGTCAAGGAGGCGCGCGAATCGGTCATCGCCCACTACTTCCCAGCCGACGGTCCGGCGCATCAAGGCCAGCGTGTCGTTGCCGGACAGCGCCTGCTCCAGGCAGCCAGCGACGCGTTTCTCGGCTGGACGACGGGGCCGGCGAAGCGGAATTTCTATTTCCGCCAGTTGCGCGACATGAAGATCTCCGCGGAGGTCGAGCGCATGAGCAACACCGTCCTGCAGGGCTACGCGCGGCTGTGCGGCTGGGCGCTCGCGCGCGCCCACGCGAAAGCAAGCGGCAAGGCCGTCGAGATCTCCGCCTATCTGGGCAATGGCGACCGGTTCGCGGAGGCGCTCACGGAATATGCCTTCGCCTGCGCTGCGCAGAACGAAAAGGACTACGACACGTTCATGCACGCATGCCGTTCCGGCAAGCTCGAAGCGCGCAGCGACGAAGATATGGCCGCGGATTTCCGCGTCTGATAGCGGGCTACCCGGCTGCGCACGCGCAGCTTCGGCAACCCGCTGCGGCTTCGCTCACGACCGGTCCGCGATGGCCTTGCCAATCGAATCGATCAGCGCCTCGCCGAGAAACGGCTTGATCAGCAGCGTGCGCGCGCCGGTGTTTTCCACGGCGCGCCGCGTGCGCGGCCCGTCGTAGGCCGTCATGAATACGGCAGGCGGCCGCGGCGAACGCAACGTGCCGTAAAACGCCGGCCCCGACATGCCCGGCAACTGCACGTCGATGACGAGACAGCAGGCGGCGCCGGAACATTCGACGACACTGGCCTCTTCCGCGCTACGAAACGATCGCGTGCGAAAGCCCGATAGCCGCAGCAGCCGCTCGACCGCGCGCCGCAAGCCGGCATCGTCCTCCAGTATCACGATGAGTTGCCGCTGATCGTCCATAGCCTGCCCGCCCAGCCATTCGGCGAGTCTTGTCCAGGCACACGCGCAGCACCATAGGGACTCGGGGCAATTCCGTTTCCCTTTGGGGCAAGAGCGGCCGGAAATCTTCCCTTTCCCCCGAACGGCCATTACATTATTCAGAGCACGTGCGCCGCGCCCTGTTGCGGCGCCTGTCAGGAAGAGACGGCCACCTCCAGCGACGGCGCGCAAGCCCGAAACCCGGAGGCATCGGCCATGACCGGAGGGCACCATGCGCTCGCTGTTCGGCAAGCTTAAAGAGGAATTCAAGAAGGTCCTGCCGCCTACGATCTTCTTCTTCGTCATTCTTCACATCGTGGCGCTGATCCGCTCCCTGATGCTCAAGGAAACCGGCATTCCGCTGCCCGCTTCGGCTTCGGTGCTGATCTCCTCGCTCATTCTCGGCAAGTCCGTGCTGATAGCGGACATGCTGCCTTTCATCAACCGTTTTCCGGAAAAGCCGCTCGTCTGGAACGTGTCCTGGAAGACACTGATGTATGCACTCGTTGCACTCGTCATCCATGTTCTGGAGCGGCTCTACGACTACTGGAAAGAAGCGCCCAGTCTTGCCGCGGCGAACCACGAGTTGCTCACCCAGATCAGTTGGCCGCGCTTCTGGGCGATCCAGATCCTCCTCGTGACGCTGATCTTCAACTACTGCGTGATCGCGGAGCTTGCGCGGGCGCTGGGAAAAGACCGGCTCAAGAAGATGTTCTTCGGGCCGCTCCCGCCGCGTTCGACCGCCGCCTAGGCCGCGCCGGAAATGCGTTGCGCCGTTTTACTCAAAAGAAGAATCCCACCCTCGCTTCGCTCTTGAAGCTGTAAACGTGGTACTCCTTGACAACCGGAACGCTGATTTCGAGCGACACGAGCAGTTTGCGACTGATCTTGTCGCCTACGAGAAAGTCGAACGGCACGAACCATCGTCCCGTGTCGCCGGAGCGCACCGCGGCGGCGTCATAACGAATGTCGCTGGAAGGATAGAGATCGAAGTACCAGCCCTGCCACAAGGCGACATTCACCATCGGCTGAAGCTGCAATTCGCGCTTCGTTGCCCGGCCCGGATCGCCCGCGTACGAGATGTCGTAGCGCACGATGCCCTCCAGCCAGTTTTCGTCGCCGAAACCGGGAGGGTTCCAGCGTGCGCCCAGCGTCGGGACCACGCGGTATTCGCCGCCGCCCATGGCGTCGGTCGAAGCAGTCGGAAAAATGAGCTGCGTGCCCACCGCCCAGGCAAAATCGCGGCTCACGGTCTTGATCAGCACCGCCTGTGTCAGAAGGTCTCCCAGCCCGAACTGATAGTTCCCGCCGGGATTGCTCGAACTGGTTACGTTCGTGAGCGCCAAGGGCAAGTCGGCCCGCAGCGAAGCGCTCCAGCCGGAGCCGAACTCAAACGGCCTGTCCACGCGGATCTTGAGGGTGTCCGTGGCCTGGTCCCTGTCCTGGCCGCTCGTCTGGTACTGGTAGCGCAGGTCGAGGCGGGTGAGCGGCTTCGTCAGGTCCTGCCCGTTGCTGCCGCCGTTATTGTCGGCATCGTCGTCCGCACGCGCCGGCGTGACGGCCGTAACAAGGAGCAACGCAAGCCCTGCGGCGCATACCACCCGAAAAAGTGCCATGCCTCCCCTCCCGCGCGCCGGGCATACGGTTGGCAGAGGCATTCGATGCCCGCGCATGCCGCTTGCATGTCATTCACATGCCCTATCTTTGCCAATGCCAGGCCGGCAACACCCACACGCGATTGTTTTTCACGCGCGTATCCGGCGCCATAGGGAATAGGGGCAAGCCATCTGCCCTTTCGGGCAAGCTTCGCGCAACGTGCGGCGCGTCGCCTCTCCGATTGGATAGGTGCGCAAGGGAATGACACGCGCTACAGTGGCTTCGAGGGCTTCCCCGTGCCCTCGTCAGGTCTCCTTAAACCTCAGCCCGCCTGCGCGGGCTATTTTTTTGCTCGTCACCGGAAACCGTGAAGCACGCCAACATCCGGGCACGGACCTCTCCGCCGCGGTAATCTTTCCCGCCGGACGGACGCACCGAAACCGCCCCGGGCTCGCTGCGCTATATTGGATGCCGACTCGGTGACCATCGGTCACCCATTGGCGCGGCGGCTCGCCAGCGCGTTCATGGAAGCGGAGCAGGCATGGATCTGGAAGGCCAAAGCTGGGACAGCGTCACGCGGGCATTCGAATGGCGGATTCCCGAGCGCTACAACATCGGCGTGGATGCGTGCGACAAGTGGGCCGACGGCAGCGGCCGGCTCGCGCTGATCTTCGAAGACGCCGGGGGGCAGGTCACGCGCTACACGTTCGACGAACTGAAGGCGCTCTCCGACCGCTTCGCCAACGTGCTGCTCGCACGCGGCGCCCAGCGCGGCGACCGCGTGGCGGTGTTCCTGCCGCAGGCGCCCGAAACGGCCATCGCCCATCTCGCGATCTACAAGGCGGGCCTCGTGGCCGTGCCGCTCTTTGCGCTGTTTGGTGTCGATGCCATCGAACACCGCCTCGGCGACAGCGGCGCCGTCGCGCTCATCACCGATACCCCGGGCCTCGGCAAGCTCGCCGAAATTCGCGCGGCGCTTCCCGCTCTGCGCGACGTCTGGCTCGCCGACGCCGGGACCGAGGTTCCGCCGCCCGGCACGCACGCGTTCTGGACCGACCTGAACGCCGCCTCGCCCGATTTCGCGCCCGTCGATACCGGCGCCGACGATCCGGCCATCATCATCTACACCTCGGGCACAACGGGCAAGTCGAAGGGGGCGCTGCACGCCCACCGCGTGCTGCTGGGCCACCTGCCGGGCGTCGAGGTTTCGCAGCAGGGCTTTGCGCGCGGCGCGCGGCTCATGTGGACGCCCGCCGACTGGGCCTGGATCGGCGGCCTCTTCGACGTGCTGCTGCCTTCCTGGCATCACGGCGTGCCGGTGCTCGCGCGGCGCTTCGCGAAGTTCGACGGCGAAGCGGCGTTCGACCTGATGGCGCGCCACGGCGTCACGCACACCTTCCTGCCGCCCACGGCGCTCAAAATGATGCGCGCGGTCGAGCGCCCCAAGCGCTGGAACCTTACCCTTTCTTCCGTGGCGAGCGGCGGCGAGTCGCTGGGCGCCGAACTGATTGCGTGGGGCCGCAGCGCGCTCGGCGTAACCATCAACGAGTTCTACGGCCAAACCGAGTGCAATGTCGTGCTCGCCTCGTGCGCGGCGCTCTTCGACCCCGTGCCCGGCGCGATCGGGCGTGCGGCGCCGGGTCACGACGTCGCCATCGTCGACGACGCGGGCCGCGTCCTGCCTGACGAGACAATCGGCAACATTGCCGTCGGCGCGCCCGACCCGGTCATGTTCCTCGGCTACTGGCGCAACGAGGCCGCCACGCGCGAAAAATTCCGTGGGCGCTGGCTCCTGACCGGCGACCAGGGCACCCGCGACGCAGCGGGCTACTTCCGCTTCGTCGGCCGCGACGACGACGTCATTACGAGCGCCGGCTACCGCATCGGCCCGGGCGCGATCGAAGACACGCTCATGAAGCACCCGGCCGTCTGCATGGCGGCAGTGGTCGGCGCGCCGGACGCGGCGCGCACGGAGGTCGTGGTGGCTTTCGTTGTCCTCAACGCAGGCCATACCGGCGACGAGGCGCTCGTGCGCGAGATCCAGCAGCACGTGCGCACGCGTCTCGCCGCGCACGAATACCCGCGCCGGATCCACTTCGTCGAGAGCCTGCCGCTCACGGCCACCGGCAAAGTGATGCGCCGGAGCTTGCGTGACCGCCTCGCCGATCCATCGGCCTCCTAGCCATTCTCCGAAGCGTCACGGCAGCGCCGCGAGCGCTTGCTGACACGCCTGCCAGCTTTGTGTCAGTTTTGTTCCGAAACGTAACCAAACATGTCAGGAAAGGCTTCCTGTAACGCAACAAAACCTTTCATATACCTAACGTTTCGAAATCGGCATCGGACCTGGTTAGACTTGCACACTTGGCCGTCTACGCGCAGCCTGGCTTGCTGTGCGCGAACGGCATAACAACCATGAGAATGCGTATGCCGCGATCCGACCGCCTCCGGCCGCACATCGAAACGATGCGGCCGGCAAGTACCGCGCCTGAAGCCTGCGCACAGCTCGCCAAGGCAGGCGGCTCGTGCGTCGAGGCACACCATGACCGTTTACTGACCGTTGACCCGCGGAGGCAAGCGTGAGCGACGCGCCCAACCAGCCCCAGACGCCCAATACGTCAAACACGTCGAATATGTCGAATACGTCGAACACCTCGGCCACGCCGCCCAATGCTCCCTCCACGCCGCCGCAAGGCCAGCCGCCGCGCAGGCGCCGCGGCCCGATCGTGCTCGCGCTCATCGTGATCGTGCTGGTGGCGCTCGTCGTCCTGCATCTGCTGCGCGGCAAGAAGCCCGAGCGCGCCGCCAGTGCCCAGGTGGTGACGGTGGCCACGGCCGCGCTCGGCACGATGCCGGAAACGATCACCGCGCTCGGCACGATCACGCCGCTCGCCACGGTCACGGTCCTGCCGCAGTTGAGCGGCTATCTCACGGCCGTGGGCTATCACGAAGGCCAGGATGTCGAGAAAGGCCAGTTCCTCGCGCAGATCGACCCGCGCCAGTACGAGATCAGCAAGGAGCAGGCGGAAGCGCAACTCGCCAAAGACACGGCGTCGCTGGCCCAGGCGCGCGCCGACCTCGCGCGCTACGCGATCCTCAACGAACGCAAGTCGATCGCCGAGCAGACCTTTACCGACCAGCAGTTCCTCGTCCAGCAGGACGAAGCGGCCGTGAAGTCCGACAAGGCGAACATCGCCCAGTACGAGCTCGACCTCATCTATTGCCACATCACGGCGCCGGTCTCGGGCCGCATTGGCCTGCAGCTCGTCGATCCGGGCAACTACGTGACCGCGTCGAGCTCGCCCGGCATCGCCGTCATCACGCAGATGAAACCCACCACCGTCGAATTCCCGGTGCCGCAGAACCTGCTTGACAACGTGATGCAGCGTTTCGGCACGGGCGCAACGCTGCCCGTCACGATCTACAGCAGCGACAACTCGAAGCAGCTCGCCACCGGCGCGCTCTACGCGATCAGCAACCAGATGGCCACGGCCACCGGCACGGTCACGCTGCGCGCGAAGCTGCCCAACGACGACGAATCGCTCTACCCCAATGAGTTCGTGAACGTGAAGCTGCTGGTGGACACGCTGCAGAACGCCGTGCTCGTGCCCACGCCGGCCGTGCAGACCGGCGCGCCCGGCGACTATGTCTATCTCGTGAACGACGACAATACGGTCTCGGTCCACAAGGTCACGCTCGGGCCGAGCGACGGCAAGAACACGGTCATCGCCTCGGGTCTTGCGGCCGGCCAGCGGGTGGTGACCGACGGTCTCGATCGCCTCTCGGACGGCGCGAAGATCCGCCCGTCGACCGGCCGCCCCGCGGCGGCAAGCGGTGCGAGCGGGACAAGCGGCGCGAGCGCCGCGGGCGACGACGAATCGAGCGCGGACGCCGGCGGCACAGCCGCCGCCTCGGGCGCAAGCGGCACGCACGCGCACCACGGCCACCACGCGCACGGCGCGTCGAATGCCTCGGGCGCGCCTGCGGCGTCGCAGGCCTCGTAAGCTGCGGACCCGGTGCCGATGAATATTTCCCGCCTGTTCATTCTTAGGCCGGTCGCGACCTCGCTGCTGATGATCGCGATGGTGCTGGTCGGCCTTGTCGCGATGAAGTTCCTGCCGGTCTCGTCGCTGCCTTCGGTCGACTATCCGACCATCCAGGTGCAGACCTTCTACCCGGGCGCGAGCCCGGACGTGATGGCCACCACGGTCACCGCCCCGCTGGAGGTGCAGTTGGGCGAGATCCCGGGCCTCCAGCAGATGGTCTCGTACAGCTCGGAGGGCGCGTCGATCATCACGCTGCAGTTCGACCTCTCGCTGAACCTCGACGTTGCCGAGCAGAACGTCCAGCAAGCCATCAACGCGGCCAACAGCTACCTGCCGAGCGGCCTGCCCGCCCCGCCAACGTATGCGAAGGTCAACCCGGCGGACCAGCCGATCCTCACGCTCGCGGTCACGTCGAAGTCGATGTCGCTCACGCAGTTGCAGGACGCGGCCAACAACCGCCTCGCCACGAAGATCTCCGAAGTGCAGGGTGTGGGCCTCGTCACCACGGCGGGCGGCAACGTGCCGGCCGTGCGCGTGGAAGCCGATCCGCAGAAGCTGGCCGCCTACGGCCTGAATCTCGACGACCTGCGCACGCTGCTCGCCAACGTGAACGTGAGCCAGCCGAAGGGCAACTTCGACGGCCCCGACCTCGACTACACGATCAATTCGAACGACCAGATCTCGGATCCGAACGACTACCTGAACACCGTGATCGCGTATCAGAACGGTGCGCTGGTGTTCATGCGCGACGTCGCGCACGTGAGTTCCGCGGCGCAGGACGTGGAACGCGGCGCCTGGTACAACCACGCGCCCGCGATCGTGCTGAACGTGCAACGGCAGCCTGGTGCGAACGTGATCGCCACGGTCAACCAGATCATGAAGCAGTTGCCGCAGCTCGAAGCGACGCTGCCGGCCGGCATGCAGGTCACGGTCGTGTCGAACAGCGTGGGCGTGATCCAGGCTTCGGTGAAGGACGCGGCGTTCGAACTCGTGCTCGCCGTCGCGCTCGTGGTCGCGGTGATCTTCGTGTTCCTGCGCAACGTGCCGGCCACCATCATCCCGAGCATCTCGGTGCCGGTCTCGCTGATCGGCACGCTCGCGCTCATGTACGAGCTCAATTACTCGATCGACAACCTCTCGCTCATGGCGCTCATCATCGCCACGGGCTTCGTGGTGGACGACTCGATCGTGATGATCGAGAACATCGTGCGCTACCTCGAGGAGGGAGAAAAACCGCTGCAGGCCGCCTTGAAGGGCGCCGGCCAGATCGGCTTCACGATTCTCTCGCTGACGATTTCGCTCATCGCCGTGCTGATCCCGCTGCTCTTCATGGGTGGCGTGATCGGCCGGCTCTTCAGCGAGTTCGCCGTGACGCTCGCGGTGACCATCGTGCTCTCCGCGGTCGTCTCGCTCACGGTCGTGCCCATGATGTGCGCGCGGATCCTGCGCGCCCAGGCCGAACGCCATCCCAGCCGCTTCGAGCGCATCAGCGAAGGCATCTTCGATCGAACGCTCGCCGCCTACGAGCGGGGCCTGAGGTGGGTGCTCGACCACCAGACGCTCACGCTGTTCGTGGCGCTGGGCACGATCGTGCTGACGCTCGTGCTCTACGTCGTGATCCCGAAGGGTCTCTTCCCCGTGCAGGACGTGGGCGTGATCCAGGGCATCAGCGTGGCCGACAACTCGGTGTCGTACTCGGCCATGGTGCGGCACCAGTCCGATCTCGCCGAAGCGATCCTCAAGGATCCGGACGTCGTCTCGCTGACCTCGTACGTGGGCATCGACGGCGTGAACAACACGCTCAACAACGGCCGCTTCCTGATCAACCTGAAGCCGCGCGACGACCGCTCCGAAACCGCCGAGGAAATCGCGCGGCGCATCCAGCAGGAAACGGCGAAGGTGGCGGGCATCCGGCTCTACGTGCAGCCCGAGCAGGATCTCACGCTCGACACGACGATCTCGCGCAACCAGTACAACTTCGTGCTGCGCGGACCGAACCAGGACGCGTTCAACCAGTACGTGCCCGCGCTCATCGCGCGCATGAAGCAGATCCCGTCGATCACGGACGTCACGAGCGATCTGAACTCCGACGGCCTTTCCGTGGACGTCGAAGTGAACCGCCAGCTCGCGGCGCGCTACGGCATCACGGCGGCGACCATCGACAACGCGCTCTACGACGCGCTCGGCCAGCGCATCGTCTCGACGATCTTCGAGCAGTCGGACCAGTACCGCGTGATTCTCGTCGCCAAGCCCGAGACCATACCGACCGTCGATTCGATCGGCGACATCTATCTGCCGAGCCAGACGAGCAGTTCGGGCCAGGTGCCGCTCAAGGGCATCGCGACCATCCGCATCACGCACTCGCCGCTGATGATCAGCCATCTCGCGCAGTTCCCGGCGGTCACGATCTCGTTCAACCTCGCGAAGGACGCCTCGCTCTCCGCCGCCGTGAGCGACATCCGCAAGGCCGAGGCCGCGATCAAGCTGCCGCCGTCGATCACCTCGTCGTTCCAGGGCGCGGCCGCCGCGTTCGAGGACTCGCTCTCGAGCGAGGTGTACCTGCTGGTCGCGGCGCTCGTGGCCGTCTACATCGTGCTCGGCGTGCTGTACGAGAGCTACGTGCATCCGGTGACGATCCTCTCGACGCTGCCCTCCGCCGGCATCGGCGCGCTGGTCGCGCTGATGATCGCGGGCAGCGACCTCGACGTGATCGGCATCATCGGCATCGTGCTCCTGATCGGCATCGTCAAGAAGAACGCGATCATGATGGTGGACTTCGCGCTGGAGGCCGAGCGCGTGCACGGCAAGCCGCCGCGCGAGGCGATCTTCGAGGCGTCGCTCCTGCGCTTCCGCCCGATCCTGATGACGACGCTCGCGGCCATGCTCGGCGCGCTGCCGATGCTGCTCGGCTCCGGCACCGGCTCGGAGCTGCGCCGCCCGCTGGGGCTCGCGATCATCGGCGGCCTCACGCTTTCCCAGGTGCTCACGCTCTTCACGACGCCCGTGATCTATCTGTTCTTCGACCGTCTCGCGCAACGCTTCGGCCGCAAGCCGAGCCACGGCCAGCCGCACCCGGGCGATGACGAGGGCGGCCCCGGCAAGGGCGAAGGCACGCCGAACGCACCCGAGGGCACCTCGTGAATCTTTCGGCGCTCTTCATCCGGCGGCCGGTCGCGACCTCGCTCCTCGCGGTCGCGATCCTGATCTCGGGCATCCTGGCGTTCTTCCAGTTGCCGGTCGCTCCGCTGCCCAACATCGCCTTTCCGGTGATCGTCGTCCAGGCGACCATGGCAGGCGCGAGCCCCGAGATCATGGCGTCGACCGTGGCCGAGCCGCTCGAGCGGCGGCTCGGTACGATCGCGGACGTCAACGAGCTCACGTCGACCAACTCGGTGGGTTCGTCGATGATCGTGATCCAGTTCGGCCTGAACCGCGACATCAACGGCGCCGCGCGCGACGTGGAAGCGGCGATCCAGGCCGCGCGCGCCGACCTGCCCACGACGCTGCGCAGCAACCCCACGTACCGCCAGTACAACCCGGCGAGCTCGCCGATCATGGTGCTCGCGCTGACCTCGGACACGCTCACGAAGGCGCAGCTCTACGACTCCGCCGATTCGGTCATCCAGCAGCAGCTCTCCCAGGTCGACGGCGTGGGCGAAATCACGCTCGGCGGCGGCGCGCTGCCTTCGGTGCGCGTGGAACTGCAGCCGGGCAAGCTCAACAACTACGGCATCGGTCTGGAAGACGTGCGCGCGGCCATCGGTGCGGCCAACGCGGACAGCGCGAAAGGCCACATCGATCAGGGCGAGCAGCGCTACGAGGTGATCTCGAACGACCAGATCACCAAGGCCGCGCCGTACCGCGACATCGTGGTGGCCTACCGCAACGGCGCGGCCGTCCTGCTGCGCGACGTGGCCCAGGTGCTCGACTCGAACGAGAACATCCGCAACGCGGGTCTCTACAACGGCAAGTCCGCCGTGCTCGTGATCGTCTACCCGATGCCGAGCAGCAACATCGTGCAGACCGTGCAGCAGATCAAGGACCGGCTGCCGTCCATCGAAGCCGCCCTGCCCTCGTCGATCAAGGTGCATGTCGCAATCGACCGTTCCGAGTCGGTGAAGTCTTCGGTGGACGATACCGAGCGCACGCTGTTCATCGCGGTCCTGCTCGTGATCGGCGTGGTGTTCGTGTTCCTGCTCTCGCCGCGCGCCACGCTGATTCCGGCCGTCGCGCTGCCGCTCTCGATCGTCGGCACCTTCGGGCCGATGTATCTGATGGGCTACAGCATCGACAATCTCTCGCTGATGGCGCTCACCATCGGCACGGGTTTCGTGGTCGACGACGCCGTGGTCGTGCTCGAAAACATCGTGCGCCACATCGAGGCCGGCATGGACCCGCAGGATGCCGCAATACGCGGAGCCGGCGAAGTGGGCTTCACCGTGGTGTCGATGAGCCTCTCGCTCATTGCCGTGTTCCTGCCGATCCTGTTGATGCCCGGCATCGTCGGCCTGCTCTTCCACGAATTCGCGGTCACGCTGTCCATCGCGATCCTCATCTCGCTCGTGGTCTCGCTCACGATCACGCCCACGATGTGCGCCTACGTGCTCTCGCGCGGACAGGGCACGCAATCGTCGGCGCGCTGGGCCGTGTGGATCGAGTCGCAGTTCGAGCGCTTCAAGAACGCCTACTCGCGTTCGCTCGACGTCGCGCTCAATCACAAGGGGCTCGTCATTCTCGTGCTGTTCGCGCTGCTGTTCGGCAACGTGTTCCTCGCAAGGCTCCTGCCTGCCACGTTCTTCCCGGAGCAGGACACGGGCATCCTGATCGGCCAGATCATCGCCGACCAGAGCATCTCGTTCACGGCGATGGAGAAGAAGCTCGCCCAGTTGCAGGCCATCGTGCAGAAGGATCCGGCCGTCGCCTCGGTGGCGGGCTTCACGGGCGGGCGGGCGCTCAATACGGCGAACGTGTTCGTCGAGCTCAAGCCGCTCGCGGAACGCCGCCTTTCGGCCACCGAGGTCGTCAACCGCCTGAGGCCCAAGCTCAATGCCGTCTCCGGCGCGCGCCTCTTCCTGCAGGCACAGCAGGATCTGCGTATCGGCGGGCGGCAGTCGGCCGCGGAATACCAGTACACGCTCACGAGCGAGGACGCCGACGCGCTCTTCACGTGGGTGCCGAAGCTCGTCACCGAGCTGGGCAAGTATCGCGGCCAGTTGACCGACGTGAACTCGGACCTCCAGCAGAACGGTCTGCAGACCTACGTCACGCTGAGCCGCACGACGGCCAAGCGCTACAGCTTCGATCCGAACCAGATCGACAGCGTGCTCTACGACGCCTTCGGCCAGCGGACTGTCTCGACGATCTACAACCCGCTCAACCAGTACTTCGTCGTGATGGAAGTCGCACCGCAGTACTGGCAGTACCCGCAGTCGTTCAACCAGATCTGGCTCTCCGCGGCGGCCGGCAACGCGAGCGGCACGAACCAGACGCAGATGTCGGGCAGCCTCGTCACGGGCGTCACCACGCCGGTGGCGGTCAGCTCGACGTCGAGCACGTCGAGCAGCACGAACTCGCTGAACGCGAACGCCGAGGCCAACCAGCTCACCAACAGCATCTCGAACAGCAAGGGCGGCAGCTCGAGCGGCAGTGCGGACAGCACCGCAGCCGAAACCATGGTGCCGCTCCTCGCGATGATGAACTGGACGACGGGCCACACCGCCACCCAGGTGAATCACCAGAGCGGCATGGTGGCCGGCACGATCTCGTTCAACCTGCCCGCCGGCGGGTCGCTCAGCGCAGCGGCCGCGACCATCGAGAAAGCCCAGCGCGACATCGGCATGCCCGCGGCGGTGCACGGCTCGTTCGCGGGCGCGGCGCAGGCCTATGCGCAGTCGATGGGCACCGTGCCGCTCCTGATCCTCGCGGCGCTCGTCGTGGTGTACATCGTGCTGGGCGTGCTCTACGAGAACACCATCCACCCGCTCACGATCCTTTCGACGCTGCCTTCGGCCGGCATTGGCGCCGTGCTCGCGATGCTGATTTTCGGCACGCCGTTCTCGGTGATCGCGATGATCGGCATCATCCTGCTGATCGGTATCGTCAAGAAGAACGGCATCATGATGGTGGACGTGGCCATCCAGCTCCAGCGCCACGAGAACATGGACGCGCGCCACGCCATCCACCAGGCGGCCGTGGTGCGGCTGCGCCCGATCATGATGACCACCGCCGCCGCCGTGCTCGGCGCCGTGCCGCTCGTGCTCGCCCTCGGCCAGGGCGCCTCGCTGCGCCAGCCGCTGGGCGTGACCGTGATGGGCGGCCTGCTCCTCTCCCAGATCTTTACGCTGTACACCACGCCCGTGATTTACCTGTTCCTCGACGGCCTGCGCGCGCGGCTCGCGCGCTGGGCGCGAAACCTGCCCTGGAACCGCCAGGCCGATGAGAGCGCATCATGATGAAGACATCCCGCATGCGGACAATCCCCGCCTTTCCTCGCGCACGCCCCGCGTTGCGCCTCCTTCCTCTCGCCCTCGCCGCATCGGTCACGCTGTTCGCGAGCGGCTGCATGGTCGGCCCCGACTATCATCGCCCGCAGGTCGCCGTGCCCGCGACGTGGAAGGAACTGCCCGGCTGGACCCAGGCCGAGCCCAATGCCGAAGGCCCGAAGGGCGACTGGTGGACGACGTTCAACGACCCGATGCTCGACGAGCTGGAACCGCTCGTCGCGGTCTCGAACCAGACCGTGAAGCAGGACTACGCGAACTACCAGGAGGCGCTGGCCGAAGTGCGCGTGGCTCGCGCGAGCCTCTTCCCGACGCTCGGCATCAACGGCTCCGCTACGCGCGAGCGCGCGTCCACGGGATCGGTCAGCGGCGTGAGCGGCTTCAACACGGGTGCGCGCGTCGTCAATGCCGGCACGCTCGAAGGGAGCGCCAGTTGGGATCTGGACGTCTGGGGCCAGGTGCGGCGCCAGGTGGAAGAAAGTTCGGCGACAGCCCAGGCCAGCGAAGCGACGCTCGCCAACGCCACGCTCTCCGAGCAGATCGCCCTTGCCAACGCCGTAATCGACCTGCGCACGACCGACGCCGACATCGACCTGCTCACGCACACGGTCGAGGCGTACAAGAACTTCCTGCGCGTCGTGGCCGACCAGGATCAGGCAGGTACCGTCGCGCCGTCCGACCTCGTTTCGGCGCGCACGCAACTGGAAAGCGCGCAGGCCAGCCTGATCGCGCTCGGCGTCTCGCGCGCGCAATACGAGCACGCGATCGCCGTGCTGGTCGGCCGCAATCCCGAGGACATGGACATCCCGCACAGCGAGCGACTGCCGACGCTGCCGGCGATCCCGGCGGGCGTGCCTTCCACGATCCTGCAGCGGCGTCCGGACGTCGCCACCGCCGAGCGGCAGATGGCCTCCGCGAATGCGGCGATCGGCGTGGCGGTAGCGGCCTACTATCCGTCGATCTCGCTCTCCGCGCTCGACGGCTTCACGCAGTCGCCGCTCTCGGGGCTCCTGCACATCAGCAATTACGTGTGGTCGCTCGGCGCGAGCGCCTCGGAAACGATCTTCGACGGCGGCGAGCGCAGCGGCGAAGTGGCCGCCGCGCGCGCGAGCTACGACGCGACCGTCGCCAACTATCGCGGCACGGTGCTCTCCGCGTTCCAGAACGTGGAAAACGATCTTTCCGGCCTGCGCATCCTTGCGCAGCAGTCCGAAGCGTTGGACGCCGCCGTGCGCGACGCCATTCACGGCACGGAGATCGCACAGAACGAATACGAAGCGGGCACCGTCGACTACACGACCGTCGCGACAGCGCAGGCGACGCAGTTGACCGATCAGCAATCGGCGCTGAGCGTGCAGCAGTCGCGGCTGCTCGACTCGATTTCGCTGATTGGCGACCTGGGCGGCGGCTGGACCGGCGTGATGCACGAACCGCTTCGTCCCGACCGTGCCGATCCGAACGCAAACGCCGCGGCCAGCGCACCCGCGGGCGCCGCCGCGCAAGAGGCAAGCCGCATGCAGACGGGGGCGACGAGTCCTTGATGGGACGCCAGGCTGCAAAAAAAGCCGCTGCACCGCGAGGTCCAGCGGCATTCTTTTGTCCGCTTTATACGAGTATCAAAGGCACTGATTCATCGTCGCTTCAGTCGGTCGACTTCCGCCAGGAATGACGGCGTGAATTCAGCGATCAGGCTTTCAATGTCGCGCACCTGATGCTGGACCGTCAGCACGGCAATGCCATTCGGCACGATATCGTAGATCACGAAATGCTGTCGTGCAGGCACCATGAGGAAAGGTGCGGGGCGCAACTGGCGCAAACGCCCCTTTTCCGGTTTGGCGGCTGCCCGTTGCATGGCCGAGTACAGGTCAGCAAGATAGCGGTCGGCCACCATCTCGCCCCACTCACGGCTCGAGCGCGCATGAATTCTGCGTAGTTCGAGAGCGGCGTTGCGGGTCAGAAATAACTGGGCGGCAGACTCCGTCATTGCCAGCCCTCAGCCTCCTTGCGGTCCAGCAGGGCCATATCAGCCTTGAAGTCACCCGTCGATGCAAAGGTACGGCCTGCGGCGAGATCGCGATAACCTGCGGCGATGGCCTCTTGCAGAAACTGCCCTTCGCGCTTCTCCATATCACGGCGGATCAGATCGCGCACGTATTCGCTCGGTGTTTCATACAGGCCATTCTCGCCCACCATGCGGCTTACAAACTCTGCCAGAGGCTGAGATAAACGGGCATTGATACGCTCAGTCATAGCGAACCTCGCTGACAATTTCACAGCAAAATTGTCGCACTAAACGCATTGATTGGGGCATCTATTGCGCCAGCAAATCATGGGTACGTGGTCCCAATTGATCAAGTACGCCAACCGGCTGTACAGCCTACAACTGCAATTCTGCGCACGGCCTGTTCTCCGCGACACGAAGAACAGGCCACCACCACAGCAGCCCCTGCCTTCAGCGCCCAGCCGCCGCACCTATCGCCTCGGCCAGCCCCGCATTGTCATAGGCTCGCCCCGCAATGCCCCACGCGCCATCCGCCGCATAAACCACGTTGACCCAGATACGGTCGCGCGTCAGTTGCCCTCCCGCCGCCCGCTCGACCACCTCCGTTGCCCGTTCGACAAAGCGCCGCTTCGCCTCGGGCGTCGCCAGCGCCACCGCGGGCAGCTTGAGCTCGACGAACGCCGCCGCGCCCGCCTTGCCGCCCGCAAACACGCGTCCGGTCGGCACCACGTGCAGCGTGCCGACCACGTTCGGCTCCATGAATGCATTCCCCTCCAGTTGCTCGATTTCCAGCAGGGCTTCGGTCAATGCGGCAAACACCCGGGCTTCGGCTGCGGGTGCGAGCAGGCCCTCGGCGACGGTCAGCGTAATCGGCATGGCAAATCCTCCTTCGGTGAGTGCGTAGATCAACAGGGACTAGCACCAGCGGTCGTGATATAAATACTGATCACTCTCTATAGAATAGATACTGATCGCTCTTTATGCAAGATAAAGAGCGATCACTCCGAAAGAGGCCGCCCATGCGTTATTCCGCCGAACACAAGAACGAGACCCGCGCACGCATACTCGAGGCCGCCAGCCGGCTGTTCCGCGAGGAAGGCTATGGGGGATCGGGTATCGGTCCGCTGACGAAGGCCGCCGGCGTGACCAATGGCGCGTTCTACGGACATTTCAAATCGAAGAGCGAGGCGTTCCGCAACGTCGTGCTCGCGGGAATCGAGCAGTTGCGCGATGGCGTAGCGTCATTGCGGGCCGCCCACGGCGCACGCTGGCGGCGGCCGTTCATCGACTTCTATCTGGGGCCGCGGCGCACCTGCAAGCTCGGCGAGAGCTGCGCGTTGCCGAGCCTTTCGCCGGAAGTGATGCGGGCCGACGACGAAACCCGCACCGCCTACGAAGAGGAACTGCTGCGCCTCGTGGACGAAGTGTCGGCGGGACTCGACGATCTGCCCGCCGCCGGCCGCGACGACCGTGCGATCGCGTTTCTCGCGCTGCTCTCGGGCGGCGTGACGCTGGCGCGCGCCGTACGCGATCCGGCGCTCTCGGAACGGATCGCGAAAGCGGTCAGCCGCTACGCAACGGCAATGACCGAGCCCGAAGACATGGCGCCAAGGCGCAAGCGGTGATCCTCGCCAGATGAGATCAGGGCTTCAGGGCCTCGCAAGGCGTGGCCGGCAGTGCCGAAGCCGGCAGGCCGAACAGGTAATCGAAACCGAGGTTATAGAGGTAGGCGTAGACGAGGAAGAACACCGTCAAGCCGATATCCATGACGAAAGCCTCGACCAGCGTAATGCGCAGCAACCCCGCGAATATCGGCACGAGTATCAGCACGAGGCCGCCTTCGAAGCCCACGGCATGCGCGATACGCCGCGCCACACTCCGGCCGCGCTTCGTCTGCCGCGCTTCCCAGCGCTCGAACATCATGTTGTAGACGAAATTCCACGACGTAGCGATCACTGAAGAGAGCACCGCCGCCACGGCTGCCCGGTCGAAACCGCTCCCGGCGATCGAGGCGAAGCTCGTACCGGTCACGAGAATGGCGAGACCCTCGAACACGGTGACATAAACGATGCGGCGTTTGAGACCTTGCATGGCGCCCCCGGCGCGAGTCGGAACGGCCTTGATACTCTCACGGGCAATCTGATACAACCAGTCAGCTTCTTTCAAAAAAACTGAAGGGTTGGCAATGAGCTTCCACTCGGACAATGTGGCCGTCTTTCTCGCCGTGCTCGATCACGGCTCGTTCTCGGCCGCGGCGCGCGCACTGGGCAAAGTGCCTTCCGCGGTAAGCATGACCATTGCGAACCTCGAAGCCGCGCTCGACCTCGTGCTGTTCGAGCGCACGGGCCGCGAGCCCGTCCCCACGGCCGCCGCCCGCGCGCTGGAACCGCGCGCGCGCCAGATCGCGCTGCAACTGAGGCAACTCGACGTGCACGCGCTCGCGCTGCACGCCGGGCTGGAAAAGACACTCGCCATCGCCGTGGCGCCGGAGCTGCTGGCCGCGCCGTGGAGTACGCCGCTACAGACGCTGGCTCACGAGTTTCCCGCGCTGGAAGTGAACATCGTATCGGCGCCGCAGGCGCACGCCATGCGTATGCTCCACGAGGGTGCCGTGCAACTCGCGCTGGTGTTCGAGCGGCCCGGTCTCGATGCGCGCGAAGGCTTTCAGGAAGTGAGCAGCGAATTGCTGGTGGCCGTGGTGTCGCCCGATCACCCGCTCTATCAGCCCGACCGGAGCTGCGTGAGCCACGAAGACCTGATCGCGGGCCGGCAGATCGCCGTCGCGAGCCATGCGGACAGCCGGCTCAACAACCGCACGCTCGTGTCGCGCACCACATGGCGCACGGACAGCCATCTCGCCACGCTAGGGCTCGTCCAGGCCGGACTCGGCTGGGCCTACCTGCCGCGCGCACTCGTGCTGCCGCTGCTCGCCACGGGCGCGCTTGTGGAGATCGTGTTCGAGAACATGAGCAACGAAATCCGGCTCTGGGCCGATATTGTCTGGTCGACGGAACGGCCGCTCGGGCTCGCCGCGCGGCGTTACGTCGACCTGATGCGCGACGGGCGCCGGATCGACCCATGACGCCCGGCGCGCTTCTGCCGGACCGACACGGCAAAGCCTCGGCGCAAACGCTATGCTACGGCTTTCGCCCAACCGGGCCACGACCGACCGCTAGAGGAATCATCATGAAACAGCCCGCCGGATCCATGATCACCTTCACCCGCCCCGACGGCCAGACGCTGCAGGGCTATCTTGCCCGCCCCGAAAAGGCCGAAGGCGCACCAGCCATCGTCGTGATCCAGGAGTGGTGGGGATTGAACGACCAGATCCGCGGCGTGGCCGACCGCCTCGCCCAGTCGGGCTACCTCGCGCTGGTTCCCGATCTCTACCGCGGCAAGTCCACGGTAGAGGAAGAGGAAGCGAGCCATCTGATGAACGCGCTCGATTTCGCCGACGCCGCCTCGCAAGACGTGCGCGGCGCCGTGGACTACCTGAAGACGTTGACCGACCGCATCGGCCTGACCGGCTACTGCATGGGCGGCGCCCTGACGCTGCTGGCGGCAAGCCAGATTCCCGGCATCACCGGTGTGGTGGTGTGGTACGGCTTCCCGCCGCTCGAATACATCGACGCCACGAAGATCACCGCGCCGGTGCTCGGTCACTGGGCCACGCAGGACCAGTTCTTCAAGACCGAAGGAGTCGACGCGCTGGAAACGAAGCTGCTCGACGCCAAGGTCGATGTCGAGTTCCACCGCTATCTCGCGCACCACGCGTTCGCCAACGAGACCGCCGTGGGCCCGAGCCGCATCGCCGCCACGCAGTACGACCCGGTCTGGGCGCAACTGGCCTGGGATCGCACGCTCACGTTCTGGGGCAAGACGCTCTGGCCGCGAGGCTGAGCCTCACTGGTCACGCGGGGCCGGCCCCGTTGACTGCCCCGCCGCCGTCAACCGCCGCAGCTCTTCCAGCAGCTTCACCGCCGGGCTCGGCAGAATGCCGTCCCGGCGCCGGAAGGCGGTGAGCGTGCGCCGTCCTTCCACGCCCGGCAGTTCGAGCGTATCGAACACCCCCGCCTTGCTTTCCGTCGCGTACATCGGCGTCGCCATCCAGCTCAGGAAGTGCGAGCTCGCCACGAGGCTCTTCAACACCGTGATCGAGCGCGTCTCGACCACCACGTTCGGCAAGCCCAGGCCCTGCTCCGCGAACGCCTGCTGCATGTGCTCGAAGGGCGCCGTGCCGCGCGGCGGGACCGCCCATTGCTCGTCGAGCGTGTCGGCCAGCGTGAGGCCCGGCTTGCGGCGCAACGGATGATCGAGCGCCGCCACGACATAACTCAGATCCTCCCAGCGGCAATCGCCGATCGCGGCGATCTCCTCGGTGTCCGGCACCGCCATGCTGAGCGCGAGGTCGATCTCGCGGCGCACGAGCGCATCGGCAAGACGGTCCCACACCCCTTCGATAATTTCCACCCGCAGCTTGGGCCACTTCTGCAGCACGCCGCTCACGGCGAGCGGCAACACATGGCTCGCAATGCTGCCCACCGCGCCGCAGCGGATCGTCCCGCGCGCGAGGCCGCGCATGGCATCGATTTCCTCGCGGGTCTGCTCGGCTTCGCGCAGCAAGAGGATCGCGTGCGGCAGCAGCGCGTCGCCGACGGCGGTGAGCTGCATGCCGCGCGAATGACGTTCGAAGAGCGGCGCGCCCACCTGGACTTCGAGCCGGCGAATCGCCCGGCTCAGCGCAGGCTGCGTAACGTGCAGCGTATCCGCCGCGCGCCCGAGACTGCCGGCCGATACGATCGTGGCAAAGGCATGCAGTTGCTGGAGATTGAAAGTCATGCCTGAAGGTAATGCCTTTGGGCAGAACAGGCAATTTCGGATTACCCCGAGCCTCGCGATAATGCCCCATCGGCACAACGCGCCCCGTACAAGGAGACATTCAATGGCAGGCAGCGCGCCTCAACAGAACAAGCAGGCCGGCATCGCACCGGGCACGACCGTGCGCGATGCCGTGATCGACTTCGCACGCCGCGTTGGCATGACGTCGATCTTCGCGAACCCCGGCTCGACCGAACTGCCGATGTTCCGCGATTTCCCGGCCGATTTCCGTTATGTGCTGGGCCTGCACGAAGCGGTCGTCGTCGGCATGGCCGACGGCTATGCCCAGGCGAGCGGCCGCGCGGCGCTCGTGAACCTGCATTCGGCAGCCGGCGTGGGCAATGCCATGGGCAATATCTTCACGGCGTTCCGCAACCGCACGCCGCTCGTCATTACCGCCGGTCAGCAGGCGCGCGCGATCCTGCCGTTCGACCCGTTCCTCGCCGCAACCCAGGCGACCGAACTGCCGAAGCCCTATGTGAAATGGAGCATCGAACCCGCGCGCGCCGAAGACGTCCCGCTCGCCATCGCGCGCGCCTGGGCAATCGCCATGCAGGAACCGCGCGGCCCCGTGTTCGTCTCGATTCCCGTGGACGACTGGGACCGGCCGTCCACGCTCGTGCCCGAGCGCGACGTCGCCCACGTCACGCGGCCCGATCCGGCGATGCTCGCGCGCATCGGTGCGCTGCTCGACGCCTGCGAGCGGCCCGCGTTCGTGGTGGGCGGCGCCGTGGACCGCGCGGGCGCCGTCGAGGACGTGGTTCAGCTCGCCGAGCGGCATCGCGCGCGCGTCTACGTCGCGCCCATGACGGGGCGCTGCAGCTTTCCGGAAACGCATCGTCTCTTCGCGGGCTTCCTGCCCGCCATGCGCGAGCGCATCGTCGAAACGCTCGGCGGTCACGACCTCGTGTTTGCGCTCGGCGCACCGGCGTTCACTTACCACGTGGAGGGGCACGGCCCGCATGTGCCGCCCGGCGCGCCGCTGTGCCAGTTGATCGACGATCCGGGCACGGCCGCGTGGACGCCGCAAGGTCTGATCGCCGTCGGCAATGTGCGGCTCGGCGTGCGCGATCTGCTCGAGCGCCCGGCGCCTCGCGAGCGCGTGCTGCCCGCACCGCGGCCGACACCGCCGCGTGCGCTGCCGCCGGCGCCAGGGGAACGCATGTCGGTGGCGTTCGCGTTGCAAACGCTCAGCGAAGCGCGTCATAACAACGGCCATGGCGACGATATCGTCGTGGAGGAAGCACCCAGCGCCCGCCCTGTGATGCAGACCTACCTGCCGATCGGGCGCGCGGGCGGCTTCCTCACCATGGACAGCGGCGGACTCGGCTACGGCATGCCGGCCGCGGTGGGCGTCGCCCTCGCGAGGCCCGGCGAGCGCGTGATCGCGTTGACAGGCGACGGCTCCAGCATGTACTCGATCCAGGCCATCTGGAGCGCGGTGCAACTGCGTTTGCCCATTACCTTCGTCATCCTGAACAATACGCGCTACGCCGCGCTGCAGGATTTCGCGCCGGTATTCGGCTTTGGCCCCGGCGATCCGGTCCAGGGCACCGACCTGCCGGGACTCGACTTCGTGACGATCGCGGCCGGCATGGGCTGTTCCGGCGTGCGCGCAAGCGTTGCGTCCCAGTTGCACGAAGCGCTGCGACACGCGTTCACGTCGCCAGGTCCGGCGCTCGTCGAAGTGGTCGTTGCGTAATCCCTCATCCTTATACCCATCACGCTCATCGAGGAGACAACCCATGCAAAACGTAGCAATGCTGATCGACGGCGAAAAAGTGTCCGCGCGCGATGGCGCCACGTTCGAGCGCCGCAATCCGCTGGACGGCACTGTGGCATCGCGCGCGCCCGCCGCTTCGATCGAAGACGCACGCGCCGCCGTGGATGCCGCCGCGCGCGCCTTCCCGGCCTGGTCGGCGCTCGGACCCGGCGAGCGCCGTGCACTGCTCACGAAGGCCGCACATGCGCTCGAAGCGAAAGCCGATGCCTTTGCGGCCGCCATGGCGGCCGAGACCGGCGCGTCGGGCCTGTGGGCCGGCTTCAATGTGCATCTCGCGGCCCAGGGCCTGATCGAGGCCGCCGCCATGACGACGCAGATCGGCGGCGAACTGATTCCCTCCGACGTGCCGGGCAGTCTCGCGATGGGCGTGCGTCAACCTGCCGGTGTCGTGCTCGGCATCGCACCGTGGAATGCGCCCGTGATCCTCGCCGTGCGCGCCATCGCACTGCCGCTCGCATGCGGCAACACGGTCGTGCTGAAGGGCTCGGAAATCTGCCCGGCCACGCACGGCCTCATCATCGAAGCCATGCAGGAAGTCGGCCTGCCACGCGGCGCCGTGAACTTCGTGACGAACGCGCCGGCGGACGCCGCGCCCATCGTGGAAGCGATGATTGCGCATCCCAAGGTGCGGCGCGTGAACTTCACGGGCTCCACGCGCGTCGGCCGCCTGGTGGCGGAGCAGTGCGCGCGCCATCTGAAGCCCGCCGTGCTCGAACTGGGCGGCAAGGCGCCGCTCGTCGTGCTCGACGACGCCGACCTCGACGCCGCCGTGAATGCCGCCGTGTTCGGCGCCTTCGCGAATTCCGGGCAAATTTGCATGTCGACGGAGCGCATCATCGTCGATGAGCCCATTGCCGATGCCTTCGTCGACAAGCTGGCTGCGCGCGCCCGTGCGCTGCCGCTCGGCGACCCGCGCAAGGGGCCGGTCGTGCTCGGCTCGGTCGTCGACATGAGCACGGTCGAGCGCTGCAACGCGTTGATCGACGACGCGCTCGCGAAAGGCGCGACGCTCGTGTGCGGCGGCAAGGCGGACAACACGCTGATGCCGGCGACGCTGCTCGATCATGTGACGCCCGGGATGCGCATCTACCACGACGAATCGTTCGGTCCCGTGAAGCCCATCGTCCGCGTGCGCGGCGAGGAAGCGGCTATCGCCTGCGCCAACGACAATCCGTATGGACTCTCCTCGGCCGTGTTCAGCCGCGACAGCGCGCGGGCGCTCAACGTGGCGCAGCGCATCGAATCCGGTATCTGCCACATCAATGGGCCGACCGTGCACGACGAAGCGCAGATGCCGTTCGGCGGTGTGAAGGACAGCGGCTTCGGGCGCTTCGGCGGCAAGGCGGGCATTGCCGAATTCACCGAACTGCGCTGGATCACGCTGCAGACCACGCCGCGTCATTATCCGTTCTGAGAGGTGATCCTGTTGACCCTCCCATGAGGCACCCCGCCGTCCCGAATTTCCAATAAAATCGGCCTCGCCTGGTGCCGGATACGCCCGATCCGGCGGCGCGACCGGCACCAGGCGCCCTCGTCCTCCCTGGAGCCGCCATGGCACAACTCGTCGATCGTCCCGCGTTGCTGTTCGTCACGCTGATCGTCCTGCTTTCCCTGGCCGCCGCGCTTGGGGCTGTCGTACTGCATCGCCTGTATCCGCTCCATGAGGAAACCCGCGAAAACTACAACGTCGTGCAGGGCGCCACGCTCACCCTGCTCGCGCTCCTGATCGGCTTCACGCTGTCGATGGCGGTCGGCCGCTACGACCAGCGCAAGAACTACGAAGAAGAGGAAGCCAACGCGATCGGCACGGAATACGTGCGCGCCGACCTGATCGGCGGCGCCGGATCGGCAAAGATGAAGGCGCTGCTCGCGCAGTACCTGGAGTTGCGCATCGAGTGCTACAGGACACGCGATGCCAAACAACTGGAAGCGATCAACAGCAAGACTTCCATCCTCCAGGGCCAGCTCTGGGCAGGCGCGCGAGACGCCGCTGCGGCACAGCCCAACCCCATCACGGCGCTCGTCGTGACCGGCATGAACGATGTCCTCAACACCCAAGGCTATACCCAGGCAGCCTGGCTCAATCGCATCCCGGTATCGGCCTGGGGACTCATGCTGCTGATCGCCTTCTTCAGCAACCTCATGCAAGGCTACGGCGTACGCGGCAAAACCGGCCGGCGCGTACTGCTCGTCATCCTGCCCATCACCGTCTCGCTCTCGCTTTCGCTGATCGCGGACATCGACAGTCCGCGCGGCGGCCTGATTCGCGTGGTGCCGCAGAATCTGCTCCTCGTTCAGCAATCGCTGCCGCCGAACTGAACGCGGCGCCCCGGGAAGCGTGGTGCCCGGGGCCATGCCCGGCACGCACCCGCCAATTCCTCTAAACTGGGCAGCCCGGCCAATTCAGGCCGGCAAGCGATTAGCAGAGGATGCCCGCATGAACGACCTTTCCGTCTTCCCCATCACGCGCAAGTGGCCAGCCCAGCATCCCGACCGCATCCAGCTCTATTCGCTCCCCACGCCCAACGGCGTGAAGATCTCGATCATGCTGGAAGAGACCGGCCTGCCCTATGAAGGGCATCTGGTGCGCTTCGACGCCAACGATCAGATGACGCCCGAGTTCCTCTCGCTGAATCCGAACAACAAGATTCCCGCGATCCTCGACCCCAACGGCCCCGAAGGCCAGCCGCTCGCGCTTTTCGAGTCGGGCGCGATCCTCATCTATCTCGCCGACAAGTGCGGCCAGTTCCTCGCACGCGCAGGCAACGCGCGCTACGAGACCATCCAGTGGCTCATGTTCCAGATGGGCGGCATTGGCCCGATGTTCGGCCAGCTCGGCTTCTTCCACCGTTTCGCGGGCAAGGAGTACGAGGACAAGCGTCCCCGCGATCGCTATGTCGGGGAATCGCGCCGTCTGCTCAACGTGCTCAACGAGCGCCTCGCGGGCCGCGCGTGGATCATGGGCGAGGACTACACCATCGCGGACATGGCCACGTTCCCATGGGTGCGCAACCTGGTCGGCTTTTATGAAGCGGGCGATCTGGTCGGCATTCAGGATTTCCCGCACGTCACGCGCGCGCTCGCAGCATTCGTCGCGCGCCCGGCAGTCGAGCGAGGGCTCAACATCCCGCCGCGCGGCTAAGCGGCGCCCGGCGCTTCGGGCCTCGCTCTACGCGAGGCTTTACGCCGGGATCCGGTAAGCGCAACGGCCGCCGCCCCGCCAGAAACACGCCGCTCACACGGACTTCACCTCGCCGCCGTCCATGCGCAGCGTCGACCCCGTCATCCAGTGCGCCGCCGGCGACACGACGAATGCCATCAGTTCGGCGATTTCCTCCGGCGTGCCGTAGCGGGCAATACCGGCTTCGGCCGGGAATTTCGCCGTGGCCTCTTCCACCGTCATGTCGTGCAGCGGCGCCCAGTGTTCGAGATACGAGCGACGCCGGCCCGTCATCACCGGCCCGGGCAGCACGCTGTTGACCTGCACGCCGTCCGCAATGCCACGGTCGGAGAACGCTTTCGCCAGCGCCACAATAGCGGCGTTGATCGTGCCCACGGCCGCATAGGGAGCCTTCGGGAACAACGCGGAATTGCCGGACATCAGCACGACCGACCCCGACGCCGCCTTCAGCGCCGGCCACGCCGCCACCGTGAGGCGCCGCGCGCCATGCAGTTTCAGCGCGAGCCCTCGTTCCCACTCGTCGTCGGTCATCTCGAACACGTCGATCTGCGGGACCGCCCCCGCGATGTTGAGCAGCGCGTCGATCCGGCCAAACGCCGCCAGCGTGCGGTCGACAACCGGCTGGGCCGCCCCGGGGTCGGCGAGATCGAGTTCGATCACGAGCGCCTTGGCGCCCGCGCGCTCCACCTCGCCCGCCGTTTCTTCCAGGTTCGCCCGATTGCGCGCGACCAGCGCGACGGCGCTGAAATCCCTCGCCAGCCGGATTGCGGTTGAACGGCCGATACCCTGGCTCGCCCCCGTGACAATGGCAACTCTCGTGGACATCACACTCTCCATAAAGGTGAATCGATAACGGCCCGTGCACTCGCTTCGGGATCAGCGCACAAGGAATCCGGAAATGGCCTCGGCAATTTCCGAAGCGTGGGTTTCGAGCGCGAAGTGGCCCGTGTCGAAGAAACGCACGACCGCTTGCGGCAGATCGCGCCGGAACGCTTCCGCGCCTGCCGGAAGAAAGAACGGGTCGTTCCTGCCCCACACGGCGAGAAACGGCGGCTGATGCGTGCGCAAGTACTGCTGGAAAGCCGGATACAGGGCCACGTTACTACCGTAGTCGCCAAACAGATCGAGCTGGATTTCATCCATGCCGCCGCGGGCGAGATAGTGGTTGTCGAGCGTGTAGCCGTCCGGCGAAACCGCTGTCGTGTCGGGCACGCCATGCGTGTATTGCCACTTCGTCGTATCGGGCGCAAGGAACGCGCGCAGCGCCTCGCGGTTCGCAGCCGTCTGCGCTCCCCAGTATGCGCGGATCGGATTCCAGCCATCGCTCAAGCCCTCTTCGTAAGCGTTGCCGTTCTGCGAAACGATCGCCGTAATTCTTTCGGGATGCTTGAGAGCCAGCCGGAAACCGGTCGGCGCGCCGTAGTCGAAAACGTACACCGCATAGCGATCGAAACCGATCACCTCCGTGAAGCGGTCGATGACGTTGGCGATGTTTTCGAACGTATAGGCGAAGCGATCGCGCGACGGCAGGTCCGACTGGCCGAATCCGGGCAGGTCCGGCGCGACCAGATGAAAACGCCCGGCGAGCTTCGGCATCAGGTCACGAAACATGTGGCTCGAAGTCGGAAAGCCGTGCAGCAACAGGAGCTTCGGCGCGTCGCGACGGCCGGTCTCGCGATAGAACACGTTGAAACCATCGACATCGGCGTGACGATACGCAATCGTAGACATGGTTTGCCTCCAGAAGAAACGACGAAACAACGCTTTCAGCGGCCGGCGACCGACCGCACTGCTTCGAGAATGATTTGCGCCACGGCATCGGGGGCCGTCATGAGCGGCGTGTGGTCGACATCGTGCGAACGCACGTTTGCGTTCATGCGGCGCGCCATGAAATGCTGCGTGGCCGGGTCGATCATGCGGTCGCGCCCCGCGACCAGGAACCATGCCGGCAAGTCCCGCCACAACGGCCGCGCCACGGCCTCGCCGATGCATGCGGGCGCAATGGGCCGCTGCACGGCGGCCAGCACCGCCAGCTCCTGCGGCGTCGCATCCTGGGCAAAAGCGCTGGCAAACGCGTCGTGCGGCAGCCAGATCCAGCCGTCGCTATCGGGAGCGAGCTTCGGCGCCAGCGGATGCGTTTCGCCGCGATAGAACACATCGGCCACCGTCTCGCCTTCGTCCGGCGCCAGCGCCGCCACGTAGACCAGCGCACGAACCGCTTCAGCCCGCGGCGCGCCGATCACTGCGCCGGCATAGGCGTGCCCCGCCAGCACGACGGGCCCCGCAGCCCGCCTTATCGCCCGTTCGAGCGCCGCCACGTCGTCGCCGAGCGACGTGAGCGGCAACGGCGCGGCGATTGCCTCGACGCCAGCCGCCTCCAGGCGGCCAATCACCTTGCCCCAGCTCGACCCGTCTGCCCAGGCTCCATGGGCGAGCACCACGCTTACGTTTTCAGATGCCATGTCGCATTCCTCCGGAGAAAGTGGCCACTGCCCAGGCGGTCGGAATCCGCCTCATCGAGTAACCTTATTAACATTGATTAAGAGGTTACTAACTGCGCATGTAACTTGTCAAGAATGATTTTGACGGTTACATTTTCCGCAACATCACTTAATTCGTGGTCAGCAATGGACTATCGTCAAAACCCCGCGATACTCGTGGCCGACGCGTTGGGCCTCGACTTCCTGAACTCCGTCGCAACGCCCGTGGACGAACCCGTTGACTGGGTGAGTGACGGGGAAGGCCTGCTAGCCTGGCTCGCGCAAACGGGCCTTGTGCCGCCTGCCGTGCTCGCGCAGTTGCGCGCAAAGGCCACGCGGGAGGAGTTGGACGCCGTGGCCGCGCGAGCGCGAGAACTGCGCGAATGGTTCAGGGGCTTCGTGCGTTCCCGCAAGGGAAAGCCGCTAACGGCACACGATCTCGACGACCTTGAACCCCTCAACCGGCTGCTCGCCCAGGACAAGCGGCATGAAGCGATCGTCGCGGCCACCGACGGCAGCACGCCGGCGCTGGCACTGCACGCGTACCGGCGCTGGACGACGCCGGACGCGTTGTTGCTGCCGATAGCCGAGGCCATGGCGAAACTGGTGTGCGAAGAAGACTTCACGCATGTGAAAGCGTGCGAGGGTCCACGCTGCACGCTGCTGTTCGCCGATCACACGCGCGGCCACGCGCGCCGCTGGTGCAGCATGGCGCTCTGCGGCAATCGGGCGAAGGTTGCCGCGCACCGCAAGCGGCTAAAGGAGCAAAGCGGGGAACAAAGCAAGGAGTAAGGCAGTAAACGTGACGGGAGACGGTACGGTAGTGCACACGATGCGCGTATGATCTCCCCCCACGAATGATCTTCCATTACCGGGTTTGACCATGAATTCTTCTGCCGATAGCGCCTCGCCACGCCCGCTGCGCGCGCTCACGCAACTCGAGGCGCGCATTCTGGGCGTGCTGGTCGAGAAGCAGCACACGGTGCCCGACACTTACCCGCTGTCGCTCAACGCGTTGACGTCCGGCTGCAACCAGAAGACGGCGCGCACGCCGGTGATGAACGTCAGCGAGACCGAAGTGCTTGGCACCATCGAGGATCTCAAACACCTGAGCCTGGTGTTCGAGGGCAGCAGCAGCCGCGTGCCGCGTTTCGAGCACAACCTGAATCGCGTGCTGGGCATTCCGGGCCAGGCCGTGGCGCTGCTGACGGTGATTCTGCTGCGCGGCGCGCAGACGGCGGCCGAGTTGCGTCTGAACTCCGCACGGCTGCACGGGTTCGCGGACGTGTCGTCGGTCGAGGCCTTCCTCGACGAACTGGCCGAGCGCGAGCCGCCGCTCGTCGTGAAGCTGCCGCGCGCGCCGGGCGAGCGCGAGAACCGCTGGATGCATCTGCTGTGCGGCGAGGTGGAAATGAGCGCGGGCGCCGCGGCGGCTGGCGATGCGCCGGTGATCGGCAATGCCGTCTCGTTGGCGGAATTCGAAACGTTGCGCGGCGAGCATGAGCGGCTTGCCGAAGAGGTGGTTCGGCTGCGCGCGCTCGTCGAGCGCCTTGCTGCTGAACTGGGGGTTGGGGTCGATGAGCGGGGGCAGCAGACGTAACGGCAGACGAGGCGGCGCGCTACGCGAATAGCGTGGCGCATAAAACCTTAAGCATGCCTTACCCTATAACCAGCAAAAACAGCCATTCCCATCGAAATTCACTACGACCCGGGGCGGGAATGCGTTTCGACCATAGCATGGAGATCTCTATCCATGGCTCGCAACACAGACACGGCGGTCGCGAGATCCGACTCGCCGATTGCGGCCCACACGCGTTTGACCTGTGTTTCAAGGTCGCGAATTGTGCAGATGAACGTAGCGGCTTCGATCAGAGACGCTTTTTCGTTTATCAGGTAGCGCCCATTGAGCGCAAACAAAACCTGCGCCATGCAGCACAACGCCCGATATGCACACCCCGCCACGTGCACCTGCTCGTGGCGCGAGATCGCCGTCTGCGCATTGTCGATGCTAAACGACACCTCCCAGAGGAATGTATTGACTAGTGCCGTGCGCAGTGCCACCGGATACGGTGAAGTTGAAGCTTTGAGCTTGTGGATGCTTTCGTCCGGATCGTAAAGGGGTTGGCATAGCGCCACCTCCCCCATCCAGATCGCAGAGCAGAACCCATGCGGATGTCCAGGCTGGTATTCCATCAAGACGCGCCCCGCGCGGCATTCGTCGATCACGGTGGCAACGCGCTCAATATTCCGATACAGAAGATCGACTTTTCGCCCCGCGACCGAGAGCCAACCGCCACCCACTATGCGGGGGCCCCATTCTCCAACAGGCGTTACGGCCGCTGAAACCGGATCGTCGACCAGTGTCCTGACCACGTTCAGCAACGATTCTGTATCCAGCGGTTCAGCGGATTCAAAATAGAGCCCGATATCGTAGTCGGACGCCTCGTTAGCTGTTCCCCTGGCACGAGACCCACCCAGGACTACCGCAACAACGCCGGGCACCTTTGCCAGAGATGGGACTATTCGCTTCAACAGCGTGTCCGTGATGGTGGGCATGTTTGAACCTTGTAGTCTGGAAATGCTTCACGACCGCAGCGCTTCATCGTCGTCGGCCGTGTGAGCAAACGGTAGTCCGGCACTTCGACGTTTCGCCAAACAGTGAAACAATTCGATAAGCGGTGCGTCGACAATAGAGTGCCGAGGTCGCGTAAAACTATCATGGAAACTCAAATCGCGAGCCTGCCGGTACTGTACTTCGGGCCCCCGTTGTCGATCGCCGCGATCACCGGCTCCGGCATTACTTCGCTCTTGGCCGATGCCTGAGAAGAAATTCTAGAACCCGGAACTCGAAGCCAGTCGATTTGGGCATGATGCAAGCTCCATGCTCAGGTCTTCTGACAAATGCAGGAAGGACCGAGGCCACGCTTCCCATTGTTGTCGACGACCCGTCGAAGCATGGCAGCGCCGCATCGCTCATTCCCCTTCGCTCGGAACCTCCTATACTGTTGCTACGCAGGCTCTGTCTCCCCCGATGACGAAGGCTGCCAGAAAGCCCCGGTGGCCGCATCCGCCGGGGCTTTCGCTTACCTGCCCGCCCGCGATCGGCCGTGGACGGCGCTGATCAGGTGTCCTTGAAAGCCGAAGGCAAAAACGAGCGCAAACATGGAATCAGCCAATACGTTGGCCACATCCGATGACGGCGGCCTGAACGCGGACGATGCGACGGAGCCCCCGGACGAGATCGCCCGGATCGTCGCATTCCGCAAACAGCACCGGGAATCCCAGCGGCAGTTCTGGCGGCTCCTCGGCGTCGCCCAGTCCAGCGGCAGCCGCTACGAGGCTCGCGAACTGCCAATGCCCCTGCCGGTTCGCCTGCTAGTGGAGCTACGCCTGTCCGGGGGAATTACGGGTGAGGATCTTCGAGCAGTCAGGCGACCGACGGCGGCGGCCGGCACTACGTCTGCCGTTTCTATTGTGGCGCCGGTCTCCGGCGGACTGCGGCGCCGCTACCATTTCCGCCAGGACTGATCCGCAGGTCCGGCCGTAGTCCGCACTAACCGGATCCGCCGCCATGACCGAATCCTTCGAAGCCGCGTTCGGGACGCTCACTGATGTTCCCGCTTGCAGGCGCCTGCTGATGGGCTGCGGACCTCCAAGCGGGGAACTCGAGTGGTGCGCCTTGGGCATTGGGGACGTGGATCCGGGCGCAATGCTGGGCATGTCCCCGATCGGCCGGGAGATTGCCGCCTGCATCGAAGCGTTCCGCGCACAGCCGGATAAGCTGACCATCGAATTTCTCCCCTGCGCGTCGACAAACTCGGTGACCGTGCTCGTGATGGGGGCGGTTTCGCTTCGGGAAGTCGCGGACTGGATGCAGGAGATGCTGGAAGCCATCTCTGGCGATTACGTGCCGGCCTGGCTTGCGCAACAATGCGGCCTGCGCAACCGACCCGGCACAACGGATTCTTCCCCGTGAAGCCGGCACGGCCAGGCAGCGGAGAAAGAACATGCTTAGGATGACGAATCATTTATCGAGATATTCGGACAGGCAACCCGCATTTCGGCAGTGGCGTATTCCAGGAATACAACACCCCTCCGAATGGGAATCACGTGAACTATCTCCAGGCGCAACCCCTCGATGGCTCGTCTGCCCAGCGCATCACCGTCGGCCGCGCCCTCTCCGCCGGAAACGACCGACGGCTCCGGTATATCAACGAAGCCGGAGTTCTGATACGCGATACGCGGTGGAAACGGGCTTCCATCCGTCCGGGGTACTGAAAGATCGGGATGCGAGGCTCGTGGCATCATGAAACTGCCTCTGATTCGTTGTCGCGATGTGACACTTGCGCCGGCCGAACCTCGCTGCGCCCTC
The DNA here is from genome assembly GCF_054968425.1 of Paraburkholderia sp. AV2. Lineage (NCBI taxonomy): Bacteria > Pseudomonadati > Pseudomonadota > Betaproteobacteria > Burkholderiales > Burkholderiaceae > Paraburkholderia > Paraburkholderia sp. AV2. Next base: position 76,408 of record NZ_JBANLK010000023.1, read on the forward strand.
AACCGCTGCTCACGCTCCGTGGCTACGCTCACTGTCGAGGTGCGCCATTTGCGCCGCGGCGTAACGCTCGCCGGCGGCCGCGCCTCTCGGCACCGCGCGCTCGATGGCCGCAAGATCGTCGGCGCTCAGGACTACGTCCAGCGCGCCGAGAGCTTCGGTCAGCCGGTCGCGGCGCCGCGCGCCGATCAGCGGCACGACGATGTCGTCCTGGGCGGCCACCCAGGCAATCGCGATTTGCGCCACCGTTACGCCCTTTTCCCCGGCAACCGTCCGCAGCGCCTCGACGAGCGCGAGATTGCGATCGACGTTCTCGCCCTGGAAGCGCGGGCTGTACGCGCGAAAATCGCCGGCGCCCGCCGCGCTCTTCTGCCAGTGCCCGCTGATGAGCCCGCGCGAAAGCACGCCATACGCGGTAATGCCGATACCGAGTTCGCGGCAGGCAGGCAAAATCTCGTCTTCGATGCTGCGCGAGATCAGTGAATACTCGATCTGCAAATCGCAGACGGGATGCACGGCGGCCGCACGGCGGATGGTCGCCGCACCGACCTCGGAGAGGCCGACGTGCCGCACGTAACCCGCCTTGATCATGTCGCCGATCGCGCCCACGGTTTCCTCGATCGGCACGTTCGGGTCGAGGCGCGCGGGCCGGTAGATGTCGATGTGGTCCACGCCCAGCCGTTGCAACGAATAGGCGAGGAAGTTCTTCACCGCAGCGGGACGCGCATCATACAGCGACCAGCCGCCCGCCGGATCGCGCATCGCACCGAACTTCACGCTGACGATCGCGGCATCGCGACGCGAAGGCGGCGCGCTCTTCAGCGCCTCGGCGATCAGCAATTCGTTGTGGCCCGAACCGTAGAAGTCGCCGGTGTCCAGCAAGGTCACGCCCGCCTCCAGCGCGGCGTGAATGGTGGCGATGCTCTCCGCGCGATCGGACGGACCATACATGCCCGACATGCCCATGCAGCCAAGGCCAATGGCCGAGCTGAGAGGTCCCGTTGCGCCGAGTCGAAGCTGCTTCATGTCTTTCTCCTGAACTGGCACCGCACACGAGCGGCGGTGGACGAGACGGATTATGGGCGCACCTTTGGCGTGCGATAATCCCCCTCAAACCGAATAGGTTGTCCAGATTTCCGCACAATGCCTGAGACCGGCTTCGCTTCCTGGCTGGCTATGGGTGAATGGTCCCGCCCAATCCTCTCAGCAAAAGACCTCCTTGCACCACCGGGCACCGCCTGTTAGAGTCCAAAAAACTATTCACTGCATAGTTTCACGTGAATGGGATGGTGTCATGCAGGCACCGCCCCTGGACAAGGAGACAGCATGGAAGTCAGGAACCTGCCGGAAGCAGCCCAGCGCACGCTCGCTACGTGGCACGACCTCCTCGAACGCAATGCGATGGAGGAACTGGACCCGCTGCTGTCCGACAACATTGTCTTTCGCTCGCCGGTGGCGCACACGCCTTATCCCGGCAAGACGGCGATCAAGCTGGTGCTGAAGACCGTCAACACCGTATTCGAGGACTTCCGCTACCACCGCACCTTCGCGAGCGACGACGGGCAAAGCATCGTGCTGGAGTTCAGCGCCACCGTGAACGGCAAGGCCCTGAAAGGCATCGACATGCTGCGTCTCGACGCGCACGGCAAGATCGAGGAATTCGAAGTGATGGTGCGCCCGATGAGCGGCCTGCAAGCGCTCGCCGCCGAAATGGGTGCGCGGCTCGCCGCCGCTCAAGCCGTGCTGACCGGCACGGACGCGTGAGTATCGGGAGACATCATGGTTCCCGCAATATGGTTCGGAGAACGGAATTATTCGCCCGCATGGATGCGGGCGGAAATGCAGCGAATTCTCGCCGGGCTGCACGGATTGCAGTGCAAGGAAGGCGACACGGTTGCCGCCATGCTACGCAATAGCCCCGAGTATGTCGCACTGGTGCTGGCCTGCCGCCAGGCCGGCCTCTACCTGGCATCGATCAACTGGCATTTCAAGGCGCTGGAAGCCGCACATATCCTCACGGACAGCGCCGCGCACACGCTGTTCGTCGACGCGGACCTGCTCGCCCAGATCCGCGAGGGAATTCCCGAAGGGGTCCATGTTGTCGCCGTAGCGCACACGGACACCACGGCCGCCACGGCTGCGGACCGCGAGGCATACCGCTGGACGGACTTCGGCAGCGGCCTGCCGCCCATGCCGCCGCGCGCCGGCCTGCTGCACGGCGCCATCACCTATACCTCGGGCACCACCGGCAAGCCCAAGGGCGTACGCCGCATTCCGTGGTCTCCCGACGAGCAGGTGACGATGCAGCCGCGCCTGCAGCGCGTCGTCGATATCGTGTATGGGACCGGCACCGACGTGACGGCCTATTTTTCGGCGCCGATCTATCACAGCGCGGTGATGAACTATCTGCTGCACTTCAGTCAGCTCGGCGCCACGCTGGTGCTGGAACCGCGCTTCGATCCCGATCGAACGCTCGATCTTCTGGCGCAGCATCGCGTCACGCATGCCTACCTCGTGCCCACCATGTATCAGCGGCTGCTGGCCGTGGATCCCGCCGTCCGCGCTCGCCGCGATCTGTCCGCCTTGCGCCACGTCGCCTCGACCGGTTCGCCCTGCGCCGCCCCGCTGAAGCAGGCCATGATCGACTGGCTAGGCCCCGTCGTCACCGAGGCCTACGGATCGAGCGAGGCGGGCTACACGACCTTTATCGATTCCGCCGACTGGCTGAGCCACGCGGGTTCGGCCGGGCGCCCGTTGCCCGATGCCGAAGTCCGTATCCTCGACGAAAACGGCAACGCACTGCCCGTGCGGGAGATCGGCCTGATCTACGTGCGTCAGCACGCCGTGCCCGACTTCACCTACATCAACCGGCCCGACGCGCGCGCGGCGGCAGAGCGCGACGGTCTCGTCACGCTGGGCGACATGGGCTACCTGGACGAGGACGGCTTCCTCTATATCTGCGACCGGAAAGCGGACATGGTGATCTCCGGCGGGGTAAACATCTATCCGGCGGAAATCGAATCCGTACTCCTCACTATGCCCGGTATCGAGGATTGCGCGGTCTTCGGCATTCCCGACCCGGAGTTCGGCGAAGCGCTGGCTGCGGCGGTCCAGCCGCGCGCCGGCAGCCTCATCGAAGCCCATGCCGTGCAGGACTTCCTGCGCGAACGCATCGCCAACTACAAGGTGCCTCGCGTAGTCGAGATTCATGCGGCGCTGCCGCGCGAAGATAGTGGCAAGATCTTCAAACGGCGTTTGCGCGAACCGCATTGGCAGGGTCAGGCACGCGTGATCTGACACAAGCACACCGACACAGGCGGTGCACCGCGCTCAGCGCTTCTCCGTCGCCGCCTTCAATGCGGAGAGGCAAAACTGGACGACGATGTCGGCCAGTTTTTCTGCGGTGGGGTTTTGAGTCGACGAGATGGAAATCTTGCGGCCATCGAGGGTCAGCACGGCAAGCCCGTGCGTTGCCGCCCAGACGGCAAACGCGAGTTCCTCTTCACTCAGCGCACTGGCGTCCGCACCCTCCAGGCAGGGGGCAATCGCGCGCCGCAGCAGGTGAAAGGAGGCCGAACCCGCTTCCAGCAGTTCCGGATACTGTTCGCGATTCTGGATCTCCGGCCCGAACATCAGGTGAAAGCGTGCCGGATGCGCCTGAGCGAATTCGACATAGGCCAGCATGACCGAACGCAGGCGCCCGGCCGCGTCTTCCGGGTCGACCTCGTCCAGCCGCGTGTGACGGAAGCTCACCAGATCGCGGAAGGCTTGGGCCGCGATGGCCGCGAGCAATCCGTTGCGGTCCTGGAAGTGATACGCCGGTGCCCCCGGCGAGACTCCGGCGAGCCTGGCGGCCGTACGCATGCTCATGCCCGCGATCCCTTCGGTGTCGAGCAGATGAGTGCCCCAGGCGATCAGCGAAGCACGCAGATCGCCGTGATGCCACTGCCCCTCCGGCTTGATGGTCCCGCCCGCCGTACGCGCTGAGACTTTGCGCTTCGGGGAAGGCCGGCCGTGTTCGGATAAAGATCGGGTCATGCGCGGTAGTGTAGCAGGGCGGTCTGGACGGATTGCCGCCAGTTCGCCTTACCCCTTACCGTCAAGCCGGTGCGTTCTCGGTGTTCAGCTTCGACACCACGCCCGTCCTGGTGTCGTAGTGGTAGCCCTGCTGCTCGAGTTGGGCGCTGATCGCTTCGACGATCAGCCGTTGCTGGACATCCTTGCGCAGCAGTTCGTGCTCCGGATTGATGGAATTCAGCTCGGCGGCAAGCCGACGGCTCAGCGAGGCTTCGCCGGCGCCGCGGGCGTGAACGACAATCATCTTTTCGTTGGCCTGGGCCAACTGCTGTTTCAGTCCGTTCGCGTACTCGGACCACTTCTTCATGTTCTCGCGAGCTTCGGCAATCGCAGCGGCGTGACTCTCCGCTTCGCGCGAGATCTGCGCCTTCAGCGCTTCGATTTCCTGCGGATCGGCATCCGCCGGCGACGTCGAATCCGCGCCCTCGACCTTTTCGCTCGCCAGCGCGCCTTCGGCAAGTTCCGCCGCATGCTGCTGTGCCGCGTTGGCGCGCGCTTCGGCCTCGGACAAGCTGGTCGAGAGCCGGGCGATTTCGGAGGCATCCGCGTTGCGTTCATCGGTCAGGCTGGCGAGCTGTGCCTGGGCCGTGTGCAGTTCATGGGCGGCGGCATCGCGTTCGGCCTGCGCGCCGGCAACTTCCTCACGCCGGGCGGCGTGCGCTTCCTGCTCGGCCTGCAGCGCCGTACGAATCGCTTCCAGTTCGCTTTCAAGACGCGCGACTGCTTCGGAATGCGTAGCTTCCAGTGCCGCTGCGCGCTCGGAATCGCTGTCCGTGCCTGCGCCAATCGGCTCTTCCCGCAAGCTCGCCTCGGCGAATTCCGCCTCCTGGCGCGAGCGCGCTTCGCGCTCCGCAGCCAGATCCGACATCGCGCGGTCCAGTTCCGCCTGAAGGGTCGCAACGTGCTCCGCAAGCTCCTGGGCGCGCTTCTCCGCGGCGTCGGTCCGTTGCACCGCGAGCGCGATGTCTTCTTCCAGGCCCGCTACTGTATCGACTTTCGCCTCGTAGGCATCCGTCATCTGATTCAACTGGCTTTGCAGCGCATCGAGTTCCTGGACGGTGTTCTGCAGTTCCGCGAGCGCGTCGTCGCGCTCGGTGCAGGCGTCCTCGACGCGCTGGCGCATCGCCGCAAGGCGCCGCGCCACCGCCCGCTCGGCCTCGTCCTGCGCCGACGTCCACAACCGGTCGAGCGCGTCGCGCATCGTGTCCGTCACGGTCTCGGGCAAAGCAGGACGCTCCACCACCTGCGGCACCCGCGGCGCGCGCGTTTCGCGCCACTTGCGCAACGCCGCCGCCACCGAGACCACCGAACCCGTATGGACTTCGGACCAGATGGCCAAGGGAGACACCGTCTGGCCTTCATTAGCCATCCGGTTTGCGATTTCAGCAATCTGTTCGTCCGTGATCGTAATGCTGCTTGACATATCTGCCTCGACATAACGCGAGCGGTGACGAATGCCATTTCGTCGTTCGGCGGGTAGGGGCGCAATACGGCCCCCTCGTGTAAGTACAGATTGTCGGGTAGCGCGCGTGCGGTTAATCGCTCGAAAAGCCGGGCTTACGCGCGGGTATTCATGAGATTGCGGTGCCTTGGAGCCCCGGAGTTGCCCTGCTCATTATGAGGTCCAGATCACATCCGGCCTGGCGGAGCCGAACGATCCGCGTGCGCCATCATTTGACCGCTTCGGCTTCCTTGAACTCGCCCGCGGCCGGCACGCTGCCCGACGGACTCATCATGCGCGGCTGCAGCATCAGCGCGACGAGCGCACTCCACCCGGTCTGATGCGATGCGCCGACGCCGCGCCCGTTGTCGCCGTGGAAGTACTCGTGAAACAGCACGAGGTCGCGGCAATGCGGATCCGCCTGAAGCAGCGGGTAGGCGCCCATCACCGGGCGCTCGTTGTTGCCGTCGAGCAAAAAGAGCGTCGTGACGCGGCGCGCCAGTTCGTCGGCGATCTGCGCGAGCGACAGCTTCTTGCCCGAGCCGGTCGGATACTCCACCCGAAAGTCGTCGCCGTAATAGCGGTGAAATTCGTACAGCGACTCGATCAGCAAATAGTTGACCGGCATCCACACCGGGCCGCGCCAGTTCGAATTGCCGCCGAACACACGCGAGTCCGACTCGGCGGGCAGGTATTGGACGCTGAAATTGCAGCCGTTGTAGCGGTAGACGAAAGGCTCGTCGAGGTGGGCGCGCGACAGCGCGCGCACGCCATGCTCCGAAAGGAACTCGCTTTCGTCGAGCACGCGACGCAGGAGCGCCTTCATGCGGTGCCCGCGCAAGAGCGAAAGCAGCAGCGCATTGCCCTTGCCCGGCTCGTTCCAGCGCGACACGAGCTGCGCAAGGTCGGGCCGGTGCTGGAGAAACCAGACGAGCCGGTCGCGCAGGCCCGGCAGGTTGCCATGGACGTGCTCTTCCAGCACGCGCACGGCGAAAAGAGGGATCAGTCCGACGATCGAGCGCATCCGCAGCGGCATGGTGGTGCCGTCGGGCAGTTGCAGCTTGTCGTAGAAGAACTCGTCGACGCTGTCCCAGAGACCCGTCTCGCAGCCGTCGTCGCTGCTAACGGCACTCGCGATATACAGGAAATGCTCGAAGAACTTCACGCCGATATCGACGAACACGTGATTCGCGAACGCGAGTTCGAGCGCCATCCGCATGAGGTCCAGCGCATACGCGGCCATCCATGCGGTGCCGTCCGCCTGATCGAGACGGCCGCCCGTCGGCAGCGGCGACGAACGGTCGAAGATGCCGACGTTGTCGAGTCCCAGGAAGCCGCCCTGGAAGATGTTGTGGCCGTCCGCATCCTTGCGGTTCACCCACCAGGAAAAATTCAGCAGCAGCTTGTGGAAGATCCGCTCTAGAAAATCGCGGTCGGCGTGACCGGTGATCGAGCGATCGATTTCATAGACGCGCCACGCCGCCCACGCGTGCACCGGCGGATTCGCGTCGCCGAATGCCCACTCGTACGCAGGAAGCTGGCCGTTGGGATGCTGGTAGCGATCCTTCACGAGCAGCAGCATTTGCTTCTTCGCGAACATCGGATCGACCAGGGAGAACGCGACCGCCTGGAACGCGAGATCCCACGATGCGTACCACGGGTACTCCCACTTGTCCGGCATCGAGAGGATGTCCGCGTTGCACAGATGCCGCCAGTCCGCGTTGCGCCCGCGCCGGCGGCCCGCGGGTGGGGGCGGCTGCAGCGGGTCGCCTTCCATCCAGCGGTTCACGTCGTACTGGTAGTACTGCTTCGACCACAGCAGACCCGCGAGCGCCTGACGCTGCACGAGCCGCGCGTCGGCACTCTCGATGTCATGCTGCAGCGCGTTGTAGAACGCGTCCGCTTCGGCAATACGGTGCGCAAAAAGGGCGTCGATATCGAGCGACACTTCCTCCCTGGGCACGGACAGCGGGCGCCAGCGGAACGTGACGACGGCGCGGCCGTGCGCCGCGAGTTCGAAATGGACCCGCGCGACCGCCTTCGTGCCGGCGTCGCGCCGGATCGCGTCTCCACGGCCATGCACGACATAGTCGTTGATGCCGTCCTTGAACGGGCCTGCGCTGTCCATGCCGAAGAGCCGCTTCACGTTGGTGTCGTTTTCGCAAAACAGCCACTCGACCCTCGCGCCGTCCTGCGAGGCTGCCGTCACGACGAGCGGCTCATGCGTATCGCTCCGCGCCACGACGTGCTCTCCGTCGGACGACGAAACGAGCGTGAGCGACGGCTTGCCTGCCGCCTTCCACGACCACGTGTTGCGTGCCCAGATCTGCGGCAGCACGTCGAGCGAGGCATGCTGCCCCGCCCGGTTCTCGACCGTGATCCGCATGACGATGTCGTCCGGCGTGTGCTTCGCGTACTCGATCTGGACGTCGAAATAGCGCTCGTCGTCGAATACGCCGGTGTCGAGAATCTCGTATTCGGGCATGTGCTCGCCGCGCCGCGCGTTCTCCTCGATCAGATCCTGGTACGGAAACGCGGCCTGCGGGTACTTGTAGAGCATGCGCATATACGAATGCGTCGGCGTGCTGTCGAGGTAGAAATACAGCTCCTTCACGTCCTCGCCGTGATTGCCCTCTTCGTTCGTGAGTCCGAACAGACGCTCCTTCAGGATCGGGTCGAGGCCGTTCCACAGCGCGACCGAGAAGCACCAGCCGAGCCGCTCATCGGCAAAGCCCGCCAGGCCGTCCTCGCCCCAGCGATAGGCGCGCATGCGCGCGTGGTCGTGCGGGAAATAGTCCCATGCGGTGCCGTGCTCGCTATAGTCTTCGCGCACCGTGCCCCACTGGCGCTCGCTCAGGTACGGCCCCCAGCGTTGCCAGCGGGCATAGTCGTTCGAGTACAGGCGTTGGCCTTCAACCGTCTGGCTGAGGCCGTCAGCACGCTGCAGCATGGGCATCTCCTGCTCTTGCGGCCGCCGGGATGCGGCCGCGGAGGTCGGGCTTCGGGCGCCGGTTGGCGCGCGGGTGCGTCGAGAGTCACATGCTAGCGCGGTTTGCCTGCCGGCAGGCGGCACGGCAGACCGATGCCGGCTACCCCGGCTCGCCGAGCCGTTTGAGCACACGTAGCAGTTCGCCGAGCGACCACGCCTGGAACGGCGCGCCGCCCGGCCTGTGCGGCGCGTCCCCGTCGGCGACTTCAGAGACATGATCGAGCCCGGCGCGATCGAGATGCGCGAGGAGCGGCGCGACAAAACGCTCGTGCGCGAGCGCGCGCTGCGCCGCGGTATCGCCATTGACGCGCAGCCACGCCTCCACGAAGGGCCCCAGCAGCCAGGGCCAGACGGTGCCCTGGTGATACGCGCCATCGCGCTCCAGCACACCGCCACGGTAATACCCGCGATACGCGCGATCCGAAGGTGCCAGCGTACGCAGCCCCATGGGTGTGAGCAAATGCGCTTCGACCTGGGCGACGACCGCGCGCGCCGCGTCGCCTTCGAGCAGCGCGAACGGCAGACCGCCCGCCGCGAAGATCTGATTCGGCCGAATCGAGCGGTCGACGTTGCCGTCGACGTGATCGACGTCGATCACGTCGAATAGCGCGCCCGTCGACCGGTCGACGAAGCGTTCCACGAACGCGGCGCTCGCGCGCGCTTCGAGTTCGCGCCAGCGCGTATCCCAGGCGCCTGCCGTGCGGAGCGCGTTGATCCACAACGCCTCGATTTCAACCGGCTTGCCGATGCGCGGCGTGACCACCCAGTCGCCCGCTTTCGCATCCATCCACGTGAGCTGCACGCCCGGCACACCGGCTCGCAGCAGCCCGTCGCGCGGATCGGCGGCGATCCCGTAGCGCGTGCCGCGCGCATAGCCCTGGAGGATGGCGTCGACCGCGTCTTGCAGCACGCGCCGCGCGGCGGACGGCACGTTCGCGGCCGAGCAATACTCGTGCACCGCAACGACGAACCACAGCGAGGCGTCGACCGAGTTGTATTCGGGCGCACCGCCGGTATCGGGAAAGCGATTCGGCAGCATGCCCTCGGAGACCGTCGCCGCCCATTCGAGCAGGATCGCGCCCGCGTCCTCATGGCGACCGCTCGCGAGCAGCAACCCGCGCATGGCGATGAACGTGTCGCGGCCCCAGTCGGTGAACCAGGGGTAGCCCGCGACGATCGTGCGGCCCGTGCCGCGCGCGACCAGGTAGGCGTCGGCGGAGCGCTGCAGGCGCGAGCCGAGGGGGGCCATGCGCGCGGCCTCGAAGCCGACGAGCCGCGCCGCATGGCTCGCCGCGCCGTCGCCAGTCTCTTGCGGCGTATTGGCCGCGCCAGAGCGTAGTTCCGCGCGGAACAGGAGCACGGCGTCGCCTTTGCCGAGGTCGAACGAAAACACCCCGGGCGTTGCAAGATCCTCGATGCAGTCGAGACCGCGCTCTCGTTCACGCAGATAGCAGAAATTGCGGTACCAGTCCGGCGCATGCGTATAGCTGCCGTTCGAGCGGGCCACGATCGCGGGCAGATCGCCGTACGGCTGCCAGCGCACCCGCTCGCCGTCGATCTGCGCATCGAACGCGAACGCGGGGTTCTCATGGTGCAGCGCATGGTAGTCGCGGCCCGACATCAGCGGGCGGACTTTCAGCGTGGGCGTGGGCGTTACGTCGCCTAGCATGGTGGTATGGGCGGCTCCTTCGGCAGGGGTTTCGAGCCGCCAGCGCAGCATGGTCTCCCGGCTCGCCTTCGCAACAAACCATTCGGCAACGAGCACGGCGCCGCCTTCGAGCCGGTAGCGCCACGTCGGCCAGGGCGCCGTGTCGAAGCTCGCGATGCTGCCCGAGGTATCGGGATAGAGCAGATCGGGCGCGTAGCGCTGCATCGTCAGCGCGATCTTGCGATCGCCGCATTCGAGCCACGCTTCGATGCCGTTGACGAGGACCACGCGGCCGGTGGGCGGCTGCGTCGCGGCGAGCAGCAGCGCGTGATAGCGGCGCGTACGCGCCGTCCCGACCGTGCCCGAAGCGAATCCGCCCTCACCGTCCGCTTCGAGCCATTCGTCGTCCAGGCGGGCCGCATCGATGGGACTATCAAGGTGCGTCATCGGGGTACCTCGCCCTCGCGGATAGCGTATGGCGCCGAGTGTAATGGAAGCGTCGCCGTTGCGTGCTCGCGAGGTGCCGCGCCGTTCGCCAGGTGCAGTAGATGGTGGCCTGTCCGGTCATGAACTCAGGTTGAGCGCCGCCCCCTTTGCCGCTTCCGGTCGTCGGGCCCGATGACGAGGTGCTGGCTGAAGTGGGCCCTGACAAAGTCCACGAATACGCGCACTTTGGGCGTCATTTTCCGGTTGCTGGGCCACACGATGTGGAACGTGTTGGAATCTGCCACGTAGGTGTCCAGCACGGTCTTCAAGCGTCCCTCCGCAACCGCGTTCTTGACGGCGAAGTCCGGCGCGCATGTGATCCCCCGCCCCGCCAAAGCCAGGTAGAGCAAAACGTCCAGGCTGCTGCATACCATCGTCAAGGGTAGCGACGAACCTGCTGCAGTGAATGCCGATTGCCGCAGGGGCCATTGATACAGCGCCCCTGTCGTGGCCCAGCGATAGTGCAGGCACGCATGATCCAAAAGGTCATCCGGCTTCGCTGGCGTTCCCTTTCTTCGCAGATAGGCCGGCGCAGCCACCACGCAGGCGCGCCAGGGTCCAAGGGGACGCGACACCAGACGCGAGTCCCGCAGCGCGCTCCCTCGAATCACTACGTCGAATCCTTCATCGATCACATCGACCAGTCGATCCGTGACATCAAGATCGAGCTCGATTTCCGGATGGCTTTCCATGAACGCGGAAATCACGGGCAGCGGCAGCCCCGCGGAAAGCGACAGCCCAACCCGCAGCCTCCCGCGCGGGTGTTGTGCCATCACGCTCAGTTCGTCCTCCGCTGCCTGCACTTCGCCGAGAATGCGTTTGCATCTCTCCAGGAACATTTCGCCTTCGGACGTAAGACGGACGCTCCTCGTGCTGCGCTGAAAGAGCCGCACGCCAACGCGCTCTTCAAGTCGCGAAATGCTTTTACTGACGGCTGAAGCGGAGATGCCAAGACCTCTCCCCGCAGCGGCAAAACTCCGCGTTTGCGCCGTCCGTACAAAGACATCCAGGCCGCCCAGCGCACTCAAATTCTCCACGTTGGCTCCAAAATCGATTAGTGACATTTTTGTCATTACAGACAAGAACAGTAGCCCCGTTAATCACGCGGAGTCAATGCGATTACGATGGAATCGAAAGGCAGTTCGCCTTTATGGGATCCCGGCGAGCCGCTTCAAACAGGAGAAAATTCTCGTGAATACTACTGAACATCTCGATGCTTACCTCGAAGCCATGGGCAAGCGCCACGCCGAGGGGACGCTTGCCCACATGGCGGACGACGTCGTGCTCCACAGCCCGATCGCCCCCGCGCCTATCGAGGGCAAGCAACGCGTGGCCCATGTCCTCACCCAGCTTCTCAGCACCGTGGACGCCTTCGAACCGAAGCGCGTCCTGCGCGATGGGGCCGACTTTGTCGCGATCTTCACGATCCGGTTCGGTGACCACGTCATCAACGGCATGGATCACATGCGCCTCAACGACGCCGGCCTTGTCGACAGCATGACGGTTGCATGGCGCCCGCTTCCGGCGATTGTCGCCGTGCAGCAAAAACTGGCTCCGAAATTGGGAGGGAAAGCGCTCATGCTGGTTCCCGCGGACGCCCCCGCCTGATCGACTGACCGTTTTGCCCGCCAGAAGACGCGCGCTTTGCGCCCCTTCGATGCCGCCTTCGGGCGGCGAATCTGGCAGATCGTCCAATTTTCGCCAATAATGGCCGAACCTCCACTACTGGACGATGGCGGCCATGGATTACCATCCCGAAGCCATCCGCACGATCGCTCTGGTCGGGCACGCCGGATGCGGAAAAACCTCCCTTGCCGAAGCGCTGCTGCATCAGGGCGGCGCACTGCACGCCCCAGGCAGCGTGAGCCGCGGCAGCACCCTCTGCGATTTCGATCCGCTCGAACGCAAGTATCACCACTCGCTCAGTTCCGCCGTCGCCCATTTGCACTATCGCGACACGCGCGTCTATCTGCTCGACACGCCGGGTTATCCCGACTTCGCGGGCCTCGCGATCAGCACGCTGCCCGCGGTCGAAACGGCCGCCATCGTGATCAACGCCCGAACGGGCATTGAAATGACGACCCGCCGCATGATGGCGTACGCGCAGCAACGCAAGCTTTGCCGGATGATCGTCGTGAACGGCATCGACGGCGAGAAGGTCGATCTTCCGGGCATACTGGCCGAGATCCAGGAGGTGTTCGGCAAGACGTGCCTGCCCATCAATCTGCCGGCGCAGGGCGGTCGCGAAGTGGTGGACTGCTTTTTCAACCCGGCGGGCGAAGCCGACTTTCATTCCGTGGAAGCGGCGCACAATGCGCTCATCGACCAGGTGATCGAGCTCGACCCCGCGTTGATGGAGCTGTATCTGGAACAAGGCGAAGCCGTCCGTCCCGAGCAGTTGCACGAACCCTTCGAGCGCGCGTTGCGCGAAGGCCATCTGGTGCCGGTCTGCTTCACTTCGGCGGCCACCGGAGCCGGCATTGCACAATTGCTCGACGTGTTCGTGCGACTCCTGCCCAATGTCACCGAAGGCAACCCGCCGCTTTTCTATCGCGAAGTCGACCATCAGGTGAAGGCCGTGCATGCCGAGCCGGTTGCGGACAAGCACGTGCTCGCACACGTCTTCAAGATCGTGATGGACCCCTACATCGGCAAGATGGCCGTGTTTCGCATCCATCAAGGCACGGTCGTGCGCGACCGGGAGCTCTATATCGGCGAAGGGCGTCAGCCGTTCAAGGTGACGCGTCTGTTCATGCTGCAGGGCAAGGAGCACACGGACGTCCTGCGCGCCGGCCCCGGCGACATCTGCGCCGTCGCGAAAGTCGACGAGATCGGCTTCGCGCGGACTCGGCGAGCTGCATCTGCGCTTCATGCTGGAGCGGCTGACCGACCAGTACAAGCTGGAGGTCATCACGAGGCCGCCCACCATCGCGTGGCGGGAAACCATAGGCGGCAAGGCGGAGGGGCACTACCGGCACAAGAAGCAGACGGGCGGCGCGGGCCAGTTCGGCGAAGTCATGCTGCGCGTGGAGCCGTTGCCGCGTGGCGAGGGCTTCGAGTTCGTGGATGCCGTCAAAGGCGGCGCCATTCCTTCACAGTTCATTCCGGCGGTGGAAAAAGGCATCCGTCAGGTCGTCGACAGCGGACCGTTGGCCGGCTTTCCGATGCAGGACGTGCGCGTGACCGTATTCGACGGCAAGAGCCATCCGGTCGACTCGAAGGAGGTGGCGTTCGTGATGGCGGGGCGCAAGGCGTTTATCGACGCGGTGCTGAAAGCCCAGCCAATCGTGCTCGAACCCATTGTCGACATCGAGGTCATGACGCCCGAAGCGACGTTGGGCGACATCATCGGCGACCTGTCGGCACGCCGCGGGCAGGTGCACGGAACACGCACGGTGGGCGGCAATGCGATGGTCCTTGCGGGCAAGGTCCCGCTGGCCGAACTCAATGACTACCAGTCACGCCTGAACGCGATGGCGGGCGGACATGGCAGCTACAGCATCCAGTTGAGCCACTACGATCCGGTGCCGACCGTTCAGCAGGAGCGGCTCGCGGCTCAGCACAAGAGTCGGGGCGACAACGCCGAGTGAGCATCAAGTATCGCGGCGGCCGGAATCAGCCGTCGCTCAACTGTCTGGCGGCCGCGCCGGTACCTTCTGCCAGCCTCCGGGGCAACTCTGCACGTAAGGGTAGTAGCGCTGAGACATGGGGCAGTAGTACCAGACGGCCAGTTGCGCGGGAGGACCCGGATCGTCCGCGCCCGGGTAGCCCGCGCCCTGATCGTCCGGATACGCCGCGCCGGCCTCCGGCTGACCCTGCTCGATGTACTCCGTGGGCGGCAACAGGTCGCTGGACACGTACGGGTAGTAGACGCTGCCGTAATAGGCCGGGGCGTAGTACGGATAGAACGGATAGCCGTAGATGAAGCCCGGACCGAAGTAGAAGCCGACGTTCACGCCGCCGCAGCAACCGTACCAGCCATGGTAGTAACCGCCGTGATACCAGCCGTAGTAGCCGCCGTGGTACCAGCCGCCGCCGCGGTAGCCGCCATTCCAGCCGCTGCTGTGGTTCACGCCGCGATAGCCGCCGTAGCCGCCATAGTGGCCTCCGCCGCGAAACCAGCCTCTGCCCGCGGTGGCCGTGGCGCTGATGCATAGCGCCGCCAGCACGAACAGCAGCAGGCACAATCCACGCTTGATCATGATGCCCACCTCGATAGCTCCGTGCCCCGTCCGGCACGACACGGCATCCGTGTCGGCCAGCCCCGGATGAGAACCCGCTGCGACAGCGGAATGTCATCGGGGCGCACTGGTTAGCCTCATAGATCAGTTTAGGCGTCGGGACGACATTTTTCCTGCCGGGTCGGGCGGCCGGGTCGGGGCTGTGCCGAACGCTCCCGCAAGAAAGCCGGCCATAAAGGCACGCGAGGTGTGCGCAGCAGAAAGCGCGCAGTAAACGAGCCGGGGCGCCGGCATGCCGGCGCCCCGGTAACGGACGGGCTATTCGTGTACCCGTCCCTTAGAAGCGGTTTCAAAAAGAGTTCGTAGGGGCTGTTAACCCGTAACGCAAACTGTTACCTCGATTGTTGTGACAACAGGATCGAGGAGATGGGCAAACCAATCATCGACGACGAACTGTGGGCACTGATCGAGCCACTGCTACCACCGGCGAAACCACGCCGCTTCAAGTATCCGGGTCGCAAGCCGGTACCGGATCGGGCTGCGCTGACCGGCATCTTGTTTGTGCTGAAGACCGGCATCCGCTGGCGAGATCTGCCAGCAGAGATGGGATGCGGCTCCGGCGTCAGTTGCGGGCGAAGGCTACGCGATTGGCAGCAAGCCGGCGTGTGGGATCGACTGCACGCACTGCTGCTGGCGAAACTGCGAGCGGCCGGGAAGATCGACTTCTCCCGCGTCGTCGTCGATTCATCGTCGATTCGTGCGGTTGGGGTGGGCGAAAAACTGGCCCGAATCCCACCGACCGAGCGCGACCCGGTTCCAGGCACCACGTCGCCACCGACGCCAACGGCACGCCGATCGCGGCAATCCTGACTGGCGCCAATCGTCATGACGTCACCCAACTGATCCCCTTGATCGAGGCCATCGTGCCGGTTGGCGGCGTGCGCGGCCGGCCGCTGAGTCGCCCTGGGCGGATCTACGCTGACCGTGGTTACGATCATGACAAGTACCGACACCTTCTTCACGCGCGAAACATCCCCACCAGCATTGCGCGGCGTGCTCACCCGCACGATAGCGGCCTTGGGAAAGTCCGTTGGGTCGTCGAACGTACACATGCCTGGTTGCATAACTTCCGCCGTCTACGTATTCGTTTCGAACGTCGTCTCGACATTCATGGTGCGTTGCTCTCCCTCGTTGCTGCTGTCATCTGCTCCCGCTCCGTGGATGACTTGTGTTAGCCGTTCTTAACGGCTTGATTCCGAGGTCTACCTGCGTATGGGGCCGACGTTGGCAGGCAACCCTGAGCAGGCCAGGCGACCTTTCATCTGGGCCTGATTCCAAAAAAGGGGCGCATGACAAAGGTGCGATGCAGCCCGGCGGCCGGCAGTTTCGAACTTCTCCTATTCTGACGGATCAAGCCACCCAGTAAATTGAGATAGTGGTGGCGCAGGCAATCCCGCTGGCTGCAGGTCGTGTTTGCAGGCCGGCCATCCCGGATGGGCCGTGCTACGGGACGTAGCCATGTTTTTCATATGGAAAGGATAACTAATCAATTGTTACGCCATCCATATTCGATTGCGATGCCGGTTGCGCAAGCCTCTGTTTATCTGCACGGCCCCATACCGCGCCTTCTTATTCATGATTCAAGGAGTTAAATGTGAACAAGACGTATCAATCAGCCTGCACCGAAGCCACGCGTACGCGAGTAGAAGCGCCGGAGACGGCGGAGGGGCGCCAGAAGAACTCGCACAGCGGGAAGGCCATCGTGTACACCGCAGCCTGCATGGTCCTCTGCCTTGCCGCCACGGGCGCCTTCGCGGGGACGATCGTGAACTGCAACCCGTCCAACGAAATGGGGAGTTACGCGAGCGACACTTCGCATTCAGCCGGTCAGTGGTCCGTCGGCGGGGACGGGGATAGTGGCTCGAGTTATGATTACAGCGGATGCCGCAACTCCGATGGCGGCGCGGGTATCGTGTTGAACGAAGTCGGCGGCAGCAGCAAACCCGGCACTGCACCGGATGGGTCAACGGGCAATTATGCCGCAGTTACTGTCGGTCAGACCGCATACAACGCCGCTGGCGTGGTTTGGCTATATGGGCCAAGTGGCATACTTCTTCAAGGCGCGACGACCACGACGGGCTTTGCGACGTTTAAAGCCGGCGCGAGCATGACCGGCACCAAGATCCTTGACCTTGCACCGGGCACGATCTCGGCAACGAGCACGGACGCGGTGAACGGCTCGCAACTGTATGCAACGAACGAGGCAATCAGTAACCTCAGCAACAGCATCGCGGGGGGGACCGCCGCCGGAGCCGTGAAATACGGGACCCATTCCGATGGCTCGGTGAACTATAGCAATGTAACGCTGGCTGGTAGTGGCGGAACAGTTATCCAGAACGTGGCGGCAGGCGTGAACGGGACCGACGCCGTGAACGTCAATCAGTTGAACTCCGCCATCGAGAGTGTTGCGAACAATGTTTCCGGGCAGACGAGCCCGTTCTTTGCCGCCGATGGCGACAAGAATACCGAGGCGGCCGTTGCAAGCGGAACACATGCGACTGCGGTGGGGGCGAACGCGCAGGCGACTGGCTCCGGTTCAGCCGCCGTGGGATCGGGCGCATCGGCCAGCGCGCAGAACGCGGTCGCGCTGGGCGCCAATTCGGTCGCGGATCGCGATAACACCGTTTCTGTCGGCTCGTCGGGAAGCGAGCGTCAGATCACGAATGTTGCCGCCGGCACGGAAGGCACCGACGCCGTCAATCTGAATCAGTTGAGCGGCGCAATCAGTCAGGCTAACCAGTACACGGATCAACAGATCAATGCACTTGGCAATCAGGTAAATGGGGTCGCCCGGGCTGCCTATTCCGGCGTAGCGGCCGCTACGGCGCTCACGATGATTCCGGATGTCGATGCGGGAAAGACCGTTGCGGTTGGGGTTGGCACGGGGAGCTATCGCGGCTATCAAGCTACGGCGATTGGGGCATCTGCACGCATTACGCAGAATCTCAAGGTGAAGCTCGGTGCAGGGTTCAGTTCGGCTGGCACGACCGTCGGAGGGGGAGCATCGTATCAGTGGTAGTCACGGCCGGGGTTGTGAAATGGGCCGGCGCAGGGTGTCCCCGGCGGGCGCCCAAACTCCCCCTGACGTCCGTCGGCTGAGCCGCAGAGTGACCACGCGCGATGTTGCAGGACGTCTATTTTTGTCTCCTTCGAAGAAGAAGGAGGCCAAGGGAGAACGTCTTGAAGCAGCATCTGCAAAGTACGATATCAAGCAGTTCGTCGGGCAGATGGTTCAGTCCTCGGGGCATTGCCAGTTGCATGGCGGTGCCAGGATGTGCCCGGCCTTGCGGCGCAACCCGCGCGCAGCAGTTCAAACCAGGAGTCGGAGAGCAGCGTGTGGGTGCAGCCGGCAGTTCTGAGCGCGAGCGCGATGAGTTTGGAGAAGCGCGCGTGTTCGGTGACGTGCTGCAGTTGCACGCGGGTCTGGATGCTGCTGTAGAGCGCGGCGTAGGCATTGCGCTGGAGTACCGTGGCTAGGGCCGGATGGCCGGAGAGCCATACGGTGATGAGACTGCACGCGTCGAAGGCGAAGTTCAGGAACGACGGGGAGTCGCGGAAGAACTCGCTGGGCAGGTTCTCGGCTTCGTCAATGATCCAAACGGGCTGTATTGGATCATTGACGACACGAGCTTTCCGAAGAAAGGAAAGCATTCAGTGGGCGTGGCGCGGCAATACTGTGGACAGTTGGGGAAGCAGGATAACTGTCAGGTGGCCGTGAGCCTGTCGGTCGCTACGGCGGAGGCGAGCTTGCCCGTTGCTTGTCAGCTTTACCTTCCGAAGGAGTGGGCGGAGGATCCGGCGAGACGGCAGTTGGCAGGGCTTCCCGAGCAAATTGGCTTTGCGACCAAGCCGCAGATCGCCATCAAACAGCTACGCGAAGCACGACAAAGCGGTACCCCGGACGGAGTGGTGCTGGCCGATGCGGGTTATGGAAACGACACGGCGTTTCGTGACGGCGTTAGTGAAATGGGACTGCAGTACGCGATGGGTATTCAGTCGAGCCCCGCGTATGGCCACCGGGCGCCGTCCCACTGCCTGCGGAGTCTTCAACAGGCAAGGCTGGCCGGCCAAGAAGCCTGCAGCGACGTGTGCCGGGGCATAATCCCTCGCAGTCAAAGACTTGGCGCTAGCGCTCGAACCATCCCGCTATCAGACCGTTTCGTGGCGCGAAGGTACATGTACTGCCTTGAGTTCCCGTTTTGCGGCGCTGCGTGTGCGTGCCTCTCACCGCGATTATTGGCGGGCTACGCCGCGCGATGAAGAATGGCTGCTTATCGAATGGCCCATCGGCGAACTCGAACCAACCCAATACTGGCTTTCAACATTGCCAGAAGAGACGGCTGTTGAACATCTCGTTCACGTTGCCAAAATGCGCTGGCGCATTGAGCGTGACTACCAGGACGTCAAGCAGGAGTTTGGCCTCGGACACTTCGAAGGGCGTGGGTGGCGCGGATTTCATCACCACGCCTCGCTATGTATCGCCGCCTACGGGTTTCTCGTCGCACAGCGCCTCAATGAAGGCCGTAAAAAAACTCCGAATCTACGTATTCGCTTCGAACGTCGTGCAGACATTCATGAAGCGTTCCTCAAACTCGGTTGTTGCTTGATCTGCTGGAACACTCTTCAGCGAGTTCAACAGCCTTTATGAAACCGTCCCTTAGTCCTGTACCCACGGCAGGCCATGGAAACGCCAGCCGTTGCGGCCGCCGCGCCGCTGCGCGTCGTCGAGGTCGCCTTCGAAACCTTCGAGCACGTTGAACACCTGCGTGAAGCCGCCTTTGGCCGCCGCTTCCGCGGCCTGGACCGAACGGTTGCCGCTGCGGCACAGCAACAGCACGATAGCGTCCTTGCCGCCAACCTTCGCTTCGAGCTCGCGCACGAAGCGCGGATTGCGCGTCAGGCTGGTGCCCGTCGCCCATGCCACATGCAGCGTCTCCGGCACGTGGCCGACAAACTTGCGCTCTTCCGCCGTGCGCACGTCGACGAGGCGTGCCTCGCCCGCTGAAAAGAGCCTCCACGCGTCGTCAGGGGACACACCACCCGCAAAGGGCAAGTCTTTCGCTTGCGCCGCGGCGAGCGCCGCCGCGAGCGCCGTGTCGATCGTGCGTTCTTCCGTTTCCACCGCCATGCTGCCTCCTTTGCTTGCCGCGCTGGGGCGGCTCGTGAAACCGTTGACCTGCGCGACGCGCCTCGGCTTCGCCGTCTATAGCCAGCCGCAGCAGCGCCCGCAGGATTACCGGTAGGTGTCTGCATAATCATGGTACTTGCCGATTTCCACGTCATCGAGCACCGCGAGCGCATCCGGCGAATGGACGGGGAGCGAACAATAGAGCGAGATCAGGTACGACGCGATCGCCTGGTTGTTGATGCCCATGAAGCGCACCGAAAGACCCGGGCTCTGCTCGCCCGCAACGCCGGGCTGATAGAGGCCAACCACGCCCTGGCGCTTGTCGCCCACGCGCAGCAGCAGGATCTTCGTCTTGCCGTCGGCGACCGGCACCTTGTCGGACGGGATCAACGGAATGCCGCGCCACGTGATGAACTGCGAGCCGAACAGGCTGACCGTCGGCGGCGGCACGCCGCGACGCGTGCATTCGCAGCCGAACGCGGCGATCGCGAGCGGGTGGGTCAGAAAAAACGCGGGCTCTTTCCACAGCTTCGTCAGCAGCTCGTCGAGGTCGTCGGGATGATTCAGCAGAGCAAGGTTCCTGAAGACGGTCGAGAAGCGTGTGTGCCTGGGCGGACATGATTGCAGCCTCCGGACAACAGGTTCTGGCTAGCGATGTCCGTGCAAGCGTGGCGATGAACCGAGGCGCTGAGAATTATTCGATTCTTCCGTGTTTATCTTTGCCCATCATTTACGTGCGGCATCGATAGCTGGTTGCCGGCAGTCCACGAAGAGCTAACTGTCGACTGTTTGTGTGAGGCAGGTGATCGGGCCAGGCAGTTTTTGTCGAATGTCAATTTATCGGCATTTCACGCAACGGGAATCGGCTTTCTGGGTGTTTTCGGATTTCCAATTCTCCGGGCTTCTTTTATCTTGTTCAGGATATAAACGGGCAAGCCAAATTCTGTAAGGAGGATCACGGATGTCCTGGAATACCCAGCCGCGCACGCTGGAGGT
>NZ_JBANLK010000024.1:0-9070 GCF_054968425.1 Paraburkholderia sp. AV2
CGAAGATCATCCTGGGCATTGCCGTGATGTCCCTGTTCGTTACGCTGTTCAACCGCCTGCTCTGGCGCCCGTTGTACGCTCACGCCGA
Source organism: Paraburkholderia sp. AV2 (assembly GCF_054968425.1). Taxonomy (NCBI): domain Bacteria; kingdom Pseudomonadati; phylum Pseudomonadota; class Betaproteobacteria; order Burkholderiales; family Burkholderiaceae; genus Paraburkholderia; species Paraburkholderia sp. AV2. Next base: position 89 of record NZ_JBANLK010000024.1, read on the forward strand.
AGCCAGGCTGCGGCTGGACTGAGACTGATTGAGAACTGAAGGCAAACGCGATGCAAAATCCCAAGACTATGAGTGCCGCAAACAGCGATGTCGAAACGCCGGCTCCGCCGCGGCTCGGCGAGGAAATTCTGCGCGTGCAGGACGTGTGCCGGGGCTTCAGCAAGGCCCAGGGCGAGCTGCTCGTGCTCGACGACGCGAACCTCTCGCTGCGCGAAGGCGAAATTGTCGGGCTGCTGGGCCGTTCGGGCTCGGGCAAGTCCACGCTCCTGCGCATCATCGCCGGCCTGATCTCGCCGACTTCCGGTGAAGTCACCTGGCGCGGCAAGCCGCTCGACGGTCCGGCCGAAGGTGTTGCGATGGTGTTCCAGACCTTCGCGCTGTTCCCGTGGCTGACCGTCCTGCAGAATGTGGAAGCGGGTCTCGAGGCGCAGGGTGTGGGCGCGCAGGAGCGCCGCGAGCGCGCGCTGGCCGCCATCGACCTGATCGGTCTGGACGGCTTCGAGAACGCCTACCCGCGCGAGCTTTCGGGCGGCATGCGCCAGCGCGTGGGCTTCGCGCGCGCGCTCGTCGTCGACCCGATGCTGATGCTGATGGACGAGCCGTTCTCCGCGCTCGACGTGCTGACCGCCGAAACGCTGCGTACCGATCTGCTCGACCTGTGGACCCAGGGTCGCCTGCCGATCAAGTCGGTGCTGATCGTCACGCACAACATCGAGGAAGCGGTGTTCATGTGCGACCGCATTCTCGTGCTCTCGTCGAACCCGGGCCGCGTCGTGGCCGAGATCGAAGTGCCGTTCAAGCACCCGCGCAACCGTCTCGACCCGGCGTTCCGCAAGCTCGTGGACGACATTTACGCGAAGATGACTGCGCGCCAGATCGGCGAGACGACGAAGAAGGGGCTGGATCTCGGTAGCTGGCTGCCGCGCGTGTCCACTAACCTGATGGCGGGTCTGATCGAGACGCTGGCGATGGCGCCGTACCACGGCCGCGCCGACATGCCGGAAATCGCGCGTACGCTGCATCTGGAAGTGGACGACCTGTTCCCGATCGCCGAAATGCTGCAGAACCTCGGCTTTGCCGACGTGCGCGAGGGCGACGTGCTGCTCACGCCGCCGGGGCGCGTGTTCGCGGAGTTCGGTACGCAGGAGCGCAAGATGATGTTCGCGGAGCACCTGCTGCGTCACGTGCCGCTCGCGGCGCGGATCAAGAAGGTGCTCAACGAGCGTCCGGGACACCGCGCGCCGCGCGTGCGCTTCGAGCAGGAGCTGGAGGATTTCCTCTCCGACGGCGCGGCCGAAGAGACACTCGACACGGTGATCGACTGGGGCCGTTACGGCGAGATCTTCTCGTACAACGACCAGTCGGAAATCTTCAGCCTCGAAGACGTCGAGTCCTGAGTGTTGGCGGCATCCGGCGGGATCCCGCCGGATCGGATGCACCAGCAAAAACGGTCGCCTCGGGCGACCGTTTTTTTTCGTTGCGCTTATTGGAGCGTGCCCCAGCGCTCGACCGCCGGTTCGGCCGACGCCCATTTCCAGCCGCCGGCGTCGCGGCAGGTGCTCGCGGTGTACCACTGCTCGGGGGCGTCGGCGGCTTCGCCGTCCTGTACCGAGAACACGAACTCCTTGCACAACGCGAGCGCCGACGAGAAGGCGCGCGTCACGCGCACCTGCCCGTGGCCGTTCTCGACCGGCAACTGGTGCTTGATGCGCCAGATGTCCATGCCGCCCACGGGCAGCCGGCCGGCGGTCTGGGCAATCATGTCCTGCTGGTCGGCGTGCATGTTCTTCATGAAGCGGTTCACCGCCTCGTCGGTGGCGGCCTGCACGGCGATGCCCACGCCGACGCCGACGGCCGGGTTGGCCGTGACGATGCCCGTTGCGGCGGCCGCGGCCGCGCCGCTCGCGGCGCCGATCGACGCGCAGCCGCTCGCGGCGAGCGCCGCGCCGGCGCACAGTGCGGCGAGCGCGAGAAAGCGCACGAGCGGGCGCGCAAGCGGAGACCCCGGCGGACGCGCGTGCGGCGCGCCGGGCGCGAATGCGGCGGTGGGCGTGGTCATTGCAGCGCGCCCCAGCGGTCGGTAGCGGGCTCGGCGGAGGCCCACTTCCATGCGTCGCCGTCGCGGCAGACGGCGGCCACGTAGAACGCGCTCGTGGCGGCGGCGTCCTTCGTTGCGTCGTGATCGACCGAGAACACGATCTCCTTGCAGTCGAGCGCGCCGCTGCTGATCACGCGGCTCACGGTGACGCGGCCATGCTCGTCGTCCTCGATCGGGAACGAGTGCGTGATGGACCACGGCGCGACGCCGCCCACGTCGAGCGGCCCGGCGACCTTCGCGATGCTGTCCTGGGTATTGCGGTGGACGACCCGTTCGGAGTACTGCACGCCGGCCTTCGCGGCGGCCACGAAGCCGAGGCCGATACCCGTTGCGACTGCGGCGTTGTTCGTGACCTTCGAGGCGATTGCCGCGCCGCCGATACCGGCCCCCGTCTGCGCCCCTTCGGAATAGAGCGAACTGCACGCCGAGCAGGCAAGGCTCAACGCGGCGAGCAGGGCGAGCGAGGCCGCGCGTCGCGGCGAGAAGGGGGGGAAGCGGATTCAACTGCGGAGGTGAGCCGTTGCGCGGTACGTCGTTCTTGCATGTTCTATCCCTGCCTTGCGCCAGCGGCCTGCAGGACGGCCTGCGGACGGCATGCGGCGCGCTTTTGTGCTGTCGCGAATTGTGCAGGACGCTACCGGGGAAGGGGATAGGGAAAGTGCAAAAGTTTGCAAAATATGCTGCGACACGAGCCAGGATCTGCTTGATTCCGCGGCTTACCCGGGCTCGCGCTCGCTCGTGTCGTCGCCTTCGTTGCTGTCTTCGGCGCCGTAGCTGCCGAGCCGGTTGTAGAGCGTCTTGAGGCTCACGCCCAGCGTGCGCGCGGCGAGCCGCTTGTCTCCGCCGCAGTATTTGAGCGTGCCGAGGATGATCTGTTTCTGCGCGTCGGCGAGCGGCGTGCCGATCCACACGCTCATTGCGTCGCCCAGCGTGACGGGCTTCTTCACGCGCGGCACGAGTTGCGGATGCGTGATCTCCACCACCTTCTCCGCAAGGATGAACGCGCGATAGACCGCGTTCTTCAGCTCGCGCACGTTACCGGGCCACGACCAGTTGCGCACCGCGTCGAGCGCGCGCTTGCTGAAGGTCTTTTGCGTGCGTTCCTGTTCGTTGAGTTCCGCGAGGAAATGCTGCGCGAGCAGTTCGCGGTCGCGCTCGCGTTCGCGCAACGGCGGCGTGCGCAGCGGAAACACGGCGAGACGATACATCAGGTCCTCGCGCAGGCAGCCTTCCTTCACGGCGACGATGGGGTCGCGGTTGGTCGCCGCGATGATGCGCACGTCGCCGCGGATGGCGCCGCTGCCGCCCACCGGAAGATATTCGCCGGTTTCGAGCGCGCGCAGGAGCTTCACCTGATGCAGGAGCGACATCTCGGTGATTTCGTCGAGGAACAGCGTGCCGCCGCGCGCGTGCTCGAAGTGGCCGTCGCGTGCCTGCACGGCGCCCGTGAAGCTGCCTTTCTCGTGGCCGAAGAGTTCGGCTTCGATCAGCTCGTCGGGGATCGCGCCGCAGTTGACGGCGATGAACGGGCCATCGCGCCGCGCGCCGCGCTCGTGTATGGTGCGCGCCACGAGCTCCTTGCCGGTGCCCGATTCGCCGACGATCAGCGCCGTGGCGTCGGTGACGGCCACGCGTTCGATCTGCGCATAGAGATCCTGCATCACCTCCGACGATCCATAGAGCAGACCGTAGGACTGCAGTCCCGCGACGCGCGCGCCGACACTTCCGGTTTCGCTGCCGGTGTTTTTGCCGGCGCTGTTGCCGGACTTGTCGCCGGGGGTGTCACGCCTCGTGGCGGGTGAGCCCGGTTCGATTGATGCCATAGGGTAATCGTCCTGCAAAGGGTTTCGGTCGGTGCGCTGCCGCGCCGACGGCCGCTTTGTTTCTATCTCGTAAACATTTAACCACTGTCGCATGTTGCACGGCAATGGAGCGGCCAGGCGGCCGCCGCCGAAACGGCATGAATCCTGCTGCGGAACTCGTGGCGTCCGCGAGAATCGAGAACGTTAGAGAGGGCTGTTGCGTTGGCGCGAGGCGCGAACCGCGGCGGCGCATCCCGTGCAAAGAAATTGGACCGACCAGACTGGGAGGACGCAAGATGTCGAGGAACAGGACGAATCTGGCCAGCGCGCTGATTGCCGTCGGGGCGATCGGCGCGACGGCGGGAATGCTGGCCTGGCGCTGGTCGCAGCGCCATCGCGCGCAGCGTTTGACCTATCACCGCGAGCTGAATCGCTGGGAGGGCGAAGGCGGTTCGCTTGCGTCGGCTGTGAGCGGTACGGTCGAGACCGGCGCGTCGACGGATGCAGCGAGCCCGGGCCCTGCTTCGGCACCGTCGGCGAACGGCGCCGCGGGTACGCCCTGGCCGTTCCCTCACGGCAACACCTGACGGGGCATACCGCCGGACCAGAAGGACACGTGGGTGCTCGCGTTGGAACCCCCACGTGCGCCCCTGTCTCGAATATGTCTATAATAGTCATATCTACAACAATCGATTCCCGGATCGCCGATTGACGGCGAGATTGTTGCGTCAACGCGGCTAAATCGCGCCTGCGGCCTCTTCGGCGCGTATTCCGCCGCTTCGTACTCCACTGTGCAGCACTGCCGTAGGCGCCGTCAGGCGCCGGTTGCCGTCGCCCGGCGTGCCGGGTGCTGGCCGAGGGTAGGCCGCGGAGCTCGAGTGGGGCCATTCACCTTTCAGGGCTGACGAGACGCGATGCCACATGTATTGATTGTCGACGACGATGCAGAAACCCGCGAGGCGCTCGCCGTCGTCGTGGGGGCGGACGGACTGACCACGGCGCAGGCCGGCGATCTGCGCGAAGCCCGTATCCAGCTCGTGCGCCAGATGCCGGATGTCGTTTTCACCGACCTCAAGCTGCCCGACGGCAGCGGCACGGACCTCTTTCAGGATCTCGATCCGCGTTCGGGCGTGGAGCTCGTCGTCATCACGGGCCACGCGACGGTCGAGACCGCCGTCGACGCGCTCAAGGCGGGCGCGATCGACTATCTCGTCAAGCCGATCAACCTGCAGCGCGTGAAGGCGATCCTGAACCGCCTGCCGCGCGCGGGCGACCTCAAGGCCGAGATCGGCACCTTGCGCGGCGAGCTGCGCCGCATGGGCCGCTTCGGCCTCATGCTCGGCAATTCGGCGGTCATGCAGGACGTCTACGACCAGATCGGCCGCGTCGCGCCTACGCCCGCCTCGGTGATGCTCGTGGGCGAGTCGGGCACCGGCAAGGAGGTCGCCGCGCAGACCATTCATCAGCTAAGCCTGCGGCGCAAGCACGAATTCCTCGCTGTGAACTGCGGCGCGATCTCGCCCAACCTGATCGAGTCGGAGATGTTCGGCCACGAGCGCGGCTCGTTCACGGGCGCGGATCGCCAGCACAAGGGCTACTTCGAGCGCGCGAACGGCGGCACGCTGTTTCTCGACGAAATCACCGAAATGCCGATCGAGCTTCAGGTGAAGCTGCTGCGCGTGCTGGAGACGGGCATGTTCATGCGCGTGGGCACGACGAAGGAGATCGAGACCGACGTGCGCCTGATCGCCGCGACGAACCGCGATCCCGAGCAGGCCGTGGCCGAAGGCAAGCTGCGGCTCGATCTCTATCACCGGCTCAATGTATTCCCGATCAGCCTGCCGCCGCTGCGGGAGCGCGGCAAGGACGTGGAGCTGCTCGCCCAGTCCTTTCTCGACGAACTCAACGAGCGGCACGGCACGAAGAAGCAGTTTCCGCCGGCGGTGCGCGAAACGCTCGCGACCTACCCGTGGCCGGGCAATGTGCGCGAGCTCAAAAACTATGTGCAGCGCGCGCATATCATGTCCGGCGCGGATGGCGAACTGACGGCCGCCGTGCCGCTGCAGATCTCGCTGTCGAAGCCGATGGCCGGCACGGCGGTGACAATTCCGTTCGGCACGTCGCTCGCCGACGCCGACCGTCAACTGATTCTCGCCACGCTCGAGCAATGCGGCGGGGTGAAGACGCGCGCCGCCGAGATTCTGGGCATCAGCCTGAAGACGCTCTATAACCGCCTCGTCGAGTACGGCAACGAGCCGGCCGGCAAGGGCGGCGTGGAAACGGAGCCGCGTGCGCGCGCGGCGGGCGGCGCGGGCGTCTGAGGCGGCGGCCTTCGCAGCCGGGCCAGGCGGCCGGGTGTGCTGTGCGCGGTATGTCTCTTGCAAACGCCAGGGACAGTGCCTCCGAGGAGTCAGCCATGCCGTTTTGCCGAGCCGCCGGTCCTTTTCGTGTCGAGCCTTCGCTGGCTCACACGCCGCAACCCGAAGATCCTCCGCCGAGGGAGCCCGACAGTCCCGACGTGCCGCCCATCGGCGATCCGCCGCCGGAGCCCGACGAAGCGCCGCGCTCGGCCGGCCGGTGGCTGGCGCCGCTGGTCTGGCCCGGCCGCGCGGCCTCGATGCGCTGGGCCCGCTGGGCCTGCTGGATCGCCCGCGCGGGCTGAGCGGCGCCACCAAGCCGCTGCACGGCGGCACACCCGGACGTTTATGTACGACTTACAAGCGCTGCACCATTTTTACCGGCATTTTCACGCGACGACCCCTAGACTGTAAGAGCGCTACCGCCACATGGCGGCCTTCCGCTGGAGGCTTCGAGATGAGACACCCTGCATTGCGTCGCTCCGCGCGTTACTCGGGCAAGCGTGGCCCGCGGGACGGAGAACAGAAGGGCAGCAATCCGCCGCCGATGGTCGCGCCCGACCCGGCCGGCCAGAACCGCCCCGCGCCCGGCATTCCGCCGGACGGTGAGCACAATCAGGGCGGTTCGCGCGCCGAGGGTCTCGAGTACCAGCGCGATCTCGGCTCGGAACAGGACGCCTGAACACCCCTGCCGCAGCAAGTTCCATCGCACGCTATCGAACGTTTCGCCGGGCGCGAATATCGCGCGGAACGGGCTCGTCCGTACGCCGGGCCGCGCCTTGTCGGGTCTTGCCGAACAGGTGTTGCCGCCTATGCGGCACGAAATTTGCATACGTTTGAAATATAGAGTCTCTGAATCAACGAAACAGGAGGATTGCCGCAATGGGCAGACTGATCGTGGTATCGAACCGCGTCGCGCCGACACAGGAAGGACGACCCGCAGCAGGAGGCCTTGCCGTGGGCGTGCTGGATGCGCTCAAGGAAACGGGCGGCGTATGGTTCGGCTGGAGCGGCGAGACCGTTGCGGAGCCGTCGTCTCCCGTCATCGAACAGCAGGGCAGCGTCACCTACGCGACGGTCGGCCTCACCCGGCGCGATTATGACCAGTACTACAAGGGTTTCTCGAACACGACGCTCTGGCCCACCTTCCACTACCGCAACGACCTTGCGCGCTACGAGCGCCAGGAGTACGCCGGCTATCTGCGCGTGAACGTGACGCTCGCGCGCCAGCTTCAGCCGATGATCGAACCCGACGACATCATCTGGATCCACGATTATCACCTGATCCCGTTCGCGCGCTGCCTGCGCGATCTCGGCGTGAAGAACCCGATCGGCTTCTTCCTGCACATTCCGCTGCCGGTGCCCGAGGTGATGCGCTCGGTGCCGCCGCACGAAGAACTGATGAAGTTCATGTGCCACTACGACGTGGTGGGCTTCCAGACCGACGCGGACCGCCAGGCCTTCCTCGACTACATCGAGCGCGGCGGCCACGGCAGCGCGAGCGAGGACGGCATGGTGCACGCGTGGGCGCGCTTCCTGAAAGTGGGCGCCTATCCGATCGGCATCTATCCCGACGCGATTGCCGAGGCCGCCGGGCAGTTCACCGACCGCAAGTCCGTGCGCAGCCTGCGCGACGCCATGCGCGGCCGCAAGCTGATCATGAGCGTGGACCGGCTCGACTATTCGAAGGGACTCGCCGAGCGTTTCCAGGCCTTCGAACGCCTGCTGCAGAACGGGCCGGGCTGGCACGGCCGCGTTTCGCTGCTGCAGATCGCGCCGCCGACGCGCTCCGACGTGCAGACCTATCAGACGATCCGCCGCAACCTCGAAGGCGAGGCGGGCCGCATCAACGGCCGCTTCGCGCAACTCGACTGGACGCCGATCCAGTACCTGAATCGCAAATACGAGCGCAATCTGCTGATGGGGCTGTTCCGGCTCGCGCACGTGGGCTTCGTGGCGCCGTTGCGCGACGGCATGAATCTCGTTGCGAAGGAGTACGTAGCGTCGCAGAACCCGGACGACCCCGGCGTGCTCGTGCTCTCGCAGTTCGCGGGCGCGGCCGAGCAGATGCCGGGCGCGCTCGTCGTGAATCCGTACGATCTGAACCAGACCGCGGAAGCGCTCGAACGCGCGCTCTCGATGCCGCTCGCCGAACGGCGTTCGCGCTACGAGGACATGATGGCCGGGCTGCGCCTGAACAATCTCTCGGTGTGGCGCGACGCGTTCCTCGCCGACCTGCGCAGCGTGGCGACCGCCGCCTCCGTGACGGCGAAGGCGCGCGGTGCGGCACCGGCGCCGACGCCCGAGAAGGCGAAGGCGAGCTGACGCTTCCCGCGCGTCTTGCCGGGCGCGCACGATTCCCCTGCGCGGCGGCCTTCGAGCCGCCGCGTTGCATTGCAGCGTCCCCCGCGCGACCCTCGGACTAGGCCCGCTGCTCGCCCGCCTCGCCGTACGGCTCGGGTGAGCGGGTCGGATCGAAGTCCGCCCAATGGCCGCCTTGCCAGTGGCCGGAGGCGCGCTCGATATCGGACGCGCCCGCTTCGCCGAGCACCTCGGCGGCGATCGCCTGGTTTTCGGCGCATACGTGCACGGCGAGCAGCACGCCCGAGTTGCGCGTTTCGCGCAGCACGCGTTCGTGATGCGCGTCGACGTGCGGTCGGGGCCCGCGGAAGCCGGGGGGCGCGCCCCCCCCCCCCCCCCCCCCCCCCCCGCGCCCCCCCCGCGG
>NZ_JBANLK010000024.1:9080-32504 GCF_054968425.1 Paraburkholderia sp. AV2
TGGGGTGGGGGGGGGCCCGGGGGGGGGGGCGCGCGCCCCGCCGTCGGCGGCCCCCGACCCACGCGCCCACGCCCGCCGCGATCACGACGATCGGAAACGACGCCGACATCCCGCCGAAGATCACGACGCCGACCACGGCACCGGCGACCGCGCCGGCAGTGAGGTTGCGCGCGAGATGCGGCGACATGGGAAGCGCAGCGTGGGGCGCCGCGGCGTGCGCCGCGTGACGGGCGTGCTGCCCGCGCGGATTGACGAAGAAAAGGTTGACGTCTTCCTCGACGAAGCCGCGCGCGAACAGCTTTTCGGCGACGGCCTCGGCGGCGGGGAAGGTGGTGAACCGTCCAGCGACGATCAGTGACATGGAAATCCCCCTTTGACCTCGCGCGAGGCGCCGTGAAGGGACGGAAGACGCGGCAGGGCGCGGAGCGTGCGCGAACCGGGAGGCGGCTCAAATGAGGCTGCTCGGTGCAGCGGATCAGGCGCGGCCGGCGAGGCGCGCTGGGCGCGGCGCCGCCAGGAGACTGGACGGTGGCCGCGCGGCGGAGTGCGGCGAGGCGTGTATTGAGTGTAGTCAGGTGTGCGCAGAATGTGGGACTGCGCGAGGAAATTTATCCGGGCGTTTGCGCCGCGTTGCCCGGCACGAGCCGCAGCATGCTGACCACGGCGGCGACGGCGGCGAACCCCGTCGCCACATAGAGCGCGATCGTGGGCCCGTGCTGCGGCGCCACGCCGAAGATCAGCGCGACGAGCGCCGCGCCGAGGGTCTGGCCCGTGAGGCGCGCCGTGCCCAGCATGCCGCTCGCGCCGCCCGAGCGTTCGCGCGGAGCCGACGCAAGCATTTGCCGGTTGTTCGGCGACTGGAACGTGCCGAAGCCCGCGCCGCACAGCGCCATGCGCCAGCCGATGTCGAACGCCGAAGGGTGCGCGCCGAGCGTGGCGAGCAGCAGGAGCCCGAGCGCGAACAGCGCGAGCCCGATGCCGCCGAGCATGCCCGCGGCGTAGCGGTCGGAGAGCCAGCCGGCGAGCGGCGCGGCGCCGACGATCACGAGCGGCCAGGGCGTCATGAGCAGGCCGGTCGCGACCTGGGTGAAGCCGAAGGCGTCCTGCAGCAGAAAGGGCAGCGCGACGAACGCGAGCATCTGTGCGCAGAACGAGCAGATCGAGGTGCCGACCGAAAGCGCGAACACGGGAATGCTCAGCAGATCGACGGGCAGGAGCGGCGCGGGCTGGGTTAGCTGGCGGCGCACGAAGAACCAGCCGATCACGAGCGCCGCGGCGAATTCGGTGCCGATCCACGCGCGGCGCTCGCCGTGGCCGAGGCCGTCGACGGCGAAGATCAGGAGACCGAACACGAGCGCGTTGAGCACGGCGCTCCCGTAGTCGTAGGGTGCCGGATGCGGCCGGTTGACGGGCAGCGCGCGCAGGCCGAGCGCGTACGCGGCGATGCCGATCGGCACGTTGATCGCGAAAAGCCAGGGCCACGAGGCGACCGCGAGCACGCCCGACGCGATGGTCGGTCCCACCGCCGAGGCGATCGCCACCACCATCGCGTTGATCGAAACGCCGCGGCCGAGCTGGTTGCGCGGGTAAATCATGCGCACGAGCGCGGTGTTGACGCTCATGATGCCGGCGCCGCCCAGGCCCTGCACCATGCGCGCGGCCGCGAGCACGGGCAACGAGGGGGCGAGCGCGCAACCGAGCGACGCGACGGTGAAGAGCCCGAGCCCCCACAGATAAACGCGCCGGTAGCCGATGCGGTCGCCGAGCGAGGCGAGCGGCAGCAGCGACATCGTCACCGCGAGCTGGTAGGCGTTGACGATCCAGATCGAGCTCGCTTCGCTCGCCTGGAGATGGCGCGCGATCGTCGGCAGCGCGACGTTGGCGATCGCGCTGTCGAGCACCGCGAGCGTGATGCCGAGCGCCACCACGACGATGGCGTGATAGCGCTGCGGGAAAGGCAGGCCGGCTTCCGCCTCGGCGGCGGGATCGGCGTTCGGCTGGGACAGCGTGGACGTGGTGGTGGGCATCGATTGGCGGGCGCGCGCAACGGCGGTCGGCATGGCTCGCGGATGCGCACGCATCGCGCCCGGCGGCGCAGGCGTGGCCCGCGCCGTGTGTGCTGCCGGCGACGCTCGAGCGTGCGCGGTTATTTCAGTTCGTAGAGCCCGACGTAGGTCGTCGAATCGATTTCGTTCAGGTGCGTCATGAAGCGCGCCACCGCGTTGGTCGTGTCGGACGTGACCGGGAGTTCCGGCACCTTCAGTGCATGCACGCGGAAGATGTAGCGATGCGGCTTGTCACCGCGCGGCGGCGCGGCGCCGCCGAAGCCGACCGTGCCGTAGTCGTTGCGCAACTGCAAGGCCCCGCCCGGCAGCAGGCTGCCGTCGGCCTTGCCGGCATTGCGGGCGAGCGCGCGCACGTCGACGGGAATGTTGACGACGACCCAGTGCCAGAACCCGCTGCCCGTAGGGGCGTCGGGATCGTAGAGGGTCAGCGCGAAGCTCTGTGTGTCGTCGGGCGGCGCATCCCATTGCAGCGCGGGAGAAACGTTGTCGCCGTCCACGCCGAAGGCCCGTTCGTCGAATTCCTGTGCTTTCGGCATGAAGCCGTTGTTCGGGAAGTCGTCGGACCAGAGTCGGAATTCAGCCATGGGTTGTCTCCTTCTCGTGCGTTCTGGCCGGCGCGCGCCTCGCATGGGGCCGCGCACGGCTTGCCGATCGAGTTTATCACCGCGCGGCGCCCGTGCATGGGCTGTCGGGCACGCCGCTGCGCGCGCGCAGGCGCGACCCGCGCATAGCCCGCGCGCAGCTCGCGTGCAGCTGTTACGCGCGCGCTTCGAACCACGTCGAGGCGGGGTCCCGGAGCCAGGCGTCGAGGCGCTCGACCACGGCCTGCGGGTCGTGGTCGGCGCCGCGCAGCGCACATTCCCAGATCACCGCGACGCGCCAGCCTTGCGCAGCAAGCGCGGCGAGCGCCTTCGCGTCGTTGGTGCGGTTGCGCGCGATCTTCTCGCGCCAGAACTCGGGGCGCGTCTGCGGCCACTTGAAGAGCGCACAGCCGTGGCCGTGCCAGAAGCAGCCGTGCACGAACACGGCGGCGCGATAGCGCGGCAGCACGATGTCCGGGCGCCCCGGCAGTTCGCGCACGTCCAGCCGGAAGCGGAAGCCGCGCCGGTGCAGCAGGCTGCGGATCACGCGCTCGGGCCGGGTGTTGCGCCCGCGGATGCCGGACATCATCCGGCTGCGGGTGGCGGGATCGACGACATCGACCATGGTTGCCGTCCGCTATCGTGTCGGGGGTCTACGCTCGCGCCGTCAGGCCGCCTCGGCCGCCGGTTGCGTGCGCACCGGCCTGGCCGTTCGGCTGCGCGCGGCGGGGGCTTGCGCGAGCGCTTGGGCGCCGGAGCCGGCCAGCAGTGCGTCGAGATGCGGCATCATCGTGCGCGCCACTTCGCGCATCACCGGCATCACCACGCTGTTGCCGAACTGGCGATAGGCCTGCGTGTCGCTCACGGGAATGCGGAAGGTGTCGGGAAAGCCCATCAGCCGCGCGCACTCGCGCGGCGTGAGGCGGCGCGGACGCAATCCTTCGCCCTGGTGGACGAGGATCTCGCTGCCGTCCTTGTGATAGCGCGCCGAGAGCGTGCGCGTCACGCTTTCCGGAAATGCGAGGCCGTAGCCGAAGCCGTTGCCGGCGGCGCGGTGCTTCTCCGCGTATTGCTGGAGGTATTGCCAGAGTCCGGGCGTGAGCGTGTATCGGGGTTGCACGCGGCGCGCGCCGTGGTCGAAGAAGCGTTCGCCGTCCCATGGCAGGACGGGTTCGCTGCCGTCCGTGCGATGCAGGATCGAAGCGAGGCGCGGCCCCTCTTCGGGCAGCGCGAGCGCGTCCCACGAAAACGGCGCCGGCTCCCGAAAGCCCGCGATGATGATGCGTTCGCGGTGCTGCGGCGTGAAATGGCGGCCGTCGACGACGCGGTAATGCACGTCGTAGCCGAGTTCGTCGCGCAGCACCTGGAGGATCACGTCGAACGTGCGGCCGCGGTCGTGCGAAAGCAGGTTCTTGACGTTTTCGAGCAGGAAGGCGGCGGGGCGCCTGGCGGCGATAATGCGCGCGACGTCGAAGAAGAGTGTGCCCTGGGTCGTGCACTCGAAGCCATGCGGCCGGCCGAGCGCATTCTTCTTGCTCACGCCCGCGATCGAGAACGGCTGGCACGGAAAACCGGCGAGCAGGACGTCGTGATCGGGGACGGCCGCGGCGTCGCAGGTCGTGATGTCGCCGACGAAGGCGTGATGCCCGTCCTGGTCCTGCGGGTAGTTCTCCAGATAGGTTTTCTTCGAAAACGGGTTCCACTCGCTCGTGAACACGCATTCGCCGCCGTGCGCCTCGAAGCCCATGCGAATGCCGCCGATGCCCGCGAACAGATCGACGAAGCGAAACCGCGCGCCGGCCGCCGGGGTATCGGTGGTGCCGAGCAGGAGTTCGCGCAGGGCGGTTTCGAGCGTGGCCGGGCAGGGCGTTTCGCCTTTTTCCCAGCGGCGCACGGTTTTGACGTCCTTGCCGACATGGGCGGCGATCTGCTGCTGGGTGTAACGCTGACGTGCCTGCTGGAGCAGGTCTCGCGGATGAGCCGTGGGCACGGAGTCCTCTCTGGGTATTTTGGCGGACATTATGACCGACAGGCCAGGTGCGGCGCCAGGATTTCCGTAGCGCGGGACGAGGTGGGGCCCTGCCGGCGCGGTCGCGCGGACGGGGGATGAGACGGTGAACCCGGAGTGGCCCGGTGCGGCGGCCCGCGTGTTTTAGCGGTGCACGGACCCGGCGGCGCTGCGACGATGAGCCGACGTGTCCGCGCTGCTGCGCGTGTCGTGTGCGTCGAGCAGATGCAGGAGGCTATCGATCTCGCCCAGTTGGCCCTTGTTGACGTGGCCGGTATCGAGCAGGTGATGCAGGCGCTTGCGCCAGTAGGGCGTGGGCAGGATCGGGCCGGCCAGGTCGCCCGAGAGCGACAAGGGCATCACGCGGCGAATGTGCGCGATATCCTGGTCGATGAGATTCGACATGAGGTAGCCGGCGGGGATGGGACGAGTGGAGTCCATGAAGGACTTAACGGCACGGGAAGCCGCGGCTTTAGGGTTGCGCGTCTCCCGGTTTACCCGGATCGGCGGCGCGATGCGGACCCTGGCCGCGGTGCGTGCCCGTCGTCTAGTGCAGGACCAGCATCGCCAGCGACGAGAAAACGACCGTCGCGAGGAAACCCATGAGTGCAAAAACGTATGAAGAGGTCATGCCGTCCACCCTCCGCTCTGACAGATCGAATCGTAGGCGATGGACGTCGTCGTGAAAGTTAACAATTGACAAGCGGGGAGCGGCGATGCCGCGTCCCCTCGTCGGCTCACTCGGCTTGCGGCGCGGCGCCGGCCGGAGGCTGCGCCGCGCCTTCGAGGAACCGGCGCGTGGCTTCGAACGATTGCAGCATCTGTTCGGGCCAGGGCGTTTGCAGCATGACGGCTTGATGGTTCTCGAAAGCCGAGGTGAGCAGCTTCGCGAGTTCCGGTGAATTCAGGTGGCGCAGCACCACGCTCAATGCAATGGCGGTGGCCTGGCTCGCGCCGGCCGTCTGGAGTTCGGAAGCGGTGAGGGCGGCGACCTGCTTGTTGATGTCCATGGGGATGTTCTGCCTGGGAGGGTTGGGCGTGCGGCGCTCGCGCTTTGGCGCAAGCCGGAACTATCGGGGCCTGGGATCGCGCGCGGGCCGCGGGATGTCCCGCGCCGGAGTTGGGTGGCTGGTCCCCCTGGCAGGAATCGAACCTGCATCTAGCGCTTAGGAGGCACTTGTTCTATCCATTGAACTACAGGGAGGCATGCGGCACGCAGGCCTGCGGGCTTCGCGTGATCGCCATGTTTCCCAAGTCACCCGTCATGGCGCGAAGCGATTCGCGGATTTCGCACTCGAGGCGAATCGCGATGCAGGACGTGGAGTATAGCAAACGCCTTCCGGCGCGAAAATGACCACGCGGGAACCCGCCGTGACTCTGCCGTGACCTTCGCCGCGCGGGCGTAGCGCGCAACGCCGACCCGGTCCGGAACTCAGAATTCGACGACCGTGAATTCCGCCTTGCCCACGTCGCACAGCGGGCAGCGCCAGTCTGCGGGAATATCCGCGAAACGCGTGCCTGCCGCGATGCCTTCGTCGGGCAGCCCCTCTTCCTCGTTATAGATCCAGCCGCAGATCAGGCAGACCCAGCTCTTGTATTCGATCACTTCGCTCACCACAACACCTTTCATCCGTTCCACGCGTCGCCTGCTTTCCAGCCCCATTTTGGGGCGGCGGGCAATCCGCGATGTTACCGGAAAATTGCGCCGCTTCCGCCGAGTGCCTTTGCCGCAGGAGGCTTACCGAACGGCGATGAACGCAGCGACGCGCAGATCGTGTGCCTTCACGGATGCGTTGTATGCTGGGCCTCCGGCGTTCTGCGGCCGTCTGCGGAGGCGGCATGGCGTGCGGCATGCCGGGCTGGATTTTCCATTCCCGAGGAGAACAACGATGGTCAGAAACACCTTGCTCACGGCCGTGGCGCTCACGGCCCTGCTGGCGGTGACGGGCGTCGCGCGTGCCGAAGGCGTTTATTTCGTCGAACCGAAGGACGGTGCGACGGTCACCAATCCGGTGCACGTGGTGTTCGGCACCGACGGCATGACGGTCGCGCCCGCCGGCACGATGACGCCGGGCACCGGCCACCACCACCTGCTGATCGACAGCGGTCCGCTGCCGCAAGGCCAGGTCGTGCCGGTCAGCGATAAATCGATCCATTACGGCAAAGGGCAGACCGAAACGGATATCACGCTGCCGCCCGGCGATCACACGCTCACCGCGCAGTTCGCGGACGGCGCGCACCATTCGTACGGTCCCGAGTGGAGCCAGACCATTACGGTTCACGTGAAGTAAGGCCGGCGTTACCGCGCGCGGTGACGCCGAAAGCGCCGCCGCGCCGGACCGGTACAATGCGCGCTTCAGGTCCAACGCAGGCATCGTTTCCCCGTCATGTCGCTTTACACCCTCACCGGCGCGCAACTCGCGTTCGGCCACGTCGCGCTGCTCGATCATGCGGACTTCTCGCTCGAACCCGGCGAACGCGTCGGGCTGATCGGCCGCAACGGCGCGGGCAAGTCGTCGCTCTTGAAGATCGTTGCCGAACTGGCGAAGCCCGACGACGGTCTCATCACGCGCCAGCAGCATCTCTCGACCGTCTACGTGCCGCAGGAGCCCGAGTTCGACGCGGAGCTTTCGGTGTTCGACGCGGTCGCCTCCGGGCTCGAAGGCGTGCGCGCGCTGCTCGACGAATACGATACCGTCGCGCACAAGCTGGCGGACACGCCCGAAGGCGCCGGACACGATGCGCTGCTCGCGCGCATGAACACGCTGCAGTCCTCGCTCGATACCGCCGATGCCTGGAACTGGCGCACGCGCGTGTCGACCACGCTCGCGCAGATCGGCCTGGACGGCGAGGCGCGCGTGGGCGCGCTTTCGGGCGGCATGCAAAAGCGCGTGGCGCTGGCGCGCGCGCTCGTCGTGCAGCCCGACGTGCTGCTGCTCGACGAACCGACCAACCACCTCGACTTCGACGGCATCCGCTGGCTCGAGGAACTGCTCGTCGCGCAACGCTCGAGCCTGCTCTTCATCACGCACGACCGTGCGTTCCTCGACCGCGTGGCCACGCGCATCGTCGAGCTCGACCGCGGCAAGCTGCTCTCGTACCCGGGCAACTTCTCGCACTACCAGGAGCGCAAGGCGCAGCAACTGGAAGTGGAGCGCGTGGAGAACGAGAAGTTCGACAAGCTGCTCGCGCAGGAAGAGGTGTGGATCCGCAAGGGCGTCGAAGCACGCCGCACCCGCAGCGTCGGCCGCATCGCGCGGCTCGTGCAGATGCGCGGCGAACGCGCCGAGCGCCGCAATGTGCAGGGCAACGTGAAGCTCGACGTGGCGCAGGGCGAGAAGTCCGGCAAGATCGTCGCCGAACTCACGGACGTGACGAAGCGCTATGGCGATCGCACGATCGTCGACTGCTTTTCGGCCACGGTCATGCGCGGCGACAAGATCGGTTTCGTGGGTCCGAACGGCGCGGGCAAGACCACGCTGCTCAAGCTCATTCTCGGCGAGCTGAAGCCGGACGAGGGCACGGTGCGCGTGGGCACGAATCTCCAGGTCGCGTACTTCGACCAGATGCGCGCGCAGCTCGACCTGGAGAAAAGTCTTGCCGATACGATCAGCCCCGGCAGCGACTGGGTCGAGATCAACGGCGCGAAGAAGCACGTGATGAGCTATCTGGGCGACTTTCTGTTCGCGCCCGAACGTGCGCGTTCGCCCGTGAAGTCGCTCTCGGGCGGCGAGCGCAACCGCCTGCTGCTCGCGCGTCTGTTCGCGCGGCCCGCGAACGTGCTGGTGCTCGACGAGCCAACCAACGACCTCGATATCCCGACGCTCGAACTGCTCGAAGAACTGCTCGACGACTACGACGGCACCGTGCTGCTCGTGAGCCACGACCGGGCGTTTCTCGACAACGTGGTGACTTCCGTGATCGCGGCCGAGGGCAACGGCCGGTGGCGCGAGTACGTGGGCGGCTTCACGGACTGGCAGACGCAGAGTGCGCGTGCGCAGGAGCTGGCCGAGGCGCGCGCGCCTTCTGCGCCTGCGCCGGTTGCCGCCGCGCCGAAGGACAGCGCGGCGGGGCGCAACGCGCAACGCACGGTCAAGCTCTCGTTCAAGGAGCAGCGCGAGCTGGAAGAGTTGCCGAAGCGGATCGAGGCGCTGGAGACGGAACAAAAGGCCATCGGCGCGCAGATCGAGGAAGGCTCGATTTTCGCGAAGGACGCGCAGGAGGGGATGCGGCTCACCGAACGCTATGGGCAGATCGACGAGGAATTGCTCATGGCGCTGGAGCGGTGGGAGGAGCTGGAGAGCAAGCGGAAGTGAGGTGATGCGAGAGAGGGCGGCCTGATGAGGGCCGCTTCGGTCATTCGCCGATAAGCCGTATCAGATCGCGTTCGAGTACCGGGAGATGCTGTTTCAGCGTGCTCCAGATTATCTCGACGTCCACCGCGAAATAGCCGTGTGAGATCTGATTGCGCATGGCGTGCAGGGTGCGCCATCGGATTTCGGGGTGGCTTGCGGCAAAAGCGGGATCGCCTTGTTCGACGTTGTGAGCGGCTTCTCCGATAATTTTGAGATTACGGACGACGGCGTCGAGGGCCATCGGCGTGTCCTGGAGCGATTGTGCCGAGTGGCCTTCCGTGTAGCTGCGAATGCGCCTGATTGCTTCCAGGATGTGCCCGAGGTAATCCGGCGTGCGCAGGTCGTGTTTCTTCATACCGGCTTTGCCTTTGCGATGGCGCGCGCGCGGATCTTTTCGGGCAGCCCCTTCGGCGTGAGCACATCGACAGGCACGCCCAGCAGCGCTTCCAGCCGCAACTGGATGCGCGCGAGGTCGAACAGGGAAGTCTCCGGCGTGGGATCGACGAGCAGATCGAGATCGCTGCCTTCCTCATCTTCGTCACGCGCCGACGAGCCGAACACGCGCACGTTCGTCGCGTGATGGCTCGCGACGATCTCCCGGATTTCGGCGCGATGCGCGCGCAAGGCTTCGGACGGTTTCATGGTGGCTCCACGTTTCCCGGGCGGCGGTTGGCCCCGTTTCACGAGCAACCGATTCTACGCGAGTCCCGCGTCCGCCAACCCCTCGGCCGAACGGTCGACCCCTGTGCAAATTGCCGCGCCGCCCCAAATCAGTACAATACCTCGCGAATCCCGTTTGCCGCGCCGCTGCCCGCGCGGCGAGCATGCCAGTTCATCCCGTTGTTTCGTTTCGCTTTTTTTGAAAACTCAACGCGTTGTCCACGCAGATGTCCACAGGACCTGTGGACAACCGCGCGGCAACCCGACGGACCACCATGTCTACGAAGAAGTCAAACGCTACCTATAGCGAAGCGTCGATCAAGGTGCTCAAGGGCCTCGAGCCGGTCCGGCAGCGGCCGGGCATGTACACCCGCACCGAAAATCCGCTGCACATCATCCAGGAAGTCATCGACAACGCCTCGGACGAAGCCCTCGGCGGCTTCGGCCGCCGCATCACGGTGACGCTGCACGCGGACCAGTCCGTCTCCGTCGAAGACGACGGCCGCGGCATCCCGTTCGGCCTGCACCCCGAAGAGAAGGTGCCGGTCGTCGAAATCGTCTATACCCGCCTGCATGCGGGCGGCAAGTTCGACAAGGCCGCCGGCGGCGCCTACACGTTCTCGGGCGGTCTGCACGGCGTGGGCGTCTCGGTCACGAATGCGCTTTCCACACGCCTCGACGTGACCGTGTGGCGTGACGGCAAGGTCGCCGAGATCGGCTTCGCCAACGGCGACGTCGTCAGGCCGCTCGCCGTGCGCAATGCCGCGCGCGACGAGAAGAAGACCGGCACGCGCGTCACCGCCTCGCCCGATCCGAAGTACTTCGACTCGCCCAATCTGCCGTTCGGCGAACTGCAGCGCCTCTTGCGCTCGAAGGCCGTGCTGCTGCCCGGCGTCGAGGTCGAGCTCGTCAACGAGAAGACGGGCGAGCGCCAGAGCTGGAAGTACGAAGACGGCCTGCGCGGCTATCTGCTCGAAGGCATGGGCGGCAGCGAACTGCTGATCCCGCTCTTCGAAGGCGAACGGTACGCCGACGCACGCACGGCCGACGACACCTTCGCCGAAGGCGAGGGCGCTACCTGGGTCGTCGCATGGACCGAGGAAGGGCCGCTCACGCGCGAGTCGTATGTGAACCTCATTCCCACGCCGGCGGGCGGCACGCACGAAAGCGGCTTGCGCGACGGTTTGTTTCAGGCTGTGAAAAGCTTCGTCGAACTGCACAATCTTCAGCCCAAAGGCGTGAAGCTGCTGCCCGAAGACGTGTTTGCGCGCGTCTCGTTCGTGCTCTCCGCGAAGGTGCTCGATCCGCAGTTCCAGGGGCAGATCAAGGAGCGCCTGAACAGCCGCGACGCCGTGAAGCTCGTTTCGTCGTTCTCGCGTCCCGCGCTGGAGTTGTGGCTCAACCAGCACGTCGAGCACGGCAAGAAGCTCGCCGACCTCGTCATCAAGCAGGCCCAGGCGCGCACGCGCGCGGGCCAGAAGGTGGAAAAGCGCAAGAGTTCGGGCGTGGCCGTGCTGCCCGGCAAGCTTACCGACTGCGAATCGACCGATATCGCGCGCAACGAACTCTTCCTCGTGGAGGGCGATTCGGCGGGCGGTTCCGCGAAGATGGGCCGCGACAAGGAATATCAGGCCATCCTGCCGTTGCGCGGCAAGGTGCTGAACACGTGGGAAACCGAGCGCGACCGTCTCTTCGCCAACAACGAAGTGCACGACATTTCGGTGGCGATCGGCGTCGATCCGCACAGCCCCGACGAGACCGTCGATCTCGCGAATCTGCGTTACGGCAAGATCTGCATTCTCTCGGACGCAGACGTGGATGGTTCGCATATCCAGGTGTTGCTGCTCACGCTCTTCTTCAAGCACTTCCCGCAGCTGATCGAGCGCGGCCACGTGTGCGTGGCGCGCCCGCCGCTGTTCCGTGTGGATGCGCCCGCGCGCGGCAAGAAGCCTGCGCAGAAGCTCTACGCGCTCGACGAAGGCGAACTCGAAGCGATCCTCGACAAGCTGCGCAAGGACGGCGTGCGCGAGACGCAATGGTCGATCAGCCGCTTCAAGGGCTTGGGCGAAATGAGCGCCGAGCAGCTCTGGGACACGACCATGAACCCGGACACGCGACGCCTCTCGCCCGTTGCGCTCGGCGACCTCGACTACGAGGCCACCGTCGCGCGCATGACGATGCTGATGGGCAAGGGCGAAGCGGCGTCGCGTCGCTCGTGGCTCGAAGAGAAGGGCAACGAAGTCGAAGCGGACATCTGACGCCCCCCGATAAGAATACGGATTGATTGAACATGGACGATCTTTTTGCTGAAGTGACCGGCGGCGCCGAAGGCGACACGCTCACGCTCGGCCACTACGCGGAGCGCGCGTACCTCGACTACGCGGTGAGCGTGGTGAAGGGCCGCGCGCTGCCCGACGTCTGCGACGGCCAGAAGCCGGTGCAGCGACGCATTCTCTTCGCGATGAACGAGATGGGGCTTGGCGACAACGCCAAGCCTGTGAAGTCGGCGCGCGTGGTGGGCGACGTGCTCGGTAAATACCACCCGCACGGCGACCAGTCGGCGTACGACGCGCTCGTGCGTCTCGCGCAGGACTTCTCGATGCGCTACCCGCTCATCGACGGCCAGGGCAACTTCGGCTCGCGCGACGGCGACGGCGCGGCGGCGATGCGGTACACCGAAGCGCGCCTCACGCCCATCGCGAAGCTCTTGCTCGACGAAATCGACATGGGCACCGTCGATTTCATGCCGAACTACGACGGCTCGTTCCAGGAGCCGAAGACGCTGCCCGCGCGCCTGCCGATGCTGCTGCTCAACGGCGCCTCGGGTATCGCGGTGGGTCTCGCCACGGAAATCCCGTCGCACAACCTGCGCGAAGTCGCGGCGGCGGCGGTGGCGATGATCCGTAATCCGAAGATCACGCACGCCGAGCTGATGGAGAAGGTGCCGGGGCCGGACTTTCCGGGCGGCGGCCAGATCATTTCGAGCGAGGCGGAAATCGCGGCGGCCTATGAAACGGGCCGCGGCAGCCTGAAGGTGCGCGCGCGCTGGAAGATCGAGGATCTCGCGCGCGGCCAGTGGCAACTGGTGGTCACGGAGCTGCCGCCGAACACCTCGAGCCAGAAGGTGCTGGAAGAGATCGAGGAACTGACCAATCCGAAGCTCAAGCTCGGCAAGAAGACGCTCACGCCCGAGCAACTGCAGAGCAAGCAGACCATGCTCGCGCTGCTCGACGCCGTGCGCGACGAGTCGGGCAAGGACGCGCCCGTGCGCATCGTGTTCGAGCCGAAGACGAGCCGCATCGACCAGGGCGAGTTCGTCAATTCGCTGCTCGCCAACACGAGCCTCGAATCGAATGCGTCGCTGAACCTCGTGATGATCGGCGCCGACGGCCGTCCGCGTCAGAAGGGCATCAGCGAGATTCTGGGCGAGTGGATCGGTTTCCGCTTCGCGACGGTCACGCGCCGCACGCAGCACCGCCTGACCAAGGTCGACGACCGCATCCATATTCTCGAAGGGCGGATGATCGTCTTCCTCAATATCGACGAGGTGATCCGCATCATCCGCGAGTCGGACGAGCCGAAGGCCGCGCTCATGAGCGCGTTCGGCCTCTCCGAGCGCCAGGCCGAGGACATTCTCGAAATCCGTCTGCGTCAGTTGGCGCGGCTGGAGAAGATCAAGATCGAGAAGGAGCTCGAAGAGCTGCGCGACGAGAAGTCGAAGCTCGAAGAGCTGCTCGCGAACGAGTCGTCGATGAAGCGCCTCATCGTGAAGGAGATCGAAGGCGACGCGAAGCAGTACGGCGACGACCGCCGCACGCTGATCCAGCAGGAAAAGCGCGCCAGTTTCGAAGTGCGCGTGGTGGACGAACCCGTCACCGTGGTCGTTTCGCAGAAGGGTTGGGTGCGGGCGCTGAAGGGCCACGGGCTCGACCCGCAGGGCTTCACGTTCAAGGCCGGCGACGGCCTCTATGCCACCTTCCTGTGCCGCACGCCCGACACGCTGATCGCGTGGGGCAGCAACGGCCGCGTCTATTCGGTCGCGGTTGGACAACTGCCGGGCGGGCGCGGCGACGGCGTGCCGGTGACTTCGCTCATCGAGCTCGAAGCGGGCACACACCTGCTGCACTACTTCGCCGCGAACGCCGAGCAGCAACTGCTGCTCGCGTCGAGCAACGGCTTCGGCTTTATCGCGAAGATCGGCGACATGGTGAGCCGCGTGAAGGCGGGCAAGGCGTTCATGACCATCGACGAGGGCGCCTTGCCGCTCGCGCCGATGCCCATGCTGCCGGGCGCGATCCAGGTGGCGTGTCTTTCGTCGGGCGGGCGTCTGCTCGTGTTCGGCCTCGACGAGATGAAGACGCTTTCGGCCGGCGGTCGTGGCGTCATACTGATGCAGCTCGAAGACAACGAAAAGCTCGTGCAGGCGCTCGCGATCAGCGCGGCCGGCGTGGTGCTGATCGGTACGGGCCGCGGCGGCAAACCGGGCGAGGACCTGATGGCGGGCGCGGTGCTCGCGCCGCAGATCGGCAAGCGTGCCCGCAAGGGCCGCACGCCGGATTCGAAGCTCAAGCAGGTCGTGGCGTTGCGTCCGGTGTTGCCGCAGTAAGGCGCGGGGCAGGACGGTGAATGGCCGAAAAAGCAGCCACAAAGGCGCGCACGTCCGGTGCGCGCCTTTGTGCCGCATGGAATAATCGCGCGCAGACTGGCATTGCGGGCACGTGCCTTGCGCTGCGCCGCCTCTCCACACATACAGGAATCTGAAGCATGGGCCACGCGATCGAAGTCGCGCTTTTCTTGCATTTGCTGGCTGTCGCCGTCTGGGTGGGCGGCATGGTGTTCGCGCACTTCTGCTTGCGACCGGCGCTCGAAGATCTTTCGCCACAACTGCGGTTGCCGCTCTGGGAGTCGGTGTTCGGCCGCTTCTTCAACTGGGTGGCGGGCGCGGTGCTCGTCATTCTGGTCACCGGCGGTTTCCTGCTCATGCAGTTCGGCGGCGGCCACGCCACCTGGCAACTGCATACGATGGCGGGGCTCGGCGTGCTGATGATGCTGATTTACGGCCACCTCCGTTTCGCGGTCTTTCCGCGCATTCGCCGCGCCGTGCAGTCGCAGCGCTGGCCCGACGGCGCGCGTGCCGTGGGCACCGTGCGCCGGCTCGTGCTCGTCAATCTCGTGCTGGGCATCGTGACGATCGGCGTCGCGGTGATGTCGCGCGGGTTCTGAAGCCGGACGGCGTTACCTGGTCAAAGCCTCTCGGCCAGCGCATGGCGCTGCATGCAGCGCTCCATCGCATCGAAGAAGGCCACTTCGGCCGCATTCATCTTGCGCTCGCGATGCCACAGCAGGTGGATATCGACATCCGCGAGCCCGTCTTCCGGCGGCAGCCGCCACAGCCGCTGCCGCGCCAGATCGTCCCGCACCGCATGTTCGGGCAGGCAGCCGATGCCGTAGCCCGCATAGATGAGCCGCCGCACCTCGTCGAGACTCGGCGAAGACGCCACGATACGCCCCGTGAAGCCGCGCTGGTCGCGAAACACCGTGAGCGGCGAGAGGCTGTCGCCAATCTGGTCGCTCGTGAACGACACGAAGTTTTCGGCGAGCAGGTCTTCCATCGTCAGTTGAGACAGGCCGAAGAGCCGGTGATGGCGTCCGCAGAAAATGGCGTAGCGCTGCCGCAGGAATAGCCGCCGCTCCAGCTTCTCCACGGGCGTGCGGCACAGGCTCAGGCCCGCTGTCGCCGTCTTTTGCAGTACCGACGAAATGATGTCCGACGAGCGCATGACTTCGATCTGCAGGTCGATGCGCGGGTAGGCGACGTGAAATTCCGCGAGGAATTCGTCATAGACGCGCGATTCGATGCGGCTCACCGTGAGGAGCCGGATCGAGCCGGTGATGTCGGCGGTCCGTTCGTCGAGTTCGGTTTCGAGGCGCGAGATGTTGCCGTAGATGTCGCTCGCGATGCGATAGACCTCCTCGCCGGCCTGGGTCGGCACGAACTGGGCGCCGCGCCGCTCGATCAGCTTGCGCTCCAGCGCGTCTTCGAGGCGCTTGAGCGCCTGGCTCACGGCGGGCTGCGTCACGAAAAGACGCGCCGCGGCGCGGCTCAGGCTGCGCTCCTGCATGATCACGAGGTAGGTGCGCAACAGGTTCCAGTCGAGCCGGTCGTTGAGAAATCGGGTCGGTTCTGCTCGCATGGCGGCGGCTCTCCGTCATAGGTATTAGCCAAATTTATGCACGAAATAATAACGCGAAATTTGACTAATGTTTTGTGGCCGGCGATAAACCTTGCACGCGCATATCGCGTGAGACGCCACACGACACACGAGGAGACGCCCCATGAACCCAGCCCAACCGGCGGCCGCCACCCGCCAGCCCGTGCGCGCCGCCGCCGCGGCATTTATCGGCACGATGATCGAGTGGTATGACTTCTACATCTACGCCACTGCGGCCGCTTTGGTCTTCGGCGAACTCTACTTCCCGTCCGAGGACCGCTTCGTCAGCACGATGGCCTCGTTCGCCACGTTCGCCGTCGGCTTCTTCGCACGGCCGCTCGGCGGGCTGATCTTCGGCCACCTGGGCGACCGCATCGGCCGCAAGAAGGCGCTCATGACCACGCTCATGATGATGGGCGTCGCGACGGTCTGCGTCGGCCTGCTGCCTTCATATGCGAGCGTCGGCATGCTCGCGCCGGTGCTGCTCATCCTGCTGCGCGTCGTGCAGGGCATCGCGGTGGGCGGCGAGTGGGGCGGCGCCGTGCTGATGGCGGGCGAGCATGCGCCGCAAGGCCGCCGCACCTTCTTCGCCTCGTTCGCGCAACTCGGTTCGCCCGCGGGCCTGATCCTGTCGCTGCTCGCGTTTCGCGCCGTCACCTCGCTCGACAAGGCCGCGTTCCTCTCGTGGGGCTGGCGTCTGCCGTTCCTCGTTTCGTCCGTGCTGCTCGTGGTCGGCATCGTGATCCGGCTCGGCGTGAACGAATCGCCCGAGTTTGCGCAACTGAAGGACCAGCGCCGCACGGTCAAGCTGCCGATTGCCGAGGTATTCCACTCCGCGTGGGGCCTCGTGCTGCTCTGCATCGGCGCGAACACCATCGGCATCGCGGGCGTGTACTTCACGAACACCTTCATGATCGCGTACACGACGCAGTACGTCGGCATCACGCGTTCGATGATCCTCGACTGCCTCTTCGTCGTCGCCATCATCCAGTTTCTCTTGCAGCCCGTTGCCGCGTGGCTCGCGGAGCGCTTGGGCGGCGCGCGCTTCCTGAAGTGGGCGGCCATGGCGGCGATGCTCTCGCCGTACCCGATGTTCGCGCTCGTGGAGAGCGGCCGGGTCGTGCCGATGGTGATCGGCATTGCGCTCGCCGTGGTCTGCATGGCCAGCTTCTACTCGGTGATCGCGGGCTTCGTCTCCGGCGTGTTTCCCACGCGCGTGCGCTACTCCGCCATTTCGCTCTCGTACCAGGTGTGCGGCGCGGTGGCGGGCGGGCTCACGCCGCTCGTCGGGACATGGCTCGCGCATCGCTATGCGGGGCAGTGGTGGCCGCTTGCCGTGTTCTATACGTGTCTCGCGGGCGTGTCGCTCTTGTGCATCGTCGCGCTGGACGCGCGTCGTGTAGCAGAGGCGCACGACGGGGCAGCGACAGGCGCGGTGAGTTCGCGCGGATGAATCGATGTGTTCGACCAGTAGGGATGTGATGATGAAAGAGCTATTGCAGGTTGATGGCGCGCGCCTGTGGGCGAGCCTGATGGAGATGGCGAAGATCGGCGCGACCCGGGGCGGCGGCGTGCGCCGCCTTGCGCTGACCGACGAGGACCGACGCGGCCGCGAGTTGTTCGCGCGCTGGTGCCGCGAGGCGGGAATGAGCGTGTGGACCGACGAGGCGGGCAACCTGTTTGCGCGCCGCGAGGGCACGGACCCGGACGCGGCGCCAGTGCTGATGGGCAGCCATCTCGACACGCAGCCCGAAGGCGGCCGCTTCGACGGCGTCTATGGCGTGCTGGCCGCGCTCGAAGTGGTGCGCGCGCTGAACGACGCGGGCGCTACGACGCAAAAGCCCATCGAAATCTGTTCGTGGACCAACGAGGAAGGGGCGCGCTTCACGCCGGCGATGCTCGGCTCGGCGGTCTTTGCGGGTGCGATGCCGCTTGCCGATGCGCTGGCGCGCGAAGACGCCGACGGCGTGACGCTGGGCGAGGCGCTCGACGCATGCGGCGCACGCGGCACGCGCGCGGCGACGGGCGTGCCGGTCGACGCGTACTTCGAGGCGCACATCGAGCAGGGACCGGTGCTTGAAGCGAACGGCACGACCATCGGCGTGGTGACGGGCGGCCAGGCGATCCGCTGGTTCGACGTGACGGTGACGGGCGTGGCCGCGCACGCGGGCACGACGCCGATGCGCTATCGCAAGGACGCGTTCTTCGGTGCTGCCCAGATGGCGCTCGAAATCGAGCGCGTGATGGCGCGCTACGCGCCGCTCGGTCTCGTGACGATCGGGCAGGTGCAGATTGCAAACTCGTCGCGCAACACGATTGCGGCGAACCTCACGTTCACCGTCGATATCCGCCACCCCGACGACGCCCAGCTCGACGCCATGGAGCGCGATCTGCGCGCGGCGTGCGCGACGGCGGCCGCGGCGCGCGGCCTCGACGCGGTGATCGCGCATTGCTGGACGAGCCCGGCCACGCCGTTCGATGCCGAATGTGTGGGCCTCGTGGTTCAAGCGGTGACGACGCTCGGGCTTTCGAACGAGCGTATCGTGAGCGGCGCGGGCCACGACGCGATCCATCTCGCGCGCTATTGCCCGACGGCCATGGTATTCATTCCGTGCGTGGACGGCCTCTCGCACAACGAGGCCGAGGACGCGCTGCCCGAAGACGTCACGGCGGGCGCGAACGTGCTGCTCAATGCGGTGGCCGCGCGCGCGGGTGTGTACATTGCCGCAGCCGCCAAGGCATGAGAAAGGAGTCCTGAGCATGCTGACCTGGTTTCACCCCGAACAACTGCTGCACCACCCGCGCAGCTATCTCTCGCGCGGCCAGATGCGCGAGCCGCAGGAAGTGCCCGAGCGCGCGGCGCGGCTCGTGGCGGCGGCGCACTCGCTCGGCTTCGAGGTGCATGAGCCCGCCGACTTCGGCACGGCGCCCATCGCGGCCGTGCACGACATGAGCTACCTGCGCTTCCTCGAAGAGGCGCACGGCGAATGGAAGCGCATGCCCGAGGACTGGGGCGACGAAGTGATGTCGAACATTTACGTGCGCGATCCGAATCCGCTGCGTGGCGTGCTCGCGCAGGCCGCGCGCTACCTCGCGGACGGCAGTTGTCCGGTGGGCGCGAACACATGGCGCTCGGCGTACTGGTCGGCGCAGAGCGCGCTCGCGGCGGCGGCCACGGTCAAGGACGGCGCGGGCGCGAGCTATGCGCTCAGCCGTCCGCCCGGCCATCATGCGCGCGCCGACGCC
This sequence comes from Paraburkholderia sp. AV2, assembly GCF_054968425.1. Classification (NCBI taxonomy): domain Bacteria; kingdom Pseudomonadati; phylum Pseudomonadota; class Betaproteobacteria; order Burkholderiales; family Burkholderiaceae; genus Paraburkholderia; species Paraburkholderia sp. AV2. Next base: position 28,209 of record NZ_JBANLK010000024.1, read on the forward strand.
GCGGGCGGCTTCTGCTACCTGAACAACGCGGCCATCGCTGCGCAGTCGCTGAGGGAGCGCTTTAGCCGTGTGGCGATCCTCGATACGGACATGCATCACGGCCAGGGCGTGCAGGAGATTTTTTACGGCCGCGACGACGTGCTGTACGTCTCGATCCACGGCGATCCGACGAACTTCTATCCGGTGGTGGCCGGCTATGAGGACGAGCGCGGCGAGGGCGCGGGCGAGGGCTACAACGTCAATTTTCCGATGCCGCACGGCGCCTCCGAGGACGCGTTCTTCGAGCGCGTGGAGGCAGCGCTGCGCGTGCTCAAGCGCTTCGAGCCCGACGCGATCGTGCTCGCGTTGGGCTTCGATATCTACAAGGACGATCCGCAGTCGAAGGTGGCCGTGAGCACCGAAGGCTTCGGGCGTCTAGGCGCGGTGATCGGCGCGCTCGGCCAGCCTTGCGTGATCGTGCAGGAAGGGGGCTATCACCTGGCGAGCCTCGAAGACAACGCGCGGGCGTTCTTCGGAGGTTTCACGCGCGCGCAGGCCCGCTGACGCACACTGAGCGACGCAACGGCCGCGCGCCGCCTTCAGCGCGGCTGAGACGCGTCGCTCACGTGCTCGCCATGCTCGGCCGTGCCGGCGGCGTGCGCCATGCCGCATACGCCGAAGCGCTCGATCAGCGCGGGCACGCCTTCCACCGGCACGGGGCGCGAGAACAGGAAGCCTTGTGCCTCGATCGGACCGAGCGCCGCGAGCCAAGCAATCTGCTCCTCGGTCTCCGTGCCTTCCACGACCACCGTGAGGCCGAGCGAGCGCGCGAGATTCACGATCGCCGAGACCATCACGCACACGCTGCGGTCGGCGGGAATGGCCTGCACGAACGAGCGGTCCACCTTGAGCGTATCCACGGCGAAGCGGTTCAGATAGGAGAGCGAAGAGTAGCCCGTGCCGAAATCGTCGAGCGCCACGCGCACGCCCAGGCGCTTGAGCGCGAAGATCTTTTCGGAGACGAGCTCGGGGTACTCCATCATCGCGGTCTCGGTGATCTCCAGTTCGAGGTGATGCGCGGCGATGCCCGTTTCCTCGATGGCGTGCGCAACCGTCTCGTAGAGGTCGCCGCGCCAGAACTGCACGGCCGAGATGTTGACGGCCAGCGAGAGGGTTTCGTACCCCTGCTGCTGCCACTGCGCGAGCTGCGCACAGGCCGTGCGGATCACGAAGTCGCCCACCGGCACCATGAGCCCGGTCGATTCGGCCACTGGAATGAATTCGCTTGCCGGAATGAGCCCGTACTGCGGATGGTTCCAGCGCACGAGCGCCTCGAAGCCCGTAATGCAGCGGCGCCGCAGATCGATCTTCGGCTGATAGGCAAGGAACAGTTGCCCTTCGGCCAGCGCCACGCGCAACTGCTGCTCCCACTTCATCAAATGGTCGGCGCGGTGCGCGAGCTGCGGCGAGTAGAAGCGGAAGCAGTTGCGGCCCGCTTCCTTCGCGGCGTACATCGCGAGGTCGGCCTTCTTCAGCAGGTCGATCTCGCTTTCGTGCGCCACCGCGAAGAGCGCGATGCCCGTGCTCGCGTGCAGCACGAACGCGCTGCCGCGCACGTCGAACGGATGCGTGAACGCGAGGTTGGTGGCCTCCGCGAGCGAGATCGCGCGCTTCTCGATGTCGTCGCCTTTCACGATGACCACGAACTCGTCGCCGCCGATGCGCGCGAGCGTGCCGCCCGCGCCCACGGCGTCCGCGAGGCGCGCCGCGCTCATCTGCAGCACGATGTCGCCGGCGTTGTGGCCGAGCGTGTCGTTGACGGTCTTGAAGTTGTCGAGGTCGATGAAGAGGATCGCGAGGCGCCCGAGATTGCCGGGCTGCGAGACTTCGTGGCGCAGCCGCTGCAGCGTGGCATAGCGGTTGGGCAGGCCTGTGAGCAGGTCGTACTGCACGAGTTGCGACATCTCGCGCTCGCGTCCCAGCAGCTTGCCGATCAACCCCGTCGCAACGGCGAAGAATGACAGCATGGCGAGCGAGATGAACGTCGCCATCATCAGGTAGACGTCGCGCGTGTGGTTGTAGTCGGCGAACTGCTCGGCTTGCGAGAGCCCCACGAGCACGCCTAGCGGATAACCGTCGATGTGACGGTACGAGACGATGCGCGTGACGTGGTCGATCGGATCGACATAGGTGCCCGAGACGTGCTCGGCGATCGGATAGATGCCGCTGGCCGAGAAAGCCCCGTTCGCGCGTTCGGCGCTGCCGGTACGGCGTGCGAGCACGGTGCCCGTGTCCGAGATCACGGCGATCACACCGTCGCGGCCGATGGCCGCGTTGTTGTAGAAGTCGCTCGTGAAGTAGCCCGGGTCCTCCGAAACCACCACGACGCCCGCGAACGAACCGTCGGGATGATTGAGGCGGCGCGTCATCTGCAGCGTCCAGCGTCCCGACACGCGCCCAAGCACCGGCTTGCTGATGTAGAGCTGGTCGTCGTTCTCGTGCTCGTGCACGCGGAAGTGGTCGCGGTCGGAGAGGTTGATCGGCTTCGGATGCGGATCGCTGGTGTTGGCGACGAGCTTGCCGTGCTCGTCGATGATCGATACCTGCACGAGCGAGTCGCTCTGCACGACGCCCTTTTCGACCGTGGTCGCGAGATCGAACGTTTCGGGTGACTTCTCGTACTCGTACTTCACGAACCGCGTGATCTGGTCGACCTGGTGGATCGCCTTGACGGTGTGCTGTTCGAGCCCTGCCGACAGGATGGCTGCCGAGGCGGTAGCCTCGCGCAGGGTCGCTTCCTTTTCGACCGAAAGCCGCATGAAGATCACGGCCCACAGCAGGAGCAGCACGAGCACGCCGAGGAGCGGAATGGCCAGCAGCGTCCGCGGGCGCGTGAAGGCCGGGCCGGACGTATCGCGCAGGCTCGGGTCGCGGGAGAACGGTCGCCGGGCGGTGCTCATCGTGCCCGCCGCACGCATGATTCGCCATGCCGCGGGTGCGGCGGCCGGGACGGCAACGAGGCGCTCGGTTTCATGGGCGGCATGCTATGCGGGACGGCTGAGAGAGTGGCGCGCAGGATGCACGCGGAAATGGACACGGCGGGGCCTTCCGGCACCCGATATTCCGATATTAATGGTTGGGCAATGTTTAAGGAAGCACCGCCTCCCCGGGTATACACGAATCGTGTTACCCGGCGCTCACATCGCCTATCTGGCGAGCATAGATGCGGGTTCGCGCATAAATCTTGCACCTTGCGCGGAGGGGAAGCCGTGCCGCCTCTTGGGGCGGCACGGTCAGGAGTGCGATCAGGGGAGGCGGCAGGAGCCGTCGATGACGCTCACCGATGCGCCGCCGATCCAGATCCGGCCGGCGGCATCGTCGTAGTCGACCGAGACGCGGCCGTCGCGCCCCATCGCGGTGCCCTGGCGCACCGTATAGTGCGCGCCCGGGCGCAGGTTCTGCTGCTGCAGAAGCAGGGCGATCGCGGCATTGGCACTCCCCGTGACGGGGTCTTCGCCCTTGCCGAGGCCCGTCATCAGGCAGCGGACCTCGAACGTGGCGGGGCCGCCCGCCGCGTGCGGGCCGTAGGCCGCGATGCCACGTGCGCCCACGCTTTCGGCTATCGTCGTGAACGCTTGCAGATCGGGGTCGAGGGCGAGCACGGCTTCGGCCGAGGCGAAGCGCACGACGAGCCACGGCGCGCCGTTGTCGGCGGCGCAGGGGGCTGCCTCGAAGTCGATGGCGTCCGAGCGCAGCGCGGTGCGCAGGGCGTCGTAGCGGTCCGCGGGCAGCGGCGTCACGCGCGCGGGCGGGGCTGCGAAGGCCCAGCGCACCGGCGTGTCGTCATTGGGGTGATCGTCGCGGCCTTGTTCGGCCAGTTCGACGAGACCGGCGCCGCATTGCTGCACGAGGCGGCCGGGCGTTTTCGGCTGATGGTCGCTTTCGAGCAACGCGTGCGCCGTGCCTAGCGTCGGGTGTCCGGCGAACGGCAGCTCGCCGCGCGTCGTGAAGATGCGCACGCGATAGTCGGCGCGCGGATCGGTCGGGGCGAGCAGGAAACTCGTTTCGGAGAGGTTGGTCCAGCGCGCGATGGCCTGCATCTGCGCGGTATCGAGTCCGTCGGCGTCGAACACGACGGCGAGCGGGTTGCCCTTGAACGGCACCGACGTGAACACGTCGACCTGTTTGAAGCGGACGCTGCGTTGGGACATGGCGGGGAGTCTCGGGGGAGGAGGAACGCGGGCCCGCCGCCCCCGGGCAGGCGGCCCGGGCGGTTGGGGGGGGGGGGTTGGCCGCGCCGCCGGCGGGCCCAGCGGG
>NZ_JBANLK010000024.1:32514-96029 GCF_054968425.1 Paraburkholderia sp. AV2
CACCTGGGGGGGTGGGCGGGGGGCCGGGGCACGCCGCCCGCCCGCGCGGGGCAACGGCGCGGGGGGGGGGGGGGGGGGGCGGGTTGCCGGCGCCGCCGGCGGCCGATGCGGCCGTGCGCTTATTCGACTTCGGCGATCAGCTCGATTTCGACGCACGCGCCGAGCGGGATCTGCGCGACGCCGAACGCCGAACGGGCATGCTTGCCCTTCTCGCCGAAGACGTCGGCGATCAGCTCCGAGGCGCCGTTCGTGACGAGGTGCTGCTCGGTGAAGGTGAGCGTCGAGTTGACGAGGCTCATCAGCTTGACGATGCGCTTGACCTTGTTGAGGTCGCCCGTGTGGGTGTGCAGCGTGGCGAGCAGGTCGATGGCGATGGCGCGCGCGGCGGCCTTGCCTTCCTCGGTGTCGAGCGTGTCGCCGAGCTTGCCGGCCCACACCTTGCCGTCCTTCTTGGCGATGTGACCGGACAGGTACACGGTGTTGCCGCTCTGTGCGCTCATCACGTACGCCGCGGCGGGTGCGCCCGCTTGCGGCAGTTCGATGCCGAGCTGTTCGAGACGGTCGTAAATGTTGATGTCAGCCATGGTCAGGAGTCCTCGTGGGAGAGAAAAAACAAGGGAAATCGGATGCGCCTCGCCGTTAGCCGCGCGCGCGAATCAGCGCGCCGAGCTTCGCGACGCCTTCGTCGATCTTCGCGGGCGGCACGGTGACGAACGAGAGACGCAGCATATTGTGCCGCGCTTCGTTTGCAAAGAACGGCGCGCCGGGCACGAAGGCCACGTTCTGCGCGATCGCGTCTTCGAGCAGCTTCATGCTGTCGATGTGCGCGGGCAGGTTGACCCAGATGAACATGCCGCCCTCGGGGCGGTTCCAGCTCACGCCCTCGGGCATGTAGCGCGTCAATGCCCCGTGCATCGCCTCGCACTGGCTGCGATAGAGCGCGCGGATGGTCGGCACGTGCGTGTCGAGAAAGCCGTCTTTCACGACCTCGTGGACGATGCGCTGCGTGAAGCTCGGCGTGTGCAGGTCGCTTGCCTGCTTGGCCTGCACGAGCTTGAAGTGCAGCGCCTCGGGTGCGATCACGTAGCCCACGCGCAGGCCCGGCGCGAGCACCTTCGAGAACGAGCCCAGATACACGATGTGCTCGGGGGCCATCGAGAGCAGCGTCGGCAGCGGCTCGCCCGCGTAGTCGAGCGCGCCGTAGGGATCGTCCTCGACGACGGGGAACGGTGCGCGCAAAGCGTAGTCCGCGAGCGCCTCGCGGCGCGCGAGCGGCAGGCGGCGGCCGGTCGGGTTCTGGAAGCTGGGGATCGTGTAGAGCAGGCGCGCGCCGGCCGTCAGTTCGGGCGTGAGCGCTTCGGGCACGAGACCGAGATCGTCGGTGGGCACCTGCACGTAGCGCGGCTCGTAAAGCGAGAAGGACTGCAGCGCGCCCAGGTAGGTGGGCGTTTCGACCAGCACCGGGCTCTCCGGCGAGACGAGCACCTTGCCGAGCAGATCCAGCGCCTGCTGCGAGCCCGTGGTGATGAGCACCTGCGACGGACGGATCTTCGCGCCGCCCACCGAATGGCGCTCGGCCACCCATTCGCGCAGCGGCAGGTAGCCCTCGGTCGCGCTGTACTGAAGCGCGCCGGCCGGGTTGTCGCGCAGGATACGGTCGGAGGCGGCGCGCATGGCCTCGGCCGGGAAGGTGGCCGGCGAGGGCAGGCCGCCCGCGAAGGAGATGACCTCGGGGCGTTCGGTGACCTTCAGGATTTCGCGAATGGCCGAACTGGTCAGCTTGATGGCGCGCTCGGACAGTTGCCAGCCGCGGGCGGCTTGAAGTTCGCTGTGGTCCATGAAGTCTCCTTTTTTCAGGTGAACGGATGAAACGCCAGGTTGGGCACGGCGCCACACCGCGCCGCCGGAAAATTTTCGAATATGACGCGTCTCGCAGGACGGCCCTTATCCGCCGTCAAGCGGCCCGTACGGGCTGCGGCGCGGTCTGGATCGCGGCGCGGCGGCCCAGCATCACGGTGAGAATCACGGCCGCCGCGTAGAGCCACGCCGAAGGGGCCACCTGCTCGCCGAACAGCAGTACCGAGAACGCCATCGTGAAGAAGATCTGCAGCAACTGCACCTGGCCCACGCGCGCGGTGCCGCCCATGGCGAGGCCCGCGTACCAGGCGAAGAAGCCGATGAACTGCGAGAACAGCGTGACATAGCCGAATGCGAGCCAGGTCTTGAGCGCGACGGGGCCGGGATGCGCGAGATGGTGTTCCCAGGCGAGCCAGCCGACCGGCAGCGCGAGAAACGGCGCCGAGAGCACGAGCGCCCAGCAGATCACCTGCCAGCCGCCGAGTTGCCGCGCGAGGCGCGCGCCTTCGGCATAGCCGAGCGCGCCGAGGCCGACCGCGACGAGCATCCACGCGTCACCGGCATGGAGCGAGCCGCCGCCCGCCTGCAGCGCGAACGCGATGACGAGTGCGCTGCCTGCGAGCGCGCTGGCCCAGAACGCCTTCGAGGGCCGCTCGTGCGAGAGCCAGGCGGCATAGATGGCGACGGCGAGCGGCTGCAGGCCGTTGACGATTGCGCCATGCGAGGCGGGCACGCTCTTCATGGCCCACGCGGAGAACACGGGGTAGGCCACGATCACGCCGAGGGAGACCACGGCGAGGCTCTTCACCTGCGGCCAGGTGGGCCGCTTTTCGCGGCGCCAGGCGAGCAGGGCGGCAGCCGGTACGGACGCAACGAGGGCGCGCCCGAGGCCGTTGAGCAGCGGGTGGAATTCGAGGACGACGATGCGCGTCATCGGCAGCGTGAGGCTGAAGATCACGACGCCGACGAGGCCGAGCAGCATGCCCTGGGTTTCGCGTGCTTTCATTATGGGTGTTCGGTATGGAGGGCCGCCGGGCACGGATACAGGCGACGGGCCGAAGACCACGAGCCCGACGGGGTTTCGACCGGATCCTTACCGGTACGCACGCCGATAAATGTACCGGTATGGACGCTGACAGTAACGGTACAATCGGTCCGATAGTGTTCGGTACAGTTTGGAGCCGCCATGTCCTCCGTTCCGCTCGACCAGATTCCGGCGCCGCACGACGCGGCCACGCTCACCCTCGTCGACCAGCTCGTGCAGTGGGGCCGCCGCCGCATCGAGGAGCGCGTGTTCCGTCCCGGTATGCGCATGCCGTCGATCCGCAAGCTCGCGCTCGACAAGGGCGTGTCGCGCTTCACGGTCGTCGAGGCCTACGAGCGCCTCGTCGCGCAGGGCTATCTCGATTCGCGGCGCGGCTCCGGATTTTACGTGCGCGAGCGGCTTGCCACGGTGGCTTCGGTCGAGCGGCGCGCCGCCGCCGGCAGCGGTGCGGTCAACGGCGCACCCGAACCGGCTGCGCCGCCGCCTCCACCCACGCTCGACGTGGTCTGGCTGCTGCGCAACATGCTGCACTCGTCGGTGAATCCCGAGAAGAAGCCCGGACTGGGCTACCTGCCCGCGCGCTGGCTGGAAGGCGATCTGATTACGGGGGCGCTGCGTTCGCTCGGGCGCCAGAGCGGCACGCAGATGCTCGGCTTCGGCTCGCCGCAGGGTTTCCTGCCGCTGCGCCAGCAGTTGCAGACGCGCCTCGCCGAGCTCGAGATCGGCGCCTCGCCCGACCAGATCGTGCTGGTCTCCGGCGTCACCCAGGCCATCGACCTGCTCGCCCGCCTCTACGTGGAGGCGGGCGACACCGTGGTGGTGGGCGATCCGGCCTGGTTCCAGATGTTCGGGCGCTTCGCCTCGCAGGGCGCACGGCTCGTGGGCATGCCCTACACCCCGGAAGGGCCGGATCTGGACGCGCTGGAGGCGCTGGTCGAGACGTGGCGGCCGAAGATGCTCGTCATCAACTCCGTGCTGCAGAACCCCACCGGCACGTCGCTCACGGCCGCGCAGGCGTTTCGCATCCTGCGTCTGGCCGAGCAGTACGATTTCATCGTCGTCGAAGACGACATCTATGGCGATCTTTGCCCGCCGGGCTATCCCGCCACGCGTCTCGCGAGCCTCGACCAGTTGCGCCGCGTGATCTACCTCGGCAGCTTTTCGAAGACGCTCGCGCCCAATCTGCGGGTGGGATTCATCGCGTCGCGGCTCGACGTCACCCAGGCGGTGACCGACCAGAAGATGCTCGTCGGCATGACGAGCCCCGAGCTGAACGAGCGCGTGGTCTACCGGGTGCTGACCGAAGGCCACTACCGGCGCCATGTGGAGCGCCTGCGCGCGCGCCTCGACGGCGTGCGCGACAAGGCCGCGCGGATGCTGGAGCGCACGGGCATGCGCCTGTTCGTGGCGCCGGGAGCCGGCATGTTCCTCTGGGCCGATACCGGCGTCGACGCCGATGCGCTCTCCGCCGCCGGTCATGAAGCGGGTTTTTTGCTCACGCCGGGCAGCCTCTTCTCCCCGCACCAGTCGCCCACCACGTGGATGCGCTTTAACGTGGCCAACTGCGGCGATCCGGCGCTGTCCGCGTTTCTCGCGAGCTACCTGGACGGCGTGGCGCGCCGCGGCACGGGCACCGGCCCTTGAAAGTCGCCGGGCCGTCCCCATCTGCGCGGTCGGCGCGCCATAGACGGCGCGAAAGCCATCCCATCCGCATTGCAACGAAACCACGAACGAGGACCTTATGGCCCAGGAAACGATGAGCTTCCAGGCGGAAGTGAAGCAGCTTCTGCATCTGATGATCCATTCGCTTTACAGCAACAAGGAAATCTTCCTGCGCGAACTGATCTCCAACGCGTCGGACGCAGCGGACAAGCTGCGTTTCGAGGCGATCGAGAACAGCGCGCTCTATGAGAACGATCCGAACCTGCGTATCCGCGTGGGTTTTGACAAGGCCGCGCGCACGATCACGATCGACGACAACGGCATCGGCATGAGCCACGACGAAGCCGTTTCGAATCTCGGCACGATCGCGCGCTCGGGCACGAAGGAGTTCTTCGGCAAGCTCTCCGGCGACCAGCAGAAGGACGCGGCGCTGATCGGCCAGTTCGGCGTGGGCTTCTATTCGGGCTTCATCGTCGCGGACAAGATCACCGTCGAGACCCGCCGCGCCGGCCTCTCGGCCGCGCAGGGCGTGCGCTGGGAAAGCGCGGGCGAGGGCGACTTCTCGGTCGAGACGATCGAGCGCGCCCAGCGCGGCACGACGATCACGCTGCATCTGCGCGAGGGCGAGGACGAATTGCTCTCCGCATGGAAGATCAAATCGATCATCCAGAAGTATTCGGATCACGTCGGCCTGCCCATCGAGATGAAGCAGGAAGAATGGGACGCCGAAAAGAGCGAGATGGTCACGAAGGACGAGTACGAGACCATCAACCAGGCGAGCGCGCTGTGGACGCGCGCGAAGAACGACATCAGCGACGAGCAGTACCAGCAGTTCTACCAGCATCTCGCGCACGACCACGAGAATCCGCTCGCGTGGACGCATAACCGCGTGGAGGGCCGCAGCGAGTACACGCAGCTGCTCTACGTGCCCGCGCATGCGCCGTTCGACCTGTGGAACCGCGATCACAAGAGCGGCCTGAAGCTCTACGTGAAGCGCGTCTTCATCATGGACGATGCCGAGCAGTTGCTGCCGAACTACCTGCGCTTCGTGAAGGGCGTGGTGGATTCGAGCGACCTGCCGCTCAACGTCTCGCGTGAAATCCTGCAGGAAAGCCGCGACGTCAAGGCGATTCGCGACGGCGTGACCAAGCGCGTGCTCTCGATGCTCGAAGAGCTGGCTTCGGCGCAAACCGACGCCGAAGCGAAGGAAGAGGACAAGGCGAAGTACAAGACGTTCTGGACGGAGTTCGGCCAGGTGCTCAAGGAAGGCATTGGCGAGGATCATGCCAATCGCGAACGCGTGGCGAAGCTTGCGCGCTTCGCGTCCACGCACAACGACACGGCCGAGCAGAGCGTTTCGCTCGCCGACTACGTTGCGCGCATGAAGCCCGAGCAGACGAAGATCTACTACGTCACGGCGGACACGTGGCAGGCGGCGACACACAGTCCGCATCTCGAAGTGTTCCGCAAGAAGGGCGTGGAAGTGCTGCTCCTCACCGACCGCGTGGACGAATGGATGCTCTCGTTCCTCACCGAGTTCGAAGGCAAGCCGCTTGCGAGCGTGGCGCGCGGCGACCTCGACCTGGGTGCGCTCAACGACGAAGAAAAGCAGCAGCAGGAGAAGGTGAGCGAAGACCTCAAGCCGCTCGTCGAAAAGATGAAGGAAGCGCTCAAGGACAAGGCGAAGGACGTGCGCCTCACGTTCCGCCTCACCGATTCGCCCTCGTGCCTCGTAGCCGACGAGGGCGAAATGAGCGGTTACCTGCAGCGCATGCTGAAGGCGGCGGGCCAGAATGCGCCCGAGTTCCATCCGATTCTCGAAGTGAACCCGGAACATCCGCTCGTGAAGGCGCTTTCGGCGGACCGCGCCGATTTTGCCGACTGGTGCCATCTGCTCTTCGATCAGGCGCTGCTGGCCGAAGGCGGTGCGCTGGAAGATCCGGCGAGCTTCGTCAAGCGCACGAACGCGCTGCTGCTCGCGCGTTGATGGACAAGGCCGCCATGCAGTCGGCCCGCTCGGCGTAGGACTCTCTCAACCCCTTGCGGCATGCTGTGCCCCGAGGGGTTTTCTTTTGCGCGCGAGCGGGCGCCGCGTTTGGGGCGGGGCCTATAATGCGCGCCATGTCCATTCGATTCGATGCCGCCGACGCGCACTGGCGCGTCGCGCCCTTGCCGGCCTTCAGTTCCAATCAGAAAGACTGGCTCACCCGCGGGGGGTCGCTGACCGCGCATCTGCGTACGTTAGGCCAGGTGGAGGTGCGCGTGACGCGCGAAGCGGTCGACCTGCCCTGGCCCGACGAGCGCGCGGCGCTCGGACTCGCGCCGCGCGAGCGGGCATGGGTGCGCGAAATCGCGCTCGTGGTGGATGGAGTGCCGTTCGTGGCCGCGCACAGCGCAACGCCACTCGCCGCGAGCCACGGCGTCTGGCAGGCCATGCGCAGCCTGCGCACGCGGCCGCTCGCGGAACTGCTCTACAGCGATAGCGGCGTGGCGCGCTCGGCGCTCGTGAGCCGGCGCGTCAGTGCGCGGCATCCGCTGCATGACCTCGCGGCGCGGCAGACGGCGGGGCATGCACCGCACGCATTCTTTGCCCGGCGTTCGGTGTTCGAGCGGCACGGCGCGCCTTTGCTCGTGACGGAATGCATGCTGCCCGCGCTGTGGCTGCACCTGGACGGCGTCGCCGCGAGCGGTACGCGCGCCGTCCATCTGGGGCGCGAACGCGGCCCGCTCGACCATACCGCTTCGCGTGCGCATGCAGCGCAACGCGAGCATCCTGTGCCGCGCTGAATTTGCGCGGCTTTTTGCCCATGACGTTCAAACGCTCCTTTCCGCCCGTCGTCGACGACGAGACGCGCGTACTGATCCTCGGCAGCCTGCCGGGCGAAGCGTCGCTCGCGCAGCAGCAGTATTACGCGCACAAGCAGAACCGCTTCTGGCATTTGATCGGCGACGTGATCGGCGAGGACCTGCCGGCAATGGAATACGCGCAGCGACTCCAGGCGTTGCTCGCGCATCGCGTCGGCTTGTGGGACGTCATTGCAGAGGCGCGTCGCGAAGGCAGTCTCGACAGCCGGATTCGCGATCACGCCGCGAACGATCTTGCGGCGCTCGTGACCTCGCTGCCGAATCTCGCGGCGGTGGCGTTCAACGGTGGCACGGCGGCCAGGCTCGGCATGCTGGCGCTGGCGGAATGCGGCAGGCCGCTCGATTTCGTCAGACTGCCTTCGAGCAGTCCGGCCTATGCGGCCGTGCCTTATGCCGGAAAGCTGCGTGTGTGGGAGGAATTGCGCAGGTGGCTCGCGCCGGCGCGCGCTTAGGGTTACGTTTAGGGGCGTTTAGGGGCGTGCCTCGGCCCGCACTTCGGACTACGCAGTCAGGCGGCGAATACGACCTCGATATGTCCTTCGGCTTCCGAATGACGGTCCGGGCCAACGACGATGCGCACATCGCGCCCGAGCTTCGCAAGACATTCCAGCATCTTCGTTTCGCTCACGCCGCGAAACTGCCCGCGCAGCATGTTCGAGAGCTTGGGTTGCGTCATGCCCAGCACCCTTGCGGCCTGCTGCTGAGTCCATTTCCGCGCGTGGATGATCTCCCGGATCTTGGTGGCGAGCTGCGCCTTGACGAGCATTTCGTCGGCGTTGGGGATATCCAGATCGGCATAGACATTGTCGCTGCCGCGTTCGATTTCGATCATTTCACTTCTCCTTTCGCATGCGCTTCGGCTGCCTTGATACGCTCGCGAACCAGGTCCATGTCGGGCTTGGGTGTCACGATGCCGTAACGAGATTTCTTCTGGAAACAGTGCAGCACGTATACGGCATTACCCAGCTTCACCGTGTAGACGGCGCGGTACGTGCCGCTCTCCGCCCACTCGACCACTTCGAGTACGCCAGCCGATCCGGAGCCCTTCAACGGCTTCGCCCGATCATGCTTTCGTCCCGTTTGGGCCAGATGCAATGCATAGCCGAACGTGTCTTGTACCGATTCGGGCATCGCTTTCAAGTCCTTGCGCGCAGTGCCGAGCCAGTAGAGGGGTTGGATGTCCTGTTTCATCGACTAATTTATACCTATTTGTGTATAATCGCAAGAGATGTGCGCAAAAGACATGACCGCGCGCAGGGTTGACGTGCAGGCTGCAGGGAGACGGCCATGAAGTCGTCAGGAATGCTTGTTTTCATGAATGCCGAACCCTGCGGCGCCGTGCTCCGTATTTTTCTTTTGGTCGAAGCAGGCGGGAAGTCGGCCACCGGATATATGACGTTTCGCCGAGCCTGCTATTTGCGAGGCCTGCGCCGCCGCGTTAGCATGCTGTGGCATGCGTTGCTGCACGCACAACGATCCCCGGGGAGAGGAGACGACAGTGAACGGGAAACGCCGGCTTCTAACCGCTGTCCCAGCCGCACTCGCACTGACGCTGGGTGCCTGCGCATCCGAAGAGGCATCGTCGACGGGTCCTCACCATTGGCTCACGCCCGAGCAAGTGACACAGCGCTGCCTCGCCTACGTTGCGACGCCCGGCTTCGCGGCACCGACCGAAACCACGCTGAGCGCGCCGCAATGGCGACGCTACGTGGCCTGCAAGATCGAAAGCAATCTGCACGCACGGAGCCGCAAGCTGACCGGCGACCCCGTGGCAGTCGTCACAATCCGCGTCGCGCCGGACGGCGCGATTACCTCGGTGGCGCTGGCCGGCACGAGCGGCAGCGACGAATGGGACGAAGCCGCCCGGCGCGCGATCGACGCCGCTTCGCCTCTGCCGGCCGTACCGCCCTCCCTGCATGTCTCGCGGGTGGACATGCATTTCCGGCCCGCGAAGATCGACCCCATTGCGCTGAAAGAAGGCGTGCCGGCAATCGACGGAACGAATGCAGGCGCGGGGCTCACAGGCGAGAGCCACTGGAGCGTGCATCATTGCAACACCGTTGGCTCCGCGACGGCGTGCAACTGAGCGAGCCGGTCGCCAGTTCCGTCGATGCCGCTTTGCGCCGGTATGAGCCGCTGCGAATGCTATGCTCTCGTCCGCCCGCTAATTTGCCTATCCAGCAAGAAGAATTTTCATGACGACTTTGATCAAACGCGCCTCGGCTGAAGCGCGCGCATTTCGCACCGCCCGCAACGCCGATTCCGCAGCCGCGCCGCGCGTGAAGGTCGACAAGGCCGCGAAGAACGCCGCTCGTGCGCGCCGCGCCGCCGAAGACCTCGAACACGCGCCGCTCATCGAAGCGCCGCGCAAGCCGCGTTTCGCGCCCGTGACGTTCTCGGAAGAGAGCGGCGTGCGCTATCTGCACTTCGGCACCGAGTGGGTGCAGGGTGCGATGCGCCTGAAGAAGCCGCATCATATCGAACTCGAATACGCGCAGCAGATGATGGCGTGGCTGCTGTTCCTCGCGACGCCGAAGCGCATCGTGCAACTCGGCCTCGGCGCCGCGGCGCTCACGAAGTTCGCGCATCAGTATCTGCGTCCCGCGAAGGTCGAGGCGATCGAGCTGAATCCGGCCGTGGTGGTGGCCGCCCGCACGATGTTCGAGTTGCCGCCCGACGACGCGCGCCTTGCCGTACGCGAGCTCGACGCATGGGACTTCGTGAACGACCGCGCGAACCACGGCACGATCGGCGCGCTGCAGATCGACGTTTACGACGCGACGGCGCGCGGCCCGGTGCTCGACAGCGTCGCGTTCTATCGCGCCGCGCGCGCGTGCCTGACGGATGCGGGCATCGCGACGATCAACCTGTTCGGCGATCACCCGAGCTTCGTGCGCAACATGAAGCGTCTGAATGAAGCGTTCGAGGGCCGCGTGATCGCGCTGCCCGAGGTGCACGACGGCAACCGCATCGCCGTTGCGTTCTCGGGCCCGACGCTCGAGGTCACGTGGGCCACGCTCGACAAGCGCGCGCGTGTGCTGGAAACCCGCCTCGGCCTGCCCGCGCATCAGTGGGTGAAGGCCCTGCGCGAAGCGAGCGGCCAGAAGGGCGAGACGTTCTCGATCTGAGATCGTCCCTCGGGAGGCTCCCGGATTGGGATCCCCCCGGCTTGACCCGGCGCCGTGCGCTCTATACTCTCTTTGTCGTTTTCGGGGACCTGGCCGGCCACCCGCCTGCCGGGCCAGGATCCGCCCCACTGGGCGGCTCGCGCGACACGATAAGGAAAGAGGAGACGTCATGGCTAACGACGCCGACGCCGGCAAGAGCAGCAAACACTGGCTCTGGTTGCTGCTCTTGCCCTGGATCGCCATGATCTGGGTGCCGTCGTACAACAAGGTCGAGCCCACGCTGTGGGATTTCCCGTTCTTCTACTGGTACCAGCTGGCCTGGGTTCTGATCAGCGCCTGCATTACGGCGCTCGTCTATCACAAGACAAAGAACCGGACGAAGAACCGCAGCAAAGGCCACGCAGGGGGCGCGCGATGAACCTGACCGCGACCTTCGTCTTCGTTCTGTTCTTCATCGGCGTCACCATACTCGGCTTCGTTGCCGCGCACTGGCGTAAGGGCGACCTCGCCCATCTCGACGAGTGGGGTCTCGGCGGCCGCCGCTTCGGCACCGTCGTCACGTGGTTCCTGCTCGGCGGCGATCTCTACACCGCCTATACCTTCGTCGCCGTTCCCGCGCTCGTGTTCGGCGCGGGCGCAACGGGCTTCTTCGCGCTGCCTTACACGATCCTCATCTATCCGTTCGCGTTCGTCGTGTTCCCGAAGCTCTGGGCCATCGCGAAGCGTCATCGTTATGTCACATCGGCGGACTTCGTCAGCGCGCGCTACGGCAGCCGCACGCTCGCGCTCGCCATTGCCGTGACGGGCATCGTCGCGACCATGCCGTACATCGCGCTGCAGCTCGTGGGCATCGAGGTGGTGATCGGCGCGCTCGGCTTCGATACGACCGGTTTCGTCGGCGACCTGCCGCTCATCATCGCGTTCGCGATCCTCGCCGCGTACACCTACACTTCGGGCCTGCGCGCGCCGGCGATGATCGCCGTCGTGAAGGATCTGCTCATCTATATCACGATCGCTGCCGCGATCATCGTGATTCCCGCGCAGATGGGCGGCTTCAGCTACATCTTCGGCGCGGTGCCGCCCGCGAAGCTCCTGCTCAAGGCCCCCGATGCATCGAGCCTCAACGGCTACAGCGCCTACGCCACGCTCGCGGTCGGTTCGGCGCTCGCGCTGTTCCTCTATCCGCATTCGATCACGGCCGTTCTCTCGTCGTCGTCGGGCAATACGATCCGCCGCAACATGGCGATGCTGCCCGCGTACTCGCTCGTGCTCGGCCTGCTCGCGCTGCTCGGCTTCATGGCCCTCGCCTCGGGCGTGAAGGACATGCCGGAGTACGCGCCGTACTTCAAGGCCTTCGGCCCGAACTTCGCGGTGCCGGCGCTGTTCCTGCATTTCTTCCCGCCGTGGTTCGTGGGTGTGGCGTTCGCCGCCATCGGCATCGGCGCGCTCGTGCCCGCAGCGATCATGTCGATTGCCGCCGCGAACCTGTATACGCGCAACATCCACAAGGAGTTCATCAACCGCAACATGACGAACGAGCAGGAGACCAACATCGCCAAGATGGTCTCGCTGATCGTGAAGGTGGGTGCGGTGGCGTTCATCCTCGGGTTGCCGCTCACGTACGCGATCCAGTTGCAGCTCCTGGGCGGCATCTGGATCATCCAGACGCTGCCGGCCATCGTGCTCGGTCTGTATACGCGCATGCTCGACTGGCGCGGCCTTCTGCTCGGCTGGCTTGCCGGTATCGCTACCGGCACCTGGATGGCGATTTCGCTGGACCTCAAGGGCTCGATCTTCGTCGTGCATCTGTTCGGCATGGCCGTGCCGGGCTACGCGGCGGTCTGGTCGCTGATCGTGAACCTCGTCGTGGCCATCGTCGTTTCCGCGCTCGTGCATGCGCTTGGCGTGCGCAAGGGAGAGGACCGCACGCGTCCGGAGGATTATCTCGACGTCGTCGAGAACTGAGCCGGCTCGAACGTAAGCGGCTGTCCGCGCGCACCATGGCCCGATCCGAACCCGAAACCGCCGTCATCGGCGCCACGCCGCCGCGCCGCGGCCGCTCGCGGCTCGCGCGGCTGTGGCGCTCGCTCGCCTCGCCGTACTACCGCTATCGCAACGCGCGCATGATCCATAGCGTGCGCGTGGGCCTCGCGATGCTGGCCTCGATTCTCGCGAGCACCGGTATCGACATTCCGCACGGCATCTGGTCGTCGGTCACCGTGCTCGTGGTGATCGGCGGGCTGCAGCATCACGGCAACATCCGCAAGAAGGCGGCCGAGCGCTCGCTCGGCACGCTGCTCGGCGCGGGTATCGGTCTCGCGCTGATCGTCGTGCAGGGCTTCACGCATTCGCTCTGGCTCACCTACGCGCTGATGTCGATCGTCGCGGGCGTCTGCGCGTGGTACGCCATCGGCAAGCCCGGCTATGTTGCGCTCCTTACCGCGATCACGATGTGTATCGTCGCGGGCCACGGCGACAACCTGATCGACACGGGCCTCTGGCGCACGCTGAACGTGATGGTGGGCATCGTGATCGCGCTGGCGTTCTCGTTCGCCTTGCCGCTGCACGCTACGTACTCGTGGCGCTACCGGCTCGCCGACAACCTGCGCGACTGCGCGCGCCTTTACGTCCAGGTGGTGCACGGCGAGCACGCGGACCCCGACGAGCCGGTGCGCACGTTCATGCGCCTGAACGGGCGGCTCGTGCAGTTGCGTGCGCTGATGCCTTCGGTGGCGAGGGAGATCGACGTGCCCGTCGCGCGGCTGGAGCAGGTTCAGCGTCTGCACCGCGCACTCTTGAGCGCGCTCGAAATGATGTCGACAGGGATGGAGCACTGCGAGCAGCAGAGCGTGCGCGCGGCGTTTGCGGAGGGCGGCGCCGGCGTGCGGGGCGCGTTGCTGGCGACGGCGCGGGCCTTGCGCTTTGGCGGCGGGCGCCATCCGGAGGCGGCCGCGCGGGCGCTGCGCGCGGAGCCGGCCGTCGCGCCAGCGGGCCTTGCGGACGAGGCAGGTGGCGAGCTTACCCCGCTACCGCTCACGGCGGGCCCGCTCGCACCGGAATTACAGGGGCCATACTGGCTCGGCCAGCGAGTGGAGGAGCAGGTTGCGGCGCTGCGCGCGCTGCTGCTCGAAATGGAGCCGCGCTGGAATATCGAGCGCGCCTCGATGCACCACGTGGCATGAGGCGCGCTTCGTTTGCCAACCGCAAGGAAACTGCGCGGAGAAACTGCGAGGAAAACACGCCAGGCGTCGCCGGCGTTCGTCAGGCGGCGGGAGCCTCCTGCGGCGGCGCGCTGACCATCCACGGCACGCCGAAGCGGTCGGTCAGCATGCCGAAGCCGAGCGACCAGAAGGTCTTCTGGAACGGCATCGTCACCTGGCCGCCCTTGGCGAGCGCGTTGAAGTAGCGTTCGGCGGTGCCGGCGTCGGGTGCGGTCAGCGAAACGCTGAAGCCCTGAAACTTGTCGTGCCCGGTCATGCAGCCGCCGTCGGACATCATGAGCTGCGCATCGCCGATCTGGAGCGTCGCGTGCATGACCTTGTCGGCCAGCTCGGGCGGCATCGGCCGCGCCGGGTCGGGAGGCGCATCCTTGAAGCGCATCTTGAACAGTTCCTTCGCGCCAAGCGCTTCGCCGTAGAACGCGATCGCCTCGTCGCAGGCGCCGTTGTAGGAGAGGTAGGGCTGGATTTGCATCGTCGGTTTCCTTGCGGAGCAGATGACCGGCCGGCTGGACCCGCGGCCGGAGGCGGAGCCGGATAGCGCGGCCCGGATGAGCCGCTGCCCTGATTCTAGGAGCCGCCGGGGCGAGTCGGCGTTCCCTGGTGTCGCCAGGGTTTGCGAGAGCGCAGGTGGGACTGGAATTTGCGCAGGGCCGCACGAAGGCGAGGCCCTGCGCGAGGCGCGTCAGTGCGCGCGCAGCTCTTCGATCAGCTTTTCGAGCTTCACGGCGTCGGCGGCGAAGGCGCGGATGCCTTCGGCGAGCTTCTCGGTCGCCATGGCTTCGTCGTTCACGAGGAAGCGGAACGAGGACTCGTCCACCGGCACGCGCGCGATCTGCTGGTCCTTGAACGCTTCGGGCGAAAGCTTGCGCTCGATCTTCTCCGTGCTGTCCTGCAGCTTCTGCAGCAGGTCGGGGCTGATTGTGAGCAGGTCGCAGCCCGCGAGCTCGACGATCTGGCTCGTGGTGCGGAAGCTCGCGCCCATCACCTCGGTCTTGTAGCCGAACTTCTTGTAGTAAGCGTAGATGCGGCGCACCGACTGCACGCCCGGATCGTTCGCGCCGCCGTCCTTCGCTTCGTCCCAGTTCGGGCCCGCGGCCTTCTTGTACCAGTCGTAGATGCGGCCGACGAACGGCGAGATCAGTTGCGCGCCGGCCTCTGCGCACGCGGCTGCCTGCGCGAGCGAGAAGAGCAGCGTCATGTTGCAGCGGATGCCTTCCTTCTGCAGCACTTCGGCTGCGCGAATGCCTTCCCACGTCGAAGCGAGCTTGATCAGCACGCGCTCGCGCGCAATGCCGGCCGCCTTGTAGAGGTCGATGATGTGGTGCGCTTTTTCGATCGACTTCTTCGTGTCGAACGAGAGACGTGCGTCCACTTCGGTCGAGACGCGGCCCGGGATGATCTTCAGAATCTCGGTGCCGAAGGCGATCAGCAGGTGGTCGATGATCGATTCGACCGACTCGCCCGAGTGATCGCGCACGGTTTTTTCGAGCAGCGGACGGTATTCGGCCTTCTGCACGGCCTTGAGAATCAGCGACGGGTTCGTCGTTGCGTCCTGCGGCTTGTACTGCGCGAGCTGCTGGAAGTCGCCCGTGTCGGCGACGACGGTGGTGTACTGCTTGAGCTGATCGAGTGCGGTAGTCATGTCAGGCCTTGAGGGCGCTCTCGCGCCGTGTCGGTTGGTGTTGAACGGCCGGACGCCCGAAGGCGCCCGGGCGAAACGCGAAGGGGCGCTGCTGCGCCGCCGCCCCCGGTGCTTAGTCGCATACGGCGCACCTGGGTAGTGGACGGCGCCCTGGCCGCGCACGGGGCGCGGCGCACATCTGCCATTTTATGGCGGATCGGCAGACGTTGGGATGTTGCGCGACCGGGCCTGTGTCCTGCCGTCTGCAGAGGCGCGATCAGGCTCGGCGCGCGTTCAGCACGACCTGCGTGAGGACGCCTGCGACGAGCCCCCAGAACGCCGCGCCGATCGAAAGCAGCGTGAGCCCCGAGGCGGTCACCATGAAGGTGACGAGCGCGGCCTCGCGCTGCTTCGGGTCCTGCATCGCGTTGGTGAGGCCGCTCATGATCGAGCCGAACAGCGCGAGCGCCGCGATCGAGACGACGAGCGCTTTCGGGAACGCGGCGAAGAGCGCGGCGATGGTCGCGCCGAACGTGCCGGCGATCAGATAGAACACGCCGCACCAGACGGCCGCCATATAGCGCTTCGCGCGATCCTCGTGCGCGTGCGGGCCGGTGCAGATCGCCGCGGTGATGGCGGCGAGGTTCACGCCGTGCGAGCCGAACGGCGCGAGCACGAGCGAAGCGATGCCGGTCGTGGCGATGAGGGGCGAGGAGGGTGCGACCTTGTGGTCGTAGCCGTCGGCGCGCAGCACGGCGATGCCGGGCACGTTCTGCGAGGCCATGGCCACGACGAAGAGCGGAATGCCGATGCTGACGACCGCGGCCACGGAGAAAACGGGCATCGTGAAGACGGGCTTCGCGACGGCCACGCGGAAATGGCTGAAGTCGAGCAGCCCGAGCGCGGCGGCGGCGGCGATGCCCACCCCAAGCGTCGCGACGATCGCATAGCGGGGCACGGTGCGCTTGAAGACGAGGTAGGCGAAGAACATCGTGAGCACGAGCGGCGTCTGGACCTGCGCGGCGTGGAAGATCTCGATGCCGATCTCGAACAGGATGCCCGCGAGCAGCGCGGCGGCGATGCCGCCGGGAATGCGCTTCATGAGCGAGTCGAACCAGCCCGTAAGGCCGACCGCCGTGAGCAGCAGCGCGCAGACGAGGTAGGCGCCGATGGCTTCGGCGTACGGCACGTGCGGCAGCGAAGCGATCAGGAGCGCGGCGCCCGGCGTGGACCACGCGACCACGATGGGGGCGCGGAACCACAGGGAGAGGCCGATGGTGCACACGGCCATGCCGATGGAAAGCGCCCAGATCCACGAGGAAATCTGCGCTTCGGTGAGATGGGCGGCCTGGCCGGCCTGGAACATCAGCACGAGCGAACTCGTGTAGCCCGTCATCATCGCGACGAAGCCGGCGACCACTGCGGACACCGAAGTGTCGGCGAAGGGCCGCAGCGGTCCCGGCCGGAGAGCCTGAAGGTCGGGCGACGAAGGCGCGGTCATGCGGTGAATCTCCTCTTGATGCGTTGTTGTCGTGATGGTGCCTGGCGGCGCCTGGGTGGTGCCCGGTGGTGCGTTTGGTGCGCCCTTACTTGCTGAGCGTGCGCATGGCCGTTTCGAGCCCGGCGAGGGTGAGCGGGTACATGCGGTGGCCGAGAATCTCGCGAATGACCGACACCGACTGGCGGTATTCCCACAGCCGCTCCGGTTCGGGATTGAGCCACGCGAAGTGCGGGAAGTGGTCGGCGAGGCGGCGCAGCCACACGGCGCCGGCCTCGGGGTTGTTGTATTCGACCGAGCCGCCCGGCTGCAGCACTTCGTAGGGGCTCATCGTGGCGTCGCCGACGAAGATCAGCTTGTAGTCGGGCGTGAACTTGTGCAGCAGGTCCCAGGTGGGCGTGCGCTCGGCGTGGCGGCGGCGGTTGTTCTTCCACAGGTAGTCGTAGACGCAGTTGTGGAAGTAGTAGAACTCGAGGTGCTTGAACTCGGCCTTCGCGGCCGAAAAGAGCTCTTCGGTGCGCCGGATATGGTCGTCCATCGAGCCGCCTACGTCGAGCAGCATCAGCACCTTCACGTTGTTGTGGCGCTCCGGGACCATCTTGAGGTCGAGCCAGCCCGCGTTGGCGGCGGTGCTGCGGATCGTGCCGGGGAGATCGAGCTCTTCCACGGCGCCCTCGCGCGCGAAGCGGCGCAGCCGCCGCAGCGCGACCTTGATGTTGCGCGTGCCGATCTCGACCTGATCGTCGTAGTCGCGATAGGCGCGCGCGTCCCATACCTTCACGGCGCTGCGCTGGCCGCCTTCGCCGCCGATGCGGATGCCCTCGGGGTTATAGCCGCCGTTGCCGAACGGCGAGGTGCCGCCCGTGCCGATCCACTTGCTGCCGCCTTCGTGGCGCTCCTTCTGCTCTTCGAACAGTTCCTTCAGGCGCTCCATCAGCTTGTCGAGACCGCCCATCGCCTCGATCTGCGCGCGCTGCTCGGGCGTGAAATCGCGTTCGAGACGCTTCTTGAGCCAGTCCTCGGGGATCTCGAACGCCAGCTCCGACTTCTTCTCGATGCCGCGAAAATACGCGCCGAAGGCCTGGTCGAAGCGGTCGAAGTATTGCTCGTCTTTCACGAGCGTCATGCGCGCGAGGTAGTAGAAGTCGTCGAGCGACGGCGCGATCACGCGCTCCTTGAGCGCTTCGACGAGCGTGAGGTACTCCTTCACGGAAACCGGCAGCTTCGCGTCGCGCAGCGTGTAGAAGAAGTCGATCAGCATGCGGGGCCTCCGGGCGCGCGCGGCGCTTCAGCGGTTGTGGCGGTTCATGTAGATGAGGCGCTCGAACAGCGTCATGTCCTGCTCGTTCTTGAGCAGCGCACCCGCGAGCGGCGGCATGGACTTCTGGCCGTCGGCCGCGCGCAGCGCGTCGGGCGGAATGTCCTCGGCGAGCAGCAGCTTCAGCCAGTCGAGCAGTTCCGACGTGGACGGCTTCTTCTTCAGCCCCGCGACGCTGCGCAGTTCGAAGAAGCTCGAGAGCGCCGCGTTCAGCAACTCCTTGCGGATGCCCGGATAGTGCACCTCCACGATCTGCTGCATCGTGGAAGGGTCGGGGAACGTGATGTAGTGGAAGAAGCAGCGGCGCAGGAAGGCGTCGGGCAGCTCCTTCTCGTTGTTCGACGTGATGATCACGAGCGGGCGCTGCTTCGCCTTGATGAGCTCGCGCGTCTCGTACACGTAGAACTCCATGCGGTCGAGCTCGCGCAGCAGGTCGTTCGGGAACTCGATGTCGGCCTTGTCGATCTCGTCGATCAGCAGCACGCTTTGCTCGTCCGACTCGAACGCCTGCCACAGCACGCCCTTAACGATGTAGTTGCGGATGTCCTTCACGCGCTCGTCGCCAAGCTGCGAGTCGCGCAGGCGCGAGACCGCGTCGTATTCGTAGAGGCCCTGTTGCGCCTTCGTCGTCGATTTGATGTGCCACTGCATGAGCGGCATGTTCAGCGCGGCGGCGACTTCTTCGGCCAGCATGGTCTTGCCGGTGCCGGGCTCACCCTTGATCAGCAACGGGCGCTTGAGCGTGATCGCGGCATTGACCGCGAGCTTGAGGTCGTCGGTGGCGACGTACTGCGATGAGCCTTCGAAACGCGTGGCGCACATGGTGGAGACCGCCCACTGAAAAAAATCCCAGTATAAGTCAGATGGGGTGTCGCGTCGGAGACGCCTCGCGTATGGTAAGGCCACCCGGGGAGACCGGCGGGGGCGGGCCGGCCGGCCGCGCGTGGCGCGCCGTGTGGACGGCCGGCGCGGGGGCGCGGTACAATCGGTTCGATTTTTTTCGCCCGGCACGGCGACGCAAAAGTACAAACGGCAGTGAGAACGGCGGTACAGGCGGTACAAACGGCGCAGGCACGGCGCAGGTCGCGGCTTGCGGTTCGGGCGTTCGAGTCCCCTTAAGCCACTTGAGCCAGGTTGAGTGCTATGAAAAAAATTGTCGGCAGGCACGTCGTGAGCACGGCGTTGACGGTGCTGGCGGCGTTCGCGGCCACGGCGGCGTCCACGGCGTATGCGGATGTCGTGGGCAATGCGACGGCAGGTCAGGGCAAAGTCGCGATGTGTATCGGGTGTCATGGTATTCCCGACTATCGCACTGCCTATCCCGAGGTTTACCACGTGCCGATCCTCGGCGGCCAGAACGCTCAATACCTCGCAAACGCGCTGCACGCCTACAAGAAGGGCGATCGCCACTTCGAGACCATGCACGCCATTGCCGCTTCGCTGTCCGATCAGGACATCGCCGATATCGCTGCTTATTACTCGTCGCAGACGGCCAGCTCGAAGAACAATCCCGACAAGTAACCGGCACCTGACCGGGTATGCACGGAAGAGGAAAATTCATGAACAAGCCCACCCAGGCCGCGCAGTCTGTCTTTGCCCACGCGTTTGCGAAAGGCGCCGCATGCGCCGCCGCGCTGGCCGCGGCCGTTGCATTGCATCCCGCATACGCGGCCGACGCGGCCAACGGCAAGGTGCTCGCCGACAGCCACAATTGCGCCGCCTGCCACGGCGTCGGCCTGAACAACCCGGTGAGCCCGGAATATCCGAAACTCGCGGGCCAGCATGCGGACTACATCTACTGGGCGCTGCGCCAGTACCAGATGGGCACCGGCAACCCGCATCTGGGCCGCAACAATCCGATCATGCAGGCGCAGGTGCAGAGCCTCTCGCAGAACGACATGAAGGACCTGGCCGCGTACATCGAATCGCTCCAGGGCAATCTGGTCGACAAGAAGTGATGCGCTGCGCGGCCCATGCCGCGCAGCGTGCGAGGACAAGACCCCGCGAGGGTCCCGCCGGCAGGGCGGGGCGTTCGCGGGGTTTTTCATGCATGCCGGGTATCCGGAGAGTTCGGCGGGACCGTCCGGGAGGGTGCGCCTAGTCGCGCGAGGCGCGGCGTTCGATGCGTGCGAGATAGGCGTCCGTGTCGGGCGGGGTGTTGGTGCGCTGCGCTTCCCAGATCGTTTCGCCGAGACATTCCATGATCGCGTGCTGCGCGTCATGCGTGGAGCCGAGCCGCGCGGCAAGCCGGTCGTGCGCCGCGCGGATGCCGGGCGGCTGGTCGATCGACAGCTGTTCGCTGATTGCAAGGTGCATCGACAGATGCAGGAAGGGGTTGCTCTGGCCGCGTTCGGGCGAATAGTCCTGCGCGGAGGCCGCCTCGGCATCGGCGAGTTCGGCATGGTACTCGGGATGCTCGACGATCCAGTCGGCGGCGATCGCTTCGAGCGGGGTCAGGATTTCGCCCGCGCGCTGCTTGCGCCAGGTCTCGGTGAAAAAGCGGCGGACTTCGTCGCGGCTGGGATTGAACATCTCGTGTGGGGCTACGTGTGGCTATCTGTGGCGCGAGCGCTCATTTTACGCCGCGCGGCGCGCACGCGCCGGCCCCGCTCACAGCTCGGGCGGCGGCGTTTTCGGCCTGAATTCGCATAGCGGCTCGATCACGCAGTGCCAGCACTCGGGCCGGCGCGCCTTGCAGACGTAGCGGCCGTGCAGGATCAGCCAGTGGTGCGCGTCCTGGCGAAACTCGGGCGGCGTGAACTTTTCGAGGGCGGTTTCGACGGCGCGCACGTCCTTGCCAGGCGCGAGCCCGGTACGATTGGCAACCCGAAAGATGTGCGTATCGACGGCGATGGTCGGCTGGCCGAATGCCGTATTGAGCACCACGTTCGCGGTCTTGCGTCCGACGCCGGGCAAGCCTTCGAGCGCCTCGCGCGTCGGCGGGACTTCGCCGTCATACTGCGCGAGCAGGATTTCGCAGGTGGCGATGACGTTCTTCGCTTTCGTGCGGTACAGGCCGATGGTCTTGATGTAGTCGGCCACGCGTTCCTCGCCGAGCGCGAGCAGTGCCTGCGGTGTGTTCGCCACGGGAAACAGCTTGCGCATGGCCTTGTTCACGGAAACGTCGGTCGCCTGCGCCGAGAGCATCACGGCGATCAGGAGTTCGAACGGCGTCGTGTATTCGAGCTCGGTGGTCGGGTGCGGGTTGAGGCTTTGCAGCGTTTCGTAGATTGCCCGGCGCCTGGTTGCATTCATGTTCGTGGTTTCGTCTGCTTAAGCCAACGTGTCGTCGTTCTTGTCCGGATGCGTGGCGCCGGTGTCGCGGCCCGCAGGTGCGTCGATGCCGAGGCGCCGGCGGCGTACTTCGGCGGCGTCGATCTGCGCCTGCACGTCGGAGCTCACGTTTTCCGTGTTGCGCGGGCCGAGACCCTGTTCGGCCAGTTCGGCCTTCTTGCGGCGCGCCCGCTCCAGCGCCGCCTGGATAATCGCTTTCTTCTTCGCTTCGGCGTCGTCGGCGGGCGGGTGTGCGCTTGCAGCAGAAGCGTCCGCCGACGACGCCGTCGTCGTAGCCGTGGCGGCTGCGGCCCGCCGTGCCGCTGCGCGCGCAACCGCTGCGTCGCGCTCGCCGGCGAGGCGAGCGAGGCGCCGGTCGTGGCGCACGCGTGCCGCGGCGGCTTGCTGTTCGGTCCAGGCATCCCAGCCGGTTGCGTCGCCCGTGACGGGGATCATCGCGATGCAGTCGACCGGGCATGGCGCGACGCACAGGTCGCAGCCCGTGCACTGGTCCTCGACGATGGTGTGCATCTGTTTGGGTGCGCCGACGATCGCATCGACGGGGCAGGCCTGCATGCACAGCGTGCAGCCGATGCACAGGCTCTCGTCGATGAAGGCGACCGGGCGGGGCCGCTCGACGCCGTTGGCCGGATTGAGGGCAATGACGGGTTTGCCGAGCAGGCGGGCAAGGCGCGCCACGCCTTCCGCGCCGCCGGGCGGGCACTGGTTGTAGTCCGCGGCGCCGGCGGCGACGGCTTCGGCATAGGGCCGGCAGCCGTCGTAGCCGCACTTCGTGCATTGCGTCTGGGGCAGCAGATCTTCGATGCGATCTGCGAGTGTCTTGGAATCGTTCACGGTGGCAACATCGGGGCGGGCCGGGCGAGGCCGGGATCTGTGCCCGCCGCCTGCGGGAGCGTCGCGGCGGGAGGGCGCGCGCACGGCGCCAAAGCTCGCATTATCGCCGATTTCCCGCATTGCCATTGGCGGACCATGTGCCATAATCAAAGCGCTTAATTCGAACAATAAAGAGACGAACAGCGGGAAGAACAAAGGGAGAACAGCGGCGCGAACGAAGCTGATGACTTCGGCGCCGGGAAAGGGACAGGCTTTGGAAGAGGGCGCCGACGCAGCGCGCCGCATCGCGGCGCAATATACGGCAAAAACGACTGCATACAACAACAGCGAACGCAAGACCGTAGGATGAAGGGTGTCCATTAACCTGGCGCGCCCCGTACAACGCTGCCGCCGAAAGGCGAACACCGGGCAAGGAGCGGTCCGGCGGCGTGATCCGGAACACGCGGCTTACCGAGCGATCCTGCCACCATGAATCAACCCAAAATCAAAAGAGATCCTGAAGGCACGCGCCGCCGCATTCTGCTGGCCGCGGCGGAGGAGTTCGCCAATGGCGGCCTGTTTGGCGCACGCGTCGACCAGATCGCGCGCCGCGCGGAAACCAACGAGCGCATGCTCTATTACTACTTCGGCAGCAAGGAGCAGTTGTTTACGGCCGTGCTCGAGCACGCGTTCTGCGCGCTCAACGAAGCGGAAGGCACGCTCGACCTCGCCGGCCTCGCACCGGTGGAAGCGATGACACGGCTCGCGCATTTTGTGTGGGACTACTACCGGGATCATCCCGATTTCCTGCGCCTCATCAACAACGAGAATCTGCATGAAGCACGCTACATGCAGAAGTCGACGCGCATTCGCGAGATGATTTCGCCGATCGTGGCGACGCTCGGCGCGATCCTCACGCGCGGCGAATCGGCAGGGCTGTTCCGTTCGAACGTGGACCCGCTGCGCCTTTACGTGACGCTTTCGGGCATGGGCTATTACATCGTGTCGAACCGCTTTACGCTCGCCGCAACGCTCGGGCGCGACTTCAGCACAAGCGCCGAACGCGCCGAGATCATCCAGCTCAATACGGAGATGCTGCTCGCCTTCCTGATGCGCAAATAGCGCAGGAAGTGTAGGGGAAGCGGCCGGAATCCGATCCGAAGACAAGGCCCGAAACGACATGCGCGCCGTCCATGACGGCGCGCGTGTTGTCGTGCTCGCGTGCGTTCAGGCGACGGCGTTTTCGCTCGCGGAATGCTTGGCCTTCTGGTGCTGGCGAATGAAGTCGCGCAACTGCGGGTAGATGATGGTGCGCCAGCGGCGGCCCGAGAAGATGCCGTAGTGGCCGCACTTTTCGGCGGTGAGGTGATGCTTGTCCGCTTCGGGAATGCCCGTGCAGAGGTCGTGCGCGGCACGCGTCTGGCCCGAGCCCGAAATGTCGTCGAGCTCGCCTTCGATCGTGAGCAGGGCCGTGGTGCTGATGTCCTGCGGGCGCACGCGCTCGCCGGACACGTCCCATGTGCCCTCCGCGAGGCGGAACTCCTGGAACACGGTCTGGATCGTCTCCAGGTAGTACTCGGCGGCCATGTCGAGTACGGCGTTGTATTCGTCGTAGAACTGGCGATGCGCTTCGGCATCCTCTTCGTCGCCGCGCAGGAGGCTCTTGTAGAAGTCCCAGTGCGAGGCGGCGTGGCGGCTCGGATTCATCGCGACGAAGCCCGCGTGCTGCAGGAAGCCCGGGTACACCTCGCGCCCCTCGCCCGGATAATTCGCCGGCACCGGATGGATCACGTTGTTCGCAAACCATTCGTGGGAGTGCTCGGTGGCGAGCGAGTTGACCGAAGTGGGGCTGCGGCGCGCGTCGATCGGGCCGCCCATCATCGTCATCGTGAGCGGCGTGTCCTCGCCGCGGCTCGCCATCAGCGAAATCGCCGCGAGCACGGGCACGGTGGGCTGGCACACCGAGATCACGTGCAGGTTCCTCGCGCCGATATGGCGGATGAATTCCTGGATGTACGCGACGTAGTCGTCGAGGTGGAACGGGCCGGCTTCGAGCGGCACCATGCGCGCGTCGATCCAGTCGGTGATGTACACCTTGTGGTCCTGCAGCAGCGTGCGCACGGTGTCGCGCAGCAGCGTGGAGTGGTGGCCCGAAAGCGGGGCGCACAGGAGCACCGCGGGCTCGTCCTTGAGCGTGGTGACGGCGTGGCTGTCGTCGGCGTAGCGCTTGAAGCGCAACAGGCGGCAGAACGGCTTTTCGACGATTGTTTGTTCGACGATGGGAATGTTGAAGCCGTCTTTCGTGATCTGGCGGATGTTGAACTCGGGCTTTTCGTAATCCTTGCCGAGCCGGTAGATCAGCTCGTAGCCGGCGGCGAGGCGGGTGGCGCCCGGCACGAGGGAGAACGGGCTGGCCGGGTTCGAGAAGGACTTCGAGGCGGCCTGGGCCCAGGCCGTCAGCGGGCTCAGCAAAGCGCGCTGAAATTCACGGATTTGGTAGAGCATGGACGCTCCAGCATCATGGGGTGATTCGCACCGGGGCACGCAACGCTTACGCAGCGCAATATCGGGACGACGGGTTTGGGGGAAAATCGCTTCGGAAAAATCAGACAAATGGCTCGCGCCGCCCGGCAACCGAGGTCTAACACATCGGACCCCATATTGTTGTGCGGCGCAACAAGCATAGTGTAACGCACCTCCATGAAAGCCGATCGCTGCGTCAGGGCGCCGCAACAGTTTCGAATTCCGCCGACACGCCCGTGTACGGCGGATGGCCCGTTTCCTTCGCCATTTCCTGCTCGTGGCGCATGAGATTGAGTCCCGTGTGCACCAGCGCCACGTGCGAGAACGCCTGCGGGAAATTACCCACCAGCCGGCCCGCTATCGGGTCGTACTCCTCGGCGAGCAGCCCGACGTCGTTCGCGAGCGAGAGGAGCCGCTCGTACATGCGGCGCGCGTCGTCCATGCGGCCCAGCAGCGCGAGGTTGTCGACCATCCAGAAGCTGCACGCGAGGAAGGTGCCTTCGCCGGGCGGCAGGCCGTCGTTGAATTCGGTGGTGCGGTAGCGCATGACGAAGCCTTCGCACATCAGGTCGCGCTCGATGGCCGCGACGGTGCCCGCGATACGCGGGTCCGAGGCGGGCAGGAAGCCCACGAGCGGCATGAGCAGGAGGCTCGCGTCGAGCTCGGTGCCGTCGTAGACCTGCGTGAAAGTATTGAGCGTCGTGTTGAAGCTGCGCGCGCAGATGGTCTCGTGGATCGTGTCGCGCAGCCCGCGCCAGTGATCGAGCGGGCCCGGAAGCTCGAACTTTTCCGCCGACTTGACCGCGCGGTCGAACGCCACCCAGGCCATCACCTTCGAGAACGTGAAGTGCTGGCGGCCGCCGCGCGTTTCCCAGATGCCCTCGTCGGGTTTGGTCCAGATGGTTTCGAGGTGTTCGAGCATCGCGCATTGGATCGACCACGCCGTGTCGTCGGCCTGCAGCCCGCCCACGCGCGCGAGGTGCAGCGCGTTCATCACTTCGCCATAAACGTCGAGCTGCAACTGCCCCACCGCGTTGTTGCCGATGCGCACGGGCGCGGAGTTTTCGTAGCCGGGCAGCCAGTCCACTTCGAACTCGGGCAGGCGCCGCTCGCCCGCGATGCCGTACATGATCTGCAACTGCGATGGCGAGCCCGCCATCACGCGGCCAAGCCATGCGCGCCAGGCGCGCGCCTCGTCGTAGTAGCCCCCGCGCATCATGGCGAGCAGCGTGATCGTGGCGTCGCGCAGCCAGCAATAGCGGTAGTCCCAGTTGCGCGTGCCCCCGAGCTGCTCGGGCAGCGACGTGGTGGGCGCGGCGACGATGCCGCCCGTGGGCTCGTAGGCGAGCGCCTTGAGCGTGATGAGCGAGCGGCGGATCGGTTCGGCCCAGCGGCCCTCGACGGTGCTGCGCGCGGACCACTCGGACCAGAAGTTCTCGGTGCGCGCGAGCGCCGTGAACGGATCGCGCGGCGGCGGCAGCCGCAGATGCGAGGCGGCATAGGCCAGCGAGAACGGCACGCGTTCGCCTTCCTTCACCTCGAACTGCGCGACCGTGCGCATGTTTTCGCCCTGCAGGTCGACGGGCGTGCGCAGCACGACGGTGTCCGGGCCGACCGTCGCCTTGATGCCGCTCTCGTAGGTGAGACGGCTCACCCACGGCACCGAAAAGCCGTAGTCGAAGCGCAGCACCAGCTCGGTCTGCATGCGCACGGTTCCGCGCCGGCCCACCACGATGCGAACGAGTTCCGACCAGCCGTTGCCGGGCGGCATGAAGTCGATCAGCGTGACGGCGCCATCCGGTGTCTCGAAATCGGTTTCGAGGATCAGCGTCTCGCCACGGTAGCGGCGCGTGGTTTTGATCTCGACGCCATCGTCGACGACGGGGGCGACGACCCAGCGGCCGTTGTCCCCGGTGCCGAGCAGCGCGGCAAAGCACGCGCCGGAGTCGAAGCGCGGCCAGCAGAGCCAGTCGATCGAGCCGGCGCGGGAAACGAGCGCGGCCGTATGGCCGTCGCCGATCAGAGCATAGTCTTCAATGGGTGCAGGCATGGTAAGCAATTTGACAGCTTCCGGACGATTCGGCAGCGAGTCCGATAGCGGGTTTAACGGCAGATTTCACGCACAAGATTAGTGGGTGCGAGCCTGCTCGCGCAACGCGTTTTATTGCAAGGGGGCCGGTCCCCGAGCCGCGGGGCGCCGAGGGCGATGCATCCGGGGCGATCAGAGGTGGCCGTTCGTGCCGAAGAGGCCCACGAGGCCGATGATGATCAGGTAGAGCGCGACAATGTAGTTGAGCAGGCGCGGGGCGGCGAGGATCAGGATGCCTGCGATCAGCGAGGCGAGGGGACCGATGGCGAGATGGACGTTCATGTTTCCTCCCTGGTTTCTTCCTTGCAGCGGGTCACGCGCGGCGCGCGGGCGCCGAACCTTTCTTATACTGGGCCGAAATCCTTCAGAACATGGCGCGCACGCACGATGATTGCGCCGCTTTCAGACTCACAAGAAAAAGGAGATCGACATGTCCCAGCGCCCAGCATCCGCATACCGCATGCCTGGCCTTTCCCGTCCACTCGGCCCGCGTCCGCGCGGGCTGCTTCGATCGCTCGCCAAGGGCCTCGTCATCATGGTTTCCATCGCCGCCACGCACGCCTTCGCGCAGTCGTCGCCTGCCGCCGCGCCGGCGGACGGGGTCTACGACCTGATCGTCGGGACCTATACGGGCGGCAAGAGCGAGGGGCTGTACGTCTACCGCTTCGACACGAAAACCGGCGATGCGACCCAGGTGAGCGCCGCGAAGACCGTGAATCCGTCCTACCTCGTCGTGAGCCGCGACCGGCGCTTCGTTTATGCCGTGAACGAACTGCCCGGCGACAACGGGCCGGCCTCGCTGCGCGGCGACGTGAGCGCGTTCGGCTTCGATCCCGCGAGCGGCCAGCTCACGTTCCTCGACAAGGTGTCGTCCGAGGGCAACGACCCGTGCTACCTGAGCCTCTCGCCGGACGGCAAGTATCTGTTCGTCGCGAACTATTCGGTCGCTGCCGATCCGGGCGGCAGCTTCGCCGTGCTGCCCATCGAAGCGGACGGCAAGCTGGGCACGGCCGTACTCACCGTCCACCACGAAGGCGGCGGTCCCGTGAAGGGGCGCCAGGACAATGCGCACGTGCATTCCACGGTGTTTTCGCCGGACGGCCGCTTCCTCTTCGTCCAGGATCTCGGCGCCGACAAGGTCTACGCCTATCGCTACACGCCGGACGGTAGCCGCGGCCTCGTCGGGCCGACCGAATGGCGCTATACCGACATGAAGGCCGGCAGCGGGCCGCGCCATCTGGTGTTCGGCAACGACGGCCGACACGCGTATCTCACGAGCGAGCTGGCGGGCACGGTCAGCGTTTTGAGCTATCGCGACGGCCATCTCGCCGTGGAACAGATCGAGACGCTCGCCGCGCCGGGCTTCAAGGGCAAGGTAGGCGCCGCCGCGCTGCATCTGTCGCCGGACGGCCGCTTCCTTTACGTCTCGAATCGCGGCGACGCCAACGACATCTCGATCTTCGCCGTCGACGCAAGCACCGGCAAGCTCAGACGCGTGGGGCGCCAGGCGAGCCTTGGCGGGTCGCCGCGCGAGTTCGCGATCGATCCCACCGGGCATTGGCTGATTGTCGGCAACCAGAACAGCGATACGGCCTATGTGTTCCGCCGCGATCCGCAGACGGGGCTGCTCGGGCCGGATCCGAAGCGGCTCGATATCGGCTCGCCGGTCGACTTCAAGTTCGTGGCGCCGTGAGTTCGGGCGGCGTGCGCCCGCCGGGGCGCACGCCGCTATGAACGCTTATTCCGGCTGGCCGGGCACGAGCACCTCGCGGCTGCCGTTGATGCCCATCGGCGAGACGAGCCCCGCCGCTTCCATCTGCTCGACGAGGCGCGCCGCGCGGTTATAGCCGATGCGCAGTTGCCGTTGCACCGACGAAATCGACGCGCGCCGCGTGCGCACGACGAAGGCGACGGCCTCGTCGTAGAGCGGATCGGCTTCGGCCTCGGGGGCGTCGCCAAAGAGGTCCTGCGGCGAGCCTTCGCTGGCGGGGCCGTCGAGGATGCCTTCCACGTACTCCGGCTCGCCGAACTGCTTCAGGTACTCGACCACGGCGTGCACTTCCTCGTCGGCCACGAACGCGCCATGCACGCGCTGCGGATAGCCCGTGCCGGGCGGCAGGAACAGCATGTCGCCCTGGCCTAGCAGCGATTCGGCACCCATCTGGTCGAGGATCGTGCGCGAGTCGATCTTCGAGGACACCTGGAACGCCACGCGCGTCGGAATGTTGGCCTTGATGAGGCCCGTGATGACGTCCACGGAAGGGCGCTGGGTCGCGAGGATCAGGTGGATGCCCGCGGC
Source organism: Paraburkholderia sp. AV2 (assembly GCF_054968425.1). Taxonomy (NCBI): domain Bacteria; kingdom Pseudomonadati; phylum Pseudomonadota; class Betaproteobacteria; order Burkholderiales; family Burkholderiaceae; genus Paraburkholderia; species Paraburkholderia sp. AV2. The sequence goes on from NZ_JBANLK010000024.1 coordinate 61,748, forward strand.
GCGCGCCTTCTGCGCGAGACGCGCGATCAGTTCTTCGATCTTCTTGCCGGCCACCATCATGAGGTCGGCGAGCTCGTCGATCACGACCACGATCATCGGCAGCGGCGAGAGCGGCTCGGGAGCGTCGGGCGTGAGCGAGAACGGATTGCCGATCTTCTTCTCCTGGGCCTCGGCGTCGCGGATCTTCTGGTTGAAGCCCGCGAGGTTGCGCACGCCCACGGCCGACATCAGCCGGTAGCGCTTTTCCATTTCGCCCACGCACCAGTTGAGCGCGTTGGCGGCGAGCTTCATGTCGGTGACCACGGGTGCGAGCAGATGCGGAATGCCTTCGTAGACCGAAAGCTCCAGCATCTTCGGATCGATCATGATGAGCCGCACGTCCTCGGGCGTCGCCTTGTAGAGGAGCGAGAGGATCATCGCGTTGATCGCGACGGACTTGCCCGAGCCCGTCGTGCCCGCAACGAGCATGTGCGGCGCCTTGGCGAGGTCGGTGACGATCGGATGGCCGACGATGTCCTTGCCCATCGCGAGCGTGAGTCTCGACTGCGAGCGCTCGTAGGGCACCGATTCGAGTATCTCCGAGAGGCGGATCGTCTGGCGGCGCGCGTTGGGCAATTCGAGGCCCATGCAGGTCTTGCCGGGAATCGTTTCGACGACGCGGATCGACGTGAGGCCGAGGCCGCGCGAGAGATCCTTCATGAGGCCGACGATCTGGCTGCCGCGCACGCCGAGCGCGGGCTCGACTTCGAAGCGGGTAATGACCGGGCCCGCCGAGGCGCCGACCACCGTGACCGGCACCTTGAACTCCTGGAGACGCTGCTCGATGAGCTGGCTCGTTTCGGCGAGCTTCTGCTCGGAAACGGGCTCGATTTCCGACGACGCGCGTTCCAGCAGGTCGAGGCCCGGCAGATCGACGGCGGAGGCCGCGAGCGGCTGGAATTCGAAGCTCGCCGGCGCGTGGCCGCGTACTGGCTGCCGCGAGGCGAGGTCGGGCGCGGGGGCGGCGGCAGGTGCGATGGACACGATGGGGGCGACCGGCGGCGGCTCGATGAATGCCGATGGCGTGTCCGGTGCGGTCAGCGGCTGTACCTGCACGGTGACGGGAGCCGGGTCCCAGGGCGCGACGGGCGGGAGCCCGGTTGCCGCAAAGGCGGGCGCCGAGAGTGCCGGAGCAGTCTGCGCGTGAGCGATAGCCGGCGCGATAAACGCGATGTCCGGCGCTTTGGCTACGGGCGACGTGGGTTCGGCGTTCTCGGGACCGGGGTCGTGCGTTTCGGCGAGCGAGGGTGCAGGGACTTCGGCGGGAGGCGGCGCCGTCACTTGCCAGTCAAACGTGTTCGCACCGATCACGTCTGATGCAACGTGCGGCGCGGTTGGCGTGACGGTAGCGGTCGGTTGAGCGTCATCGGCCATGCGCGGGAAGCGCACGATATTCGAACCGTCCGACGTCGCTCTTTCAGGCGCGGGGGCGATCCGGACCGCCGGTTCGGCCTCTGTGTCTTCATCGATCGCAAACTCGTGGGCGATCGGCGTGGCGTCATGGATGCGTGCTGACTCTGACTGGGCGACCGGCTCCGGCGGGTCTTGCGGAACGGGGTCGAGCGTCTGAACGGCCTCCTCGGCGGGCTCGGATGCGGACGGCGCGTCGTCGTCCAGCAGGATCCACGGCGCGAGGCCATGCTCGTTTCCGGACCACGCTGGTTCGACGAATTCGGGGGGCGGCGTCTCAGCCGCTTGTGCGGCGGCCGCCAATGGCGCGAGTGGCGGAGTCGGCGCGTCGGCCTGTGCCGTTTCGGGCACAAGAAGCGCATCGTGGATCGACACCGGCACGTTCTCGTGCGCTGCGAGCGAGGGGATTGTGTTGGCGGTGGCCGTGTCGGCGCTCGCGGCGACACTTTCTCGCGGCTCGTCAGGCGTGGGTGCGCCGGACGCGGGTGCGGCGTCGGCCGGGACAGCGGGCAAGTCAGGGACGAACGATGGCGCTGCCTCGAAAGACGGCATAACGGGTACCGCCGCCATGCTTTGTGCGCCGATGCCCGGGAGTGCGTCGGGCGCAAGCGCAGGGTGATCTCGCCATACGGGCACCGGGCGTTCGGTTGGCACGTGGGCTTCGACGGCGGCAGACGCTGACGATGGCGCGGCCACGGGCGCTTCGGCCATGGGCTCCGGCGCGGCCACCGCGGGCCGTGCGTCGTGCCTGCTGATGTCGTCCGCAACCGCAGCGGCGTTTCTCGCCCCTGCCGTGCTTTCGTCCATGCCGTTGCGCCGCGCGAGGCTCGCGCCGGCGAGCTGTGTCCAGCGCGCGGCGTTTTCCTCGATCGAGCGCAGCGTTTCGAGCACGCTTGTCGGGAGCGGCTCGCGCGCATCGGACGGCGCCGGGGCCGCGGGGCGCGGCGAGAGCGGAGTGGCCGTGTGCATGCGTGCCGCCAGCGAGCCGGTGGGCGCCCGCGTTACGTTGCGCGTGGACGGTGTCGGCCAGACGAACGGACGCGGGGGCTTCGGCCGCGGCGCGAGCGGCGCGCTGGCCGCCGCGCGTGCGGCCGTGCTGCCCGCGACCGGCGGCGGAGCGCTGCGGCGCGTCGGCGCCGGGCTGGCGAACGGCGAAATCAGCGGATCGAGCGCCGTGGCGGTCGTGGCGGCAAAGCCGCGCGCGGCTGCGCTGGCGGCTGCGGCAGCCTGCGCCTGCTGTACTGCCGCCGATGCCGATGACGCAATCGGGCGCGCGCCCGGCAGGGGGGTACGGGCCGTGTCGGCGCGCCAATCGGCCAGACCCGCGGTCTGGTTCGTGGTTGGCCGGACCGGTGCTGGCGCGGCGGGCGGTATCCCGGGCGGCGCGGGGGGCGTCGCCGGTCGGCGCGCGTCGAAAGGCGACGCGGTCGACGCAGCGGTCCGTGCCGCAGTGGTCACCGGTTCGCCTAGCCATCCGTCGGGCACGATCGGTTCGGTACGCGACAATGCAGGCGTCGCGCGGGCGTTGCCCGGGAGGCTCGGTTCGGCGCGCCAGGTGGCTGGCGCCGGGCGCTCCGGCGCGTTATTCGTGTTACTCGCGCTAGCCGCTCCCGTCACGGAGGCCGGCGTGGCGCGCGCGCCGGCCGCGGGCGGCCGCCACGCAGTCGGTCGCCGGCGGCGCGAACCGTCCAGCGTGGGCTGCGTATCGAGGGTGTTCACGCCTGCCATGCCTTGTGGCACACCAGGCTCGTCGGGAACTGCACGGCGGCTGCGCGGCGCGGCGGCGCTGTCGCCGTCCCGGCGGCGTGCGCGCAGGTTCAGGCCGAGCCCGAGCGACAGGTCCGCCCAGACCAGTACATCGCGCCAATGAAAATCGATGAACCAGGGCAGGCTAACGAGGAAGAGGCCCGTCATGGCGAGCGCCATGCCCGCGCGGCCGGCGAGCCTGCCGGGCCACGACGCGAGCGCATGCCCGAGCGCGTCGAACCCGGCGACGTCGACGAGCATCGCTTCGAGCGTGCAACTCGCGGCGAGCACGCCGAAAAAGCCGAGCCAGAGCCGGATCGTGCCCGGTCCGCGCAAGCCAGCGCCGCCCGGCAGCGCGGCCCTGACGAGACGCCAGATCAGGGGGACGAACCAGATGGACGAGGCGCCGAACCAGCCAGGAACTACCGTGTGCATGCCAAAGATCTACGTAGGGGAAAAGTGCAACGCGTCGAGTGTAACGTTTCGGCCCGCTCGGGCCGAATCGCGGGCTGCCAAAGCGCCACGTCTACCTCGACGCAAGGGGGGCCGCGCGCCGTCAACCCCGGCGCAAGCGATGAAGCGGTGGCGCTGCCGTGGCATGGCGCCGCTGGCGTCGGGCTGGCCGCTCACTGTCCCGGCTGCCCGGCGCCCGCGTCGCCGGCCGGATGCGTGAAGGTGAGGCGGTCGCCGTTATCGAGGATGACGAAGAGCGCCTGCGGCGCGCGCATCTCCACGCCTGTACGGGAAATATGCGTGAGGGCGTCGAGGTACGCGCCTTCGATGTCGCCGCCCGCGCCAACACATGCCATGCGTGTGGCCGCGAGCGGCCCGAACGAAAGCAGGCCGTTCTTGAGGGTGTAGCTGCCGGAGTAGCGGTTGCAGCCCGAGAAACCGCTTGCGCGGCGCTGGCCGGTGGCCGCCGAGAGATCGAGCGTGATTGCCCGCGCGTTCGGCGCGGCGCTGCTGGCGGCTGCCGAGGCGGCCGACGCGACAGAGGTATCGGCGGCGCCCGGCAGCGCGCGCAGCGTGCCGTCGGCCTTTTTCCACTCGGCGAGTTGCCACTGCGTGTTGTCGAGCAGTTGCGTCGTGGCGGGCGTAAACGGATCGGGCGGCGGCGCGGATGAGTCCTGGTGGACCGGCATCTTGCAGGCGGCCAGCATCAGGGCGGCCCCGAGGGGCACCATGAGGGGCGCCACGCGCGACGCGATCCATCCCGCGTGCAGGCGCACGTTGCGCTCGGAAGGGCGCCCGCCGGGGCGCGCGCTCAAACGGATGGGCATCGCATGGGTCCTCTCGTTCTCGTAAACGGCAAAAAAAGCGGCAAAAAACGGCGAAGGCGTAAGCGTAACGCAGTAGTGGCGCTGCATGCGAGCGCAAACGTTGAATCGCGTGCGTCTGCGCGGCTTTTCGGGTTCGCGCGCATGCACCGTGACGGCCGGGTCGCATGTTAACATCGGCGCTCTTTCGCATCGTGCAACACCGTCATTCCGGAGACATCATGGAGACCCTGCAAACGGCGCAACGCATCGGCACGCCGCTTTCCGCCTCGGCCACGCGCGTCATGCTGCTCGGCGCCGGCGAACTGGGCAAGGAAGTGATCATCGCGCTGCAGCGCCTCGGCGTCGAAGTGATTGCCGTGGACCGCTACGAGAACGCGCCGGGACATCAGGTCGCGCATCGCGCGCACGTGATTGACATGGCCGATCCGCAGGCGCTGCGCGCACTCATCGACGCCGAGCGTCCGCACCTCGTCGTGCCCGAGATCGAGGCGATCGCCACCGACGCGCTCGCGGCGGTCGAATCCGAAGGCGTGGCCGAAGTGATTCCCACCGCGCGCGCCACGCAGCTCACGATGAACCGCGAGGGCATCCGGCGCCTCGCCGCCGAGGAACTCGGCCTGCCCACGTCGCCGTACGCGTTCGCCGACTCGCTCGACGAACTGAAGGCGGGCATCGCGAAGGTGGGCTATCCGTGCGTGGTGAAGCCGGTGATGTCGTCGTCGGGCAAGGGGCAGTCGGTGGTGAAGAGCGAAGCCGACGTGGAGCGGGCATGGCAGTACGCGCTCGCGGGCGCCCGCGTGAATCGCGGCCGCGTGATCGTCGAGGGCTTCATCAACTTCGACTACGAGATCACCTTGCTCACCGTGCGCGCGATCGACCCCGCGAGCGGCCTGGTTCAGACGTATTTCTGCGATCCGATCGGCCATCTGCAGGTGGACGGCGACTACGTGGAATCGTGGCAGCCGCAGCCGATGAGCGCGAAGGCCCTGGAGCGTTCGCGCGAGGTTGCGCACAAGGTCACTGCGGCGCTGGGCGGGCGCGGTCTCTTCGGCGTAGAGCTGTTCGTGCGCGGCGACGATGTGTGGTTCTCGGAAGTGAGCCCGCGTCCGCACGATACGGGGCTCGTCACGCTCGCGTCGCAGCGCTTTTCGGAGTTCGAGCTGCATGCGCGCGCGATCCTCGGCCTGCCCGTCGACACGACGGCGCGTGCGCCGGGCGCCTCGGCGGTGATCTACGGCGGGCTCGAAGCGCGCGGCATCGCTTTCGAAGGGGTGGCGCAGGCGCTGGCGGTGCCGGGCGCGGACCTGCGCCTCTTCGGCAAGCCGGAGAGCTTCGTCAAGCGCCGCATGGGCGTGGCGCTCGCGAGCGGCGCTGATATCGACGAGGCGCGCACGCGTGCCCGCGCCGCGGCGGCGGCCGTGCGGCCCGTACCGGCCAAGGCAGTCGAGGCGGCGGATCTCCCCTGAGGAAAGCGGTCACACCTGGAGGACACGATGAGAATCGCCCCGTTTGCCGCCCGTACGGTCCACGCCGCGCTGCTGGCCGTCGCTGGCCTCGCCGCTGCCGCGGCAGTTTCCGCCGCGCCGTTGAGCGTAGGCGAGATCCAGACGCAGATGCGCCACACGTACAGCTACACCTGCGCGAACGGCAAGACCTTCAAGGTTTCCTACCTCAACGCGAAGAACGGCCAGAGCTTCGCGGTCGTGCCGGTGGCGGGGCGCAGCCTGCTGTTCGTCGCCACCCTCGCGGCTTCGGGCGTGAAGTACCAGGCCGATCGCTATACGTGGTGGACCAAGGGCCCGCGCGCCGATCTCTACGACGCGATGGCGGGCGAAAACGCCGCGCCCGTGCTCGCGGGCTGCGCGACGATCATGCGCTAGGCGCGCCCCTGCCGCCGCAGCCCGCGCTCCGCGGGCACCGGCGCCTCGCTGCCCGCGTCACGGCGGAAAATCCTCGACGGTAGTACGCTGTCGGGCATTGTCTGTCCCCGTTCGCGAGGTAGTCGATGAAGGCATCGGATCTGTTCGTCAAAGCGCTCGAGGCCGAAGGCGTCGAGTACGTGTTCGGGATTCCCGGCGAGGAAAACCTCGATCTGCTCGAATCGCTGCGGCGCTCGAACATCCGCCTGATCGTCACGCGCCACGAGCAGGCCGCCGGTTTCATGGCCGCCACCTACGGGCGGCTCACCGGCCGCACCGGCGTATGTCTCGCCACGCTCGGCCCCGGCGCGACCAATTTCGTCACGGCCGCGGCCTACGCGCAGCTCGGCGGCATGCCGATGCTGATGGTCACGGGGCAAAAGCCCATCAAGTCGAGCAAGCAGGGCCACTTCCAGATCGTCGACGTCGTGCGCATGATGGAGCCGCTCACGAAGTACGCGCGCCAGATCGTCTCCATCGGCAATATCCCGGCGCTTGTGCGCGAGGCGTTTCGCCAGGCGGAGCAGGAGCGTCCGGGCGCCGTGCATCTGGAGCTGCCCGAGGACGTGGCCGACGAAGAGGGCGACGGCAAGCCCATCCCGAAGAGCTATAGCCGCCGGCCGGTTGCCGAGGAAAAGGCCGTCGCGCATGCGGTGGCGGCGATCTGCTCGGCGCGCTATCCCGTTCTCATGATCGGCGCGGGCGGCAACCGCAAGACCACGCGCAACGTGCTGCGCGAGCTGGTGGACGCCACCGGCATCCCGTTCTTCACCACGCAGATGGGCAAGGGCGTGATCGACGAATCGCACCCGCTGTGGCTCGGCAACGCCACGCTTTCCGACGGCGACTTCGTCCACCGCGCGATCGAGCATGCCGACTGCATCATCAACGTCGGCCACGACGTCATCGAAAAACCGCCGTTCTTCATGCGCAGCTCCGATGCGAGGACCGTGATCCACGTGAACTTTCTCGGCGCGGAAGTCGATCCGGTGTACTTCCCGCAGATCGAGGTGGTGGGCGACATCGCCAACGCCGTGTGGCAGATGAAGGAGAGCCTGAAGACGCGCGAACACGCGTGGGACTTCACGCGCTTCGAGGAAATCAAGCGCCATTTCGACGCCCATCTCGCCAAGGGGCAGCACGATCCGCGCTTTCCGATCTATCCCGTGCGGCTCGTGCACGACGTCTACGAGACCATGCCCGAGGACGGCATCCTGTGCCTCGACAACGGCATGTACAAGATCTGGTTCGCGCGCTACTACCGCGCCCACGAGCCGAATTCGCTGCTGCTCGACAACGCGCTCGCCTCGATGGGCGCGGGGTTGCCTTCGGCGATCGCCACGAAGATCGTGCATCCCGAGCGGCGCGTGATGGCCGTGTGCGGCGACGGCGGTTTCATGATGAACTCCCAGGAGCTGGAGACGGCCGTGCGCCTGAAGCTCGACCTCGTCGTGCTGCTGTTGCGCGACGACGCGTTCGGCATGATCCGCTGGAAGCAGGAAAACATGAACTTCCCCGATTACGGCATGACGCTGCAGAACCCGGACTTCGTCGCCTACGCGCAGAGCTACGGTGCGTTCGGCCACCGCGTGCAGGCCGCGGACGAGCTCGCGCCGCTTCTCGAACAGTGCTTCGCGACGCCGGGCGTGCATGTGATCGACGTGCCGATCGACTACACCGACAACGAGCGCGTGCTGAACCGCGAGATCAAGCGGCTTTCCGCGCAGCTCTGACTTCACGGAGCCCCGTCATGCTGAAACCGACCTACCCGTACTATCTCGCGAACGTCGCGGTAGCGGCGAACACCGACCTCGAAGTCACCGACAAGTACAGCGGCGAGGTCGCCACCCGCGTCGCGCTCGCCGATGCGAAGGCGATCGATCAGGCGATCGCCGCTGCCGAGGCGGCCATGCCCGCGATGCGCGCGTTCCCGCCCTTCAAGCGTCAGGCGGTGCTCGACCACTGCGTCGCGCGCTTTCGCGAACGCTTCGACGAGCTCGCGATGGCGCTGTGCATCGAGGCGGGCAAGCCGATCAACGACTCGCGCGGCGAGGCCACGCGCCTCATCGACACGTTCCGCGTCGCCGCCGAGGAGTCGGTGCGCATCGATGGCGAGATCGTCAACCTCGAAATCTCGGCGCGCGCGAAGGGTTATCACGGCTACGTGAAGCGCGTGCCGATCGGGCCGTGCTCGTTCATCTCGCCGTTCAACTTCCCGCTCAATCTCGCGGCGCACAAGGTCGCGCCCGCGCTCGCGGCCGGCGTGCCGTTCGTGCTCAAGCCCGCTAGCCGCACGCCGGTGGGCGCGCTCATCATCGGCGAGGTGCTGGCGGAAACCGACCTGCCGAAGGGCGCGTTCTCGATCCTGCCGGCCCACCGCGACGGCGCGGATCTTTTCACCACCGACGAGCGCTTCAAGCTGCTCTCATTCACGGGCTCGCCCGCAGTCGGTTGGGACCTGAAGGCGAAGGCGGGCAAGAAGAAGGTGGTGCTGGAGCTGGGCGGCAACGCGGCGGCTGTCGTCGACGCGGACCAGGGCGGCAAGCTCGACTATGTGGTGGATCGACTCGCGTTCGGTGCGTACTACCAATCGGGGCAAAGCTGCATCGGTGTGCAGCGCATTCTCGTGCACGCCTCGATCTACGACGCGCTGCGCGAGAAGCTGATCGCGAAGACGAAGTCGCTGAAAATGGGCGACCCGAAGGACGAAAAGACTTTCGTGGGGCCGATGATCTCGGAGTCGGAGTCGAAACGCCTCGCGGGCTGGATGGAGGCGGCGGTGCTGGCGGGCGCGAAGATCATCGCGGGCGGCAAGGTGGACGGCGCGATGTTCGAGGCGACGCTGCTGGAGAACGTGGGCCGCGACACCGATCTCTACCGCCGCGAGGCGTTCGGACCGGTGGCGATCCTCGAGAGTTTCGACGATTTCGGCGAGGCTTTGAAGGTCGTCAACGACAGCGATTTCGGCCTGCAGGCGGGCGTGTTCACCGATTCGCTCGCGAACGCCCATCGCGCCTGGGACACGCTCGAAGTGGGAGGCGTGGTGATCAACGATATTCCGTCATTTCGCGTCGATAACATGCCATATGGCGGCGTGAAGGATTCGGGGCTGGGGCGCGAGGGTGTGCGCTACGCCATCGAAGACATGACCGAACTGCGGCTGATGGTGATGCGCGAGACGTGGTGAGGGCGCGGGCAGGTCTCGCCGCCGTCCCCTGCGGATATGTGGGGCCTGAACGTGCGCCCGGGCTGGGATGCCGAGGTTGATGCCGGCAGCCCGGAGCACCGCGAAAGCGGTCTGTCGCGCGCTGCCCGTGGGATTCATGTCGCAGTGCTACAATACCGCCCTTTCGGCGGGGGTACGCGTTGCTGCGCCTGTCTGCCTGACGGCCGAGCTGTGAGCGTGAGAAGCACCTTCAAGGTACCCCCGACCTTCGAGGCAATCCCGCGACCACCCCGAGGCCACCCCGGCCGTACGCCGGGTGACCTGCGCCGGGCGTACCACTTGCGACCCCCGGTGACCCGCGGCGACCCGCGATCTGTTGATACGGGTGGCGCAAATGCCACCGCGCCATGCGCCAAAGCGCCTTTATAGCGAAGCCACCATGTCCGACACCGACGTCAAGCCCAGCACTGCGACCTTCGACCAGTTCGGCCTTGCACCTGAAATTCTCAAGGCCATCAAGGACCAGGGCTACACGACGCCTACGCCGATCCAGGCGCAGGCGATTCCTGTCGTGCTCACGGGCCGCGACGTGATGGGCGCCGCGCAGACCGGCACCGGCAAGACCGCGAGCTTCTCGCTGCCGATCATCCAGCGCCTGTTGCCCGGCGCCAGCACGAGCGCCTCGCCCGCACGCCACCCGGTGCGCGCGCTGATCCTCACGCCCACGCGGGAGCTGGCCGACCAGGTCGCCGCCAACGTGCGCTCGTACGCCGTGCACACGCCGCTGCGCAGCGCCGTGGTGTTCGGCGGCGTGGACATGAATCCGCAGTCCGACGAATTGCGCCGCGGCGTCGAGATCCTGATCGCGACGCCGGGCCGTCTGCTCGACCACGTCCAGCAGAAGACCACGAATCTCGGCCAGGTGCAGATGCTCGTGCTCGACGAAGCCGACCGCATGCTCGACATGGGCTTCCTGCCGGACCTGCAGCGCATCATCAACCTGCTGCCGAAGGAGCGTCAGACGCTTCTGTTTTCGGCCACGTTCTCGCCCGAAATCAAGAAGCTCGCCTCGACCTATCTGCGTTCGCCGCAGACCATCGAGGTCGCGCGCAGCAATTCGACGGCCACCAACGTCACGCAGATCGTGTATGAGGTGCCCGAGGGCGACAAGACTGGCGCCGTCGTCCAGCTGATCCGCGATCGCGGCCTGAAGCAGGTGATCGTGTTCTGCAACAGCAAGATCGGCGCGAGCCGTCTCGCGCGCCTGATCGAGAAGCAGGGCATCGTCGCGACGGCGATTCACGGCGACCGTTCGCAGAGCGAGCGCATGCAGGCGCTCGACGCCTTCAAGCGCGGCGAGATCGAGGCGCTCGTCGCGACCGACGTGGCCGCGCGCGGCCTCGACATCGCCGAACTGCCGGCCGTCATCAACTTCGACCTGCCGTTCAACGCGGAAGACTACGTGCACCGTATTGGCCGTACGGGCCGCGCGGGCGCCTCGGGCGACGCGCTCTCGCTGTGCAGCCCGAGCGAGAAGAAGCAGCTTGCCGACATCGAAAAACTCATCAAGCGTCCGCTCACCGTGGAGCGGCTCACCGTCGACACGCCCGTGCCGCATCACGAGAGCGGCAGCCGCGGCCGGCGCGAGCGGGACGGCTACGAAGGACGCGGCGAGCGTGCCGGCCATCGCCGCACGGCGTCGTTCGACCGGCCGCATCACCGCGCGCAGCCGGTCGACGAGTTCTTCCTGAAGCCCTATGAACCGTCGCCGAGCGCGCGCAAGGCCGCCGAAGACCAGCCGGCTGCGAACACCGGCGCGTCGCAGAAACCGCAGTCGAAACAGCCGCTCGCGGCGCTGCTGGGTGGCCTTGGGTCGGCGTGGCGCAACAAGCCTTCGTCGTCTTCGTCGAGCTGACGCGAGGCGTTGAGGGGTAAGGAAACGGCGTGCTTTGGGGCACGCCGTTTTGCATTTCTGGGCGGCGCTTTCAGCATCGCCGCGTTCAGGCCGCAGCGGACCGTTGCGCAAGCCTGCGCCGCCACGCGGCGATCGCATCGGCCTGGAACGCTTCGAGCGACGCTGGCGCCGGATCGTGCAAATCGAGTTCCAGATGCCGTGCGGCCGCAACGAGCGCATCGAGCGGCCGCGACGGGTCGAGCGGTTGCGCGCCAGTCTGCTTTGACAGTTTTTCGCCCTCGGCGTTGGTCACGACCGGCACGTGCAGCCAGGCGGGCGTTGGCACGCCGAGGCACTGCTGCAGCCAGATCTGCCGCGCCGTGGAGTCGAGCAGGTCCGCGCCGCGCACCACGTGCGTGATGCCTTGCTCGGCGTCGTCCACGACCACCGCCAACTGATAGGCCCACTGGCCGTCGGCGCGCAGCAACACGAAGTCGCCGACCTCGGTCGCCAGGTCCTGCGATTGCGGGCCTTGCCAGCGGTCGTCGAAGCGGATCGTGGCATCCGTATCGGCATCGTCCGGCACGCGCAGGCGCCAGGCCCGCGCGCGCTTGCCGTGCAGGCCGTCGCGGCAGGTGCCGGGGTAGATCAGCGTGGTGTTGCGCCGGTGGACGTGAAGTTGCGAATCGGCGATTTCCTTGCGCGTGCAGCCGCAAGGATAAACGTGGCCTGTCGCGAGCAGACGGTCCAGCGCCGCGCGGTAAAGATCGAGGCGCGCGCTCTGCCAGGCGGGCGCCTCGTCGGGGTGAAAGCCGAAGCGTTCGAGCGTCGCGAGAATGTCCTCGGCGGCGCCGGGTACCGTGCGTGGCTCGTCGATGTTCTCGATTCGCACGAGCCACGCGCCGCTATGTGCGCGCGCGTCGAGCCAGCTCGCGAGCGCCGAGACGAGCGAGCCGAAGTGCAGCGGGCCGGTGGGCGAGGGCGCGAAGCGGCCGCGGTACGTGCGATGGGAGCCGCTGCCTGCCGCCGTCACGCTCATGCCAACCCGGGCTTCACGCCGCCGCGTCGGCTTGTGCCGTTGCGCCGCCCTCATTGCGCGCCGGATGGCACGCCGGGCAGCTCTTGCCCGCGACGTAGAGCGACGAAGCCTGCTCGGCCGGCGTGACGATGGCGCGGCACGCAAAGCACTGCACCGTGTCGGTCGGTTCGAGCTCGGGGTTGAGCGCGGTGCGCTGGTCGAATACGAAGCAGTCGCCCGTGTAGTGCGCGCCGCCCACTTCCTCGAAATACTTGAGAATGCCGCCTTCGAGTTGATAGACGCTCTCGATCCCCACTTCCTTCATATGGATCGCGGCCTTTTCGCAGCGAATGCCGCCCGTGCAGAACGACACCACCGTCTTGCCTTCCAGATCCGCGCGGTTCGCCTCGATCACGCCGGGGAATTCGCTGAACTTGCTGATGCGGTAGTCGAGCGCACGCTCGAACGTGCCGACATCCACCTCGAAGGCATTGCGCGTATCGAGCATCACGACGGGGCGGCCTTCGTCGTCATGGCCGCGGTCGAGCCAGGTCTTGAGCGTGGCGGGCGCGACCGACGGCGCGCGACCCTCTTCGGGACGGATCGCGGGCTTCTTCATCGTGATGATCTCGCGCTTCAGGCGCACGAGCATGCGATTGAAGGGGCGGGTATCCGAGAAGCTTTCCTTGAACCGGAGCGTCGCGAACTTGCCTTCGAACAGCGGGTCGTGGTTGATGTAATCCATGAACGTGCGAACGGCAGCTTCCTCGCCGGCGACGAACAGGTTGATGCCTTCCGGCGCGAGCAGGATCGTGCCCCGCAAATCGAGCGACTTGCAGCGATCGAGGACTTGCGGGCGCCACTCGGCGGTCTTGTCGAGCGTCGCGAACTGGTAGGCGGAGAGATTGAGAATGGGCATGGCTTGAACCGGTAAAACCCGCCCGCCTGAAATCCGCGTTGGGGCGGCTTTGGACTTGCGTAAGGCGGCGGGCGCAATCCGCTATTATCCCTCAAGCGGGAACCCGGGGCGCCCGGCGGCGGTGCGAGCGTTTGACGCGGCAGCGAGTGCGGCGTTGAAACACCAGGTCCGTTGGCCCGTTTCACTGGACCGTCTTGCCACCGGAATTCGCGCGAGGCAGGCGTTACAATGACGTCCATGTCAGATCCCCGCTTCGTTCATCTTCGCGTCCACTCCGAATTCTCGATTGCCGACGGCATCGTGCGCCTTGACGACCTCGTCAAGGCTGCGGCCAAAGACGGCCAGGGGGCGCTCGCACTCACCGACCTCGGCAACGCGTTCGGCCTCGTCCGTTTCTATCAGGAAGCGCGCGGCAAAGGGGTCAAACCCATCGCCGGCTGCGACGTCTGGGTCATGAATCCGGACGACCGCGACAAGCCATCGCGTCTGCTGCTGCTCGTGAAGGACAAGCGCGGTTATCTGAATCTGTGCGAGCTGCTTTCGAAGGCGTGGCTCACGAACCAGTACCGGGGCCGCGCCGAGGTGGACGTCGCGTGGCTGGAAGCGGGACTGGGAGAAGGGCTGCTCGCGCTTTCGGGCGCGCAGCAGGGCGACATCGGCCTCGCGCTCGCGGCGGGCAACGTCGAAAGCGCGAAGCGCCATGCGCAGCGCTGGGCGAACCTTTTCCCGAACGGCTTCTATGTCGAACTGCAACGCTGCGGGCAGCCCGGCGGCGAGCAGTATGTCCAGCAGGCCGTGGCAATTGCGGCGGAACTGAAGCTGCCCGTGGTCGCCACGCATCCCATGCAGTTCATGGAAGGTGACGAGTACACGGCGCACGAAGCGCGCGTGTGTATTTCCGAAGGCGACATTCTCGCGAATCCGCGCCGCCAGAAGCGCTTCACCACCGACCAGCGCTTCCAGACCCAGGAAGAAATGGCCGTGCTCTTTGCGGACATTCCGTCGGCGGTCGCGAACACGGTCGAGATCGCGAAGCGCTGCAATCTCAAGCTCGAACTCGGCAAGCCGAAGCTGCCGCTGTTCCCGACGCCCGACGGCATGTCGCTCGACGACTACCTCGTGCAGCTTTCGAAAGAGGGCCTCGAAAAGCGCCTCGTACAGCTTTATCCGAACGAAGCCGGGCGCGAGAGCGAACGCGCGCGCTATTACGAGCGCCTCGATTTCGAGTGCAAGACCATCATCAAGATGGGCTTCCCGGGCTACTTCCTGATCGTCGCGGACTTCATCAACTGGGCGAAGAACAACGGCGTGCCGGTGGGGCCGGGCCGGGGCTCGGGCGCGGGCTCGCTCGTCGCCTACGCGCTTGGCATTACCGACCTCGATCCGCTGCGCTACAACCTGCTGTTCGAGCGCTTCCTGAATCCGGAGCGCGTGTCGATGCCCGACTTCGACATCGACTTCTGCCAGCACGGGCGCGACCGCGTCATTCAGTACGTGAAGGAGAAGTACGGCGCCGACGCGGTCTCGCAGATCGCCACCTTCGGCACGATGGCCGCGAAGGCGGCCGTGCGCGACATCGGCCGCGTGCTCGACCTCGGCTACAACTTCACCGACGGCGTGGCGAAGCTGATCCCGTTCAAGCCGGGCAAGCACGTCACCATCGCGGACGCGATGAAGGAAGAGCCGCTTCTGCAGGAGCGCTACGACAACGAAGACGAAGTGCACCAACTGCTCGACCTCGCGCAGCGCGTGGAAGGGCTCACGCGTAACGTGGGCATGCACGCGGGCGGCGTGCTGATCGCGCCGGGCAAGCTCACCGACTTCTGCCCGCTCTACACACAGGGCGACGAAAGCGGCGTGGTGAGCCAGTACGACAAGGACGACGTGGAAGCCGTCGGCCTCGTGAAGTTCGACTTTCTGGGCCTGACCACGCTCACGATTCTCGACTGGGCCGAGCGCTATATCCGCATGCTCGACCCGTCGAAGCAGGACTGGTCGCTCGCCCAGGTGCCACTCGACGACGCGGCCTCGTTCCAGATCCTCAAGAAAGCGAATACGGTCGCCGTGTTCCAGTTGGAAAGCCGCGGCATGCAGGGCATGCTGAAGGACGCCCAGCCCGACCGCTTCGAGGACATCATCGCGCTCGTGGCCTTGTACCGTCCGGGCCCGATGGACCTGATCCCGAGCTTCTGCGCGCGTAAGCACGGCCGCGAAGTGGTGGAATATCCCGATCCGCGCGTCGAGCCCGTCCTGAAAGAGACCTACGGCATCATGGTCTATCAGGAGCAGGTGATGCAGATGGCGCAGATCATCGGCGGCTACTCGCTCGGCGGCGCGGACTTGCTGCGCCGCGCGATGGGCAAGAAGAAGCCCGAGGAGATGGCCCAGCACCGCGAGATTTTCGCCGAGGGCGCCGCGAAGAACGGCCTCACGCGCGAGAAGGCCGACGAAACCTTCGACTTGATGGAGAAGTTCGCGGGCTACGGCTTCAACAAGTCGCACGCGGCCGCGTATGCGCTGCTCGCCTATCACACGGCATGGCTCAAGGCGCACCATCCGGCCGAATTCATGGCGGCCAATATGTCGCTCGCCATGGACGACACCGACAAGGTGAAGATCCTCTTCGAGGACTGCCTGACGAACAAGATGGTCGTGCTGCCGCCGGACATCAACGCGTCGGCGTACCGCTTCGAGCCGGTAGCCGAGGCGGACGGCTCGCGCTCGCGCACGATCCGCTACGGCCTCGGCGCGATCAAGGGCAGCGGCCAGAGCGCCATCGAAGAAATTCTGCGCGCTCGCGAAGAAGGCGGCCTCTTCAAGGACCTGTTCGACTTCTGCGAGCGCATCGATCGCCGCGTGGTGAACCGCCGCACGATCGAAGCGATGATCCGCGCGGGCGCGTTCGACACGGTGCACGCGAACCGCGCGCAGTTGCTTGCTTCCGTGTCGATGGCGATGGAAGCCGCCGATCAGGCGAGCGCCAATGCCATGCAGGCCGGCCTCTTCGACATGGGCGACGCGCCGCTCGCCGCGCACGAACTCGTCGACGAACCGGCATGGGCCGAAAAGCGCAAGCTCCAGGAGGAGAAGGGCGCGCTTGGTTTCTATCTCTCGGGCCACCTCTTCGATGCGTACAAGGACGAAGTCCGCCGCTTCGTACGCCAGAAGATCGGCGACCTGAAGGAAGGGCGCGACAAGCTCATCGCGGGCGTGATCGCCTCGCTGCGCACGCAGATGACCCAGCGCGGCAAGATGCTGATCGCGCTGCTCGACGACGGCTCCGGCCAGTGCGAAGTGACGGTGTTCAACGAGCAGTACGAGGCGCACAAGGCGCTCTTCAAGGAAGACGAACTGCTCGTCGTGCAGGGCGGGGCGCGCAACGACGCGTTCACGGGCGGCATCCGCTTTACGGTGGATACGGTCATGGATCTGGAGCGCGCGCGCAGCCGCTATGCGCAGGCCGTGAAGCTGCAGATGAACGGCAACGCCGACGCGCACACGTTGCGCGCCGTGCTGGAAGCGCATCGCGCGAAGCCCGACGACACGCTGCCGGCACCGGTGGTCGAGGCGCGCGGACGCGGCGGCTTCGGGCGTGATCGCGGCGAACGCACGCAAGCCGCGATTCCCAACGGGCTCGCCGTCCAGATCGTCTACCGCAACGAGCGCGCCGAGGGCGAGGTGCGCCTCGGCGACGCCTGGCGCGTCAAGCCTAGCGATGACCTGCTCGCAGCGCTGCGAGGCGAGTTCGCCGACAGCTCGATCGAGATCGTTTACTGAGGCAACGGGGTGCCCACGGGGCGTTTATTGCGCCAGTTCGGCAAGGCCCCGCTCAGCGCGCACTGAGCCGTCGGCAATACGTGCCTTGACCCGTTCGTAGTTGGGGCTGGCCTGCGTGCGCGGTTGCTCGCGGTGCCACAGGTGGAAGATTTCGGTGGCATAGGCGCCGAGCTTGCGGTGCACGCCGCAGTTGGCGAGCCGGATCACGAGATCGGCGTCTTCGTGCCCCCAGCCGACGAAGCTGGTGTCGAAGCCGTTCACGCGTTCCAGATCGCTGCGCCATGCGCTCAGGTTGCAGCCCTTGATGCCGCGCCACTTGAACTGCTCGACGACACGCCATTTGCGGTCCGGCAGTTTGACGAGGAGCGGCGCAATCTTGTTGACGTGACCGCCCATGCGCTGCCGCGCCCAGAAGCCGAGTCCCTGGTCGGGCAAAGCCATCTTGCGGTCGATCACCTCGCGCGTAAGCGTTTCGTCGAGCAGAATCCGGCTGCCGGTGACGATGGCGCCCTCGCTCGCGAGCTGCCGGTGCCGCGCGACGAAGTCGTGTTGCGGAACGCAGTCGCCGTCCAGAAAGATCAGGTAGTCGCCGCGCGCTTGCGCAATCCCCTTGTTGCGGATCTCGGCGAGCCGGAAGCCGTCGTCCGGGTGCCATACGTGCTCGATGCGCACGGCAGACGCCTCGGCACAGCGCGCGACCGTTTCGCGCGTCGGATCGCCCGAGCCGTCGTCGGCAACGATGATTTCGTAGTTCGTATCGTTCTGCGCGGCGCAACCGGCCAGCACTCGTTCGAGCGCATCCGGACGGTTATAGGTGCTGACGATCACGGAAACCAGCATGTCGTGCCGCTCGTTCATGGTTTATCCGCGCCTTCGCGGGGCGGCTCGGTTTCGAGCAGCATCAGCTTGAGGTAACGGTAGTACGTGCCTTCGGCGTTTGAAATCGCCAGCACGAGCCCCATCTTGCCGTCGAGGAAGCCGCGCTGGATGATCCACGTGCGCACGAAGGTCCAGAATCCGTGCAGCAGTGCGCGGCCGACGCCGCCACTGCGTTTGCCAGGTTGACCGCGCGCGGCCCGCTGCGTGGCGCCGTAGCTCGAATAGCTGTCGATCTTGCCGAGCACTTCGGAAAAGTCGCGGAAGCTGTAGTGCATCAGCGGCTCGGAGAGCGTGCCGAGGCGTGTGTCGGGCGCGGCGATCACGCGTTCGTGGACGAGATCGTTCGAGAAACGGGCCGCGTCGCGGCGAAAGAGCCGCGTGACGTAATCGGGCGACCAGCCCGAGTGGCGTATCCACTGGCCGCAGTAGTTGGACCGGCGCGGCAGCCGGAACAGGTCGGCGGCGCTTGCTTTCACGCTCGCGAGAATTTCGTCGCGCAGTGCGGGGGGAATGCGTTCGTCGGCGTCGAGCGACAGGATCCAGGGGCCGCGGGCCGCTTCGAGGGCGCGCTGCTTTTGCAGTCCGAAGCCGGGCCAGTCGGTTTCGACGACGGTGGCGCCGAACTCGCGGCAGATTGCCTGGGTGCCGTCGGTGCTGCCCGAGTCGAGCACGACGATTTCGTCGACCCAGCCGTGAACCGACGCAAGGCAGTCCCGAATATCATGGGCTTCGTTTTTAACGATGACGATGACGCTGATCGCATCGATTTTGGCGCTGAATTTGACGCTGTCACTCATCGGTGCTGGGTCGCGGCGGCTCGAAGAAGGGGGCGGATATCGCCGGAAACCGGCTACGGATCGGCCCGGGCGGGGTGAAGGGGGGAGGATCTGGCGGCGCGCCTTTCGTTCCGCTTGCTTCGCGCCGAAGCCGAGCAAGGGAGTATATCCAAAAACGTCGCCGGCACGCGCAGCGCGCCGGGCAGAACCGATGCATCGCCGGTCCGGCCGAGCGTTTACAATGGCGTACCTGTTTGTCCGCCCAGCGTGCGCGTGCCGGCGGACAGCTTCATCCGCATTTTTCGAGGGCATTTTGAGCGAGAAGTCAACCTTGAGCAAGCCGATCGGTTCCGGCACGAAGTCGTCGCCGCTACTGATCGGCCGCCGGCTATGGCCGTACGTGAAGCCCCTCGCCTGGGTGCTTCTCGCGGGTATCCTGGCGATGGCCGTCGTGGCGGCCACGGAGGCCGGCATTCCGGCCCTGCTGAAGCCGCTGCTCGACGACGGCTTCGGCACGCACGGCGCTTCCAGGGCGAAATGGATCGTGCCCGCGGCGATCGTCGGCCTCTCGCTCGTGCGCGGCCTCGCGCAATATGCGTCCGGCTATCTGCTGCAGTACGTCTCGAACCGCGTGCTGCTCTCGCTGCGGCTCAGGATGTTCGAGCGGATGATCCATGCCAGCGTCGGCTTCTTTCAGCGCGAAACGGCGAGCACGGTGATCAACGCGATCGTGTTCGAGGTCAACCAGATTCTTGGTGTGCTGCTCGGCGTGCTGGTCACGATCGTGCGCGATTCGCTCACGGTGGTGTTCCTGCTCGGCTACCTGTTCTATCTGAACTGGCGGCTCACGCTGATCGTCGCGGTGCTGCTGCCCGGCATCGGCTGGCTCGTGAGCAAGATCAACCGGCGTCTGCGACGCCTGAACCGCGAGCATCAGACGTTCACGAACGAGCTGTCGTACATCGTCGAGGAGACGGTGGGCGGGTACAAGGTCGTCAAGGTTCACAACGGCGAGCAGTACGAAAAAGACCGCTTCGGCGCGTTGAGCAAGCGCCTGCGCGGGTACCAGATGCGCATGACGGTCTCGGGCGGGCTCGCGCAGCCGCTCACCCAGTTCCTCGCGTCGATCGCGCTCGCGCTCGTCGTCAGCATTGCGGTCGTGCAGGCGGCGAACGACCAGACGACGGTGGGCGGCTTTGTCGCGTTCGTCACGTCGATGCTGCTCGTGATCTCGCCGCTCAAGCACCTGATCGACGTGAACCAGCCGCTGCAGCGCGGGATGACCGCGGCGGAACTGATCTTCGGGCTGATCGACGAGCCGCCGGAGCCGCCCGGCGGCGGCCTGCCGCTCGAACGGGCGCGCGGCGAGGTGGAGTTCCGCGACGTTTCGTTCGCCTACGGTTCAAGCCATCGCGCGACGCTCGACCACGTATCGTTTCGCGTCAGGCCCGGCGAGATGGTGGCGCTGGCCGGCCCCTCGGGCAGCGGCAAGACGACGCTCGTGAATCTGCTGCCGCGCTTTTTCGATCCGACCGGCGGCAGCGTGTTGGTCGACGGCGTGCCGCTCCCCGAGTACGACATCCATGCGCTGCGCCGGCAGATCGCGATGGTGAGCCAGGACGTGGTGCTGTTCAACGATACGGTCGCCAGCAACGTAGCCTATGGCGAAACGGCGGACCGCGAGCGCGTGAAGCGCGCGCTGCAGGCCGCGAACCTCTGGGAGACGGTTTCGGCGCTACCCGACGGCATGGATACGCTGATCGGCGACAACGGCATGAAATTCTCGGGCGGCCAGCGCCAGCGCCTCGCAATCGCCCGCGCGATCTACAAGGACGCGCCGATCCTGATCCTCGACGAGGCGACGTCGGCTCTCGATTCGGAGTCGGAGCGCCACGTGCAGGCGGCGCTGGAGACGCTCATGCGCGGGCGCACGACGCTCGTGATCGCGCACCGCCTCTCGACGATCGAACGCGCGGACCGCATCCTCGTGATGGATAGCGGGCATATCGTCGAATCCGGCACGCACCAGGAGTTGCTCGAGCACGACGGGCTATACGCGCACCTGCACAAGATCCAGTATCAGCAGAGCGCGGCCTGAGGGCCGTGAGCGGCCAGTTGCCGGAGCGTCGCGTCCATGATCTGGGAGGGCGCGATCGTGTCGACGTTGCCGCCGCCCTGCAGACCGACGGAGTGACACGCGTCGGTCAGACGGAGATAAGGCGGCTCGCGATGCGAGAACAGCGAAACGCTGGGCGTGGCCGTGCTGTGGGCGACATGCATCAGGCCGCCGTCGGCGCCGATAAAAAGGGCTGCGTGCGCAACGACCTCGCGCGCCTGCAGGAACGCCAACTTGCCGGTGAGCGTCTGGATCCGCAGGTTGCCGGGGGCGGCGGCGCAGAGTTGCTGCGCGATTTCCGTGCCGTTGTCCGAGCCGAGCACGACGATGGTTTTCGGTGCGCGCGCGTCGTCGCAGCGGCTCAGCAAAGCGACGAATTCCGGCCAGCGGTGATAAGTACGGTCAGGGTCCACACCGCCTGCGGCGAGCGCGATGAAGGGCTGCGCGGGCAGCAGGCTGCGGACCGATTCGCGCGTCGCGTCGCTGCATGCGAGGTAGGGTTTGCTGATCGCGGCCAGCGTCTCCACGCTGTGGCCGAGCGAGAACACGTCGTTGACGCTCGCATAGCTGAAGCGGGTCTGATTGCGATCGGGACCGTTGAAGTGCTGGTACAGGCAGGCGTAGGGCAGCTTGCCGAAGTACTGCGTCTTCAGGCGGATCGACGGCAGATTGTACTCGGATAGCAGGACGGCGTCGTAGCGGCTCGCATCGACTTCGAGCGGGTCGCCATAGACGTGCCCGAACAGGTCGTCTTCCCTGAAGAGCGGCACGTGCGACGGCAGCGCGAGAAGATCCAGACGAATCCCGCTGTCCTTGAGCAGCGCGCGGCCGGCCAGGTCCATGGTTGCGTCGCCGAAGTTGCGCTTGGCGTAAATCCATAGCACGCGCTGCGAGCGGTCGAGATGCGGGCGCTCGAGCTGCAATTGGCGATGCGCCTTCAGCAGCAGTTGCTTGTGCAGGTATTTTTTCGCAATCTTGAACCGGCTGTTGCGGCTGAGAAACACGTCCGGTTCGTGTGGCACGCCCGCATAGGGAATGACGGTGGAACGGGCCACGGCGTCGTCCAGCCAGCGGGCCGGCGAAAACCATGAAGTGTTCGGACGGGACGGCTGCAACACGGGGCCTTGTTGTTATCCACAGGAAGCCGTGTAGTCTAACATGGTGGCGGCTGCGGCACGGGCACGGGGCGCTTTGGGTGCGCGCCGGCAGGCGTTGCGAACTGGGCGAAGATGAAGGTGCGGGTGCACTATGGGTACAATAACGGGTTCCTCATCCGGCTTCCCACGCATACAGTTTGCGGCGTGAGGCATCACTATTACCGATAATCGCAGTGCGCAATGCCGACACCTGTTACGAATGACTCCCAACGCAGCACGGTGCCCGGCGACTGGCTGACTGCGTTTCTCCTGCTGACTTATCCGGCTTTGGCCATGCTGGTGCATGGCGGTGCGAGCGCCATGACGATCGGCGTGGCGGTCCTTTCTATGGCGGCGCTGTTCCTGCGGCCCGCCGGCACGCCTTATGGTTACGCACGTCCCGAAGGCCTCGGGCTGGCGACCTGCATCGCGCTGATCGTGCCGCTTGCGGCCGTGGCGCTTAGCACGCTGTCGCACGGGCATCCGCTAATCCGGACCTGGGATTCGCCATCCCGCTTTTTGCTGACCATTCTGGTTTTTCTAGTGCTGCGCCGCGCGCCGCAACCGGTGCTCTCGTGGGCGGATCTCTCTTTCACGCTCGGCGCCCTGGCGGCGCTGGCCATTACGCTCGTCATGCCGCGCGACTGGGGCGACGGGCGGGTCGGCAGCGCGTTCCTCAATCCGATTCATTTCGGGGATCTCTCGCTCGCGCTCGGCGTGCTGTCGGCGGTGGCGCTGAACTGGTGGCGCAAGGACAAGGCGTTCGTGCGCGTGCTCAAGATCGCCGGGCTTTTTGCGGGCCTTGCGGCCTCGCTGGTTTCCGGCGCACGCGGCGGTTGGCTCGCGATTCCCATCGTGGCCGTGCTGATCCTGTGGGAGCGCGGCCGCGGCAAGTCGGTTCACTGGAAAGTGCTGATGCCGGTTGCCATTGCCGCGCTGCTGGCACTCGTCTACGGTAGCTCGGGAACGGTGCGCGACCGCATCGACATGATATCGTCCGACCTGACGCAGTACACGCACGGCAACCGTGACACGTCGGTCGGCGTGCGCCTTCAGCTGTACGATGCGGCGTGCGAGCTGATCCGCCAGCATCCGGTGCTGGGCCTCGGCGGCGACGGCTTTCGCGACGCCATGAACTCGCTCGCCCGGCAGGGCGCGCTGACGCCTCTCGCGGCCCAGTTCGGCGAGGGCGAAACGCACAACCAACTGCTGGCCTATCTGGTCAATTACGGCGCGGTGGGCGGTATCGCGCTGCTCGCCATCTACATCGTGCCCGCCGTCTTTTTCGCGAGCCGGCTCAAGTCGGCGTCGGCCACGGCGCGCCGCACGGCGCTGATGGGACTCTCGTTCGTCGTCATGTTCTTTGTTTTCGGCCTGACGGTGGAGACCTTCGACCTGAAAAGCACGGTGTCCTTCTATGCGGGCATGCTGGCCGTTCTGGCGGCGATAGTCGATCGCATGGATATCCTGTCGGACCCTACATAATTCAAAACGCCATGTTCAGCATCCTGATCCCGACCTGGAACAACCTGCCGTATCTGAAGCTGTGCGTCGACAGCATCCGGCGGCATTCCGCGTTCGAGCACGAAATCCTGGTGCACGTCAACGACGGCAGTGACGGCACCCTCGATTGGGTCCGCGAGCAGGGCATTCGCCACACCAGGAGCCTCGGGAACGTCGGCGTGTGCCTTGCGGTCAACGAGGTCGCGCGCCTCGCCACGAGCGAGTGGATCCTGTTCATGAACGACGACATGTTCTGCACGCCGGGCTGGGACACGGCCTTCGTCGAAACGCTGCGCGGGCTGGGTCAGGTGCCGGCTTATCTGGCATCGCAGATCATCGAGCCCACCGATACCGGTAACAGCCTCGTGACTGTCGCCAACTTCGGCGCCGGTCCGGACGATTTCAACGAAGCGGGGCTGCTGGACTTCGCGGCGAAGATGAACACGGCCGACCGCGACGGCATCGCGCTCCAGCCCACCTTGGTGAGCCGCGAGTTGTGGCTGCGCGTGGGCGGGTACAGCATCGAGTTCGGGCCCGGCATGAGCAGCGACGACGACTTCCTGATGAAGCTTTGGCTGGTCGGTTGCCGGGTATTCCGCTCGGTCGGCGCGAGCCGCATCTACCATTTCGGAACCCGCACGACGGGTCGCATTCGCCGCAACCGCGGCGGGCGCGAATTCCTGATGAAGTGGGGTGTCTCGCAGCGCGATTTCAAGCGCAACTATCTGAGCCGCACGGCGAGTTCCGCCGCGGCGGCACTCCCGAACGTGCCGCGCCCCGGCTTCGTCAGCCGTCTCAAGCGGGTTCTCTATGCGTTCGGCCTTTATCCCACCGAGGACCTCGAAGCTTGGGAGCCGAACCTGCCTGCGCAATTGCAGCACACCGCCTCGTTGACGGAGCGCGGCGAGCCTCGCCGCTGATGGTGACGGTTGTGCTGGCAACGATGGGTCCGCACACCGGCTGCCAGGCTGGCGGCAGCCTGTCGCCAGTGAAGCGCGGCGATTCTTCGGGGAATTGGAACGGTATTTTAGGCGGATAGGGGTTAACCCTTGGAGTCGATCCTCCTAGACTGCGTACATCGATCGCATGCACATACCCGTCGCATCGCGGCCGCACCAGTCGAATGGAGGTAATACCGTGAAGTCCCTGATTCAAGCCGTTGCCGTTGCCGTTGCCGCCGCCCTCGTGGTTCCCGCCGTTTCGTTCGCGCAGTCGAATTCGCCCGCTGATTCGTCCGTCACGCGCGAGCAGCTCCATGCCGAAATCGTGCAACTC
The DNA here is from genome assembly GCF_054968425.1 of Paraburkholderia sp. AV2. NCBI lineage: Bacteria > Pseudomonadati > Pseudomonadota > Betaproteobacteria > Burkholderiales > Burkholderiaceae > Paraburkholderia > Paraburkholderia sp. AV2. The sequence goes on from NZ_JBANLK010000024.1 coordinate 86,601, forward strand.
GCACAGGTGGGTTACCGTGTTGGCCACGGCGACAACGTCCACTATCCCGAGAACATCCAGGCGGCCGAAGCGCGCGTGGCGGCGCTGAACGGCAACAGCGGTTACGGTGGCGTTGCCGGCGGCACTTCTCAGGCTGGCGGCAGTGCAGCCGCGGCTACGGGACGGTAACGCGCTGTTGAGCCACAAGCCGATCCGTCGTTTCCCCGCCATGCGCTTCGCGCCGGCCCGATGTGCCTACGCGTTGCCCAGTTCTTCGAGCAGCGCTTTCGCCTGCGCGACGATGTCGTCGCGCAGCGGGTGGAATGCAAAGCGCGGCGCCTTTTCCAGCTTCTCGAAGTTACGCCGGCTGCTGCGCGTATAGGCGGGGTCGTAGTGCTCGACGACGAGCGTTTCGGTGAGCGTCTCGCGCTGTCCCGCGTCGAGCAACCCGCACCATGACTCGATCCTTTCGCGTCCGTGGAGCGGCACGAGCTTGAGCAACTGCTCGCGGAAATAGCCGGGTTCGTCCAGCAAATGGCCGTACTCGTTCAGAAGGAGTACGCATCGTTCCTCGCGCGTCACGTCCACCACGACACACGGTGCCGCATGGATGCCGGCGATGAACGCGTCCGGCAGCGTGATCGTGCCGATGCGCCGGCTTTCCGCCTCCACGAACACGGGCCGCGTGGAGTCGAACGTGCGCAGCGTTTGCACGAGCGCCGTATCGAACGCCTTTTGCGAGGGTTGCGCCCGCTCGGGCAGGGCGCCGAGCAGCGAGCCGCGATGTGCCGCGAGCCCTTCCAGATCGAGCGTTTGCGCGCCGGCCGCGCCGAGCGCCTGTAGCAGGCGCGTCTTGCCGCTGCCCGTGGGCCCCGCGAGCACGATGTAGCGGAACCTGCCCGGCAGCGTGCCGAGCGCTTCGATGACGGTATGGCGGTAGGCCTTGTAGCCGCCTTCGAGCTGACGGGCGCGCCAGCCGATCATGTTGAACATGGCCGTCATCGAGCCCGAACGCTTGCCGCCGCGCCAGCAGTAGATGAGCGGCCGCCAGTTGCGCAGTCGGTCGGCGAAGATCGTGTCGAGGTGACGCGCGATGTTGCGCGCGGCGATGGCCGCGCCCACGCGCGTGGCGTCGAATGGCGACGCTTTGTAGAGCGTGCCGACGATTACGCGCTCTTCGTTGCTCATCACGGGTGCGTTGATGGCGCCGGGGACGTGATCCTCGGCGTATTCGAGCGGCGTTCTCACGTCGATGATTTCGTCGAACTCGTCGATTTGCTCGATGGTGACGCGCTGGTGATTCAAACTGCGGGACTCCGTGGGGTGTTAGGGCAGCGCGGCGGGGGCGTACGCGCGACGGGCGCGGGTCTAAACGACCGACGACATGAGTTCTACATCAGAACGATGTCGTACTGCTCTCTGTTATGAGTGCCGGTCCTTGTCTGGTAAGGATTACACGGCAGTTTCTCTCCCGGAAACGGGTGGCAGCTACACATCTGGCTACATATTTCGGATCCGGTTGCCGACAGCATATCCTGGATGCTCTACCCAAACCTCCGGTGGCTGCCTGTTGCCAGGGAAAAATGGTTTCGACCGTTCTCCATAGATTGGAGGCCCCAAGAATTGCGGGTTATTCCTCTCCGCAAGATCGGCCTCGGGTGGCCTGTGCCATGTCCCCAACGAGAGGGACATACTCCAGTCGACACGCTCCCTATGATGACCTCAGCATTCACGCTCAGGAAATCGTAACAAGGGAGATGAATCCGTGAAACTCGGAACCGTTCTATATCAAGGGAAGAAGTGCGTCGCCATTGCCGTGGATGACACGCATGCAGCCGTGCTAGGGGCGCTTCAAGATACTCGTCAGTTCGATATGCTCGATATCATCGCCAGGTGGCCGGACGAGCGAGCGGTGCTAACCCATGAGGCCAATGGCGCCGTCGTGATGGCAGTGGACGAACTGCATTGGTTGCCCCCGGTTCCTCGTCCCGGTAAGGTAGTCTGCGTTGCGCTGAACAACAGTGCGAACAAGGATCGGATTTTAAGCGGACCGTCCCATCCGGCGACGTTCATCAAACCCGCATCCTCGCTGATTGGGCATGGTCAGCCGATACGGCTTCGCGAGGATTTCGGCCGCGTGCACCCGGAGCCCGAACTGGTGGTAGTGATTGGGCGGGACGGCAGCGATATTCCCCGGGATGACGCTCTTTCACACGTGTTCGGTTACACGATCATCAATGATCTGACTGCACCGAAGCTGCGCGGCGAGGACACCTTTCATTATCGGGCCATTCATCCGCGACAAGGCGATCCGACGCAGATCGAATACGTCGATAGCTGGGTCAGTTACCCGGGGCGCTACAAAGGCGCCGATACGTTTGGTCCCATCGGGCCGTGGATTGTGACGCGGGACGAAATTCCTGACCCGCATGCCCTGACCGTACGCTGCATTCACCAGGGACGTGTGGTGACCGAGGACAGTACGGCGAATCTTACGTATAAGGCCGCCGACGTGATCGCTTTTCTGTCGCAATACATGCGTCTGGAGGCCGGCGATTTGATTGCGCTCGGCACCGCTCTCAAAAAATCGGACGTGGGTGGTCGGGCGGTGCAAAACGTTGACCTCACTCGGCTTGGCGGACCCATTGAAGTGACGATCGACAGCATCGGTACGTTGAGCAATCCAGTTGAACGACGTTGAGTACGATCGATCCGGATACGAAAACAACGAACTGATGAAATGCATCATGCAACAAAGCGATTCTTCTGGCCGTCAGAGGCTCGTGATCGTCGGTGGTGGACAAGCTGCCGCCCAGCTTGTTACGTCGCTTCGGCCGGTGTTGACGCATTTTCACGTTACGCTGGTTGCCGGTGAAAAGCATCTGCCCTATCAGCGACCGCCGCTGTCGAAGACATTTTTCGAACCGGGTTTCGAGTGCGAGCGGTTGTTATTCAAAGACGCAGCGTTCTATCGCGACGCCGGTGTGACAGTGTTGCGCGGCGTGAAGGCGACGGATGTTGATCGACATCGAGCATTGGTGACGCTGGATGATAGCAGCGCGCTCCCATACGACTACCTTGTGCTCGCGACCGGTGCGGTTGCTCGTCGTCTCGATCTTCCTGGTAGCACGCTCGACGGCATCCTGACGCTCCGCTCACTTGACGATGCCCGGCTACTTGCGTCCCATCTGCACGCCGGCAGGACCATGGTCGTGATAGGCGGTGGTTACATCGGACTGGAGGTCGCCGCATCGTCGCGCCGGGCAGGGATGAACGTCACCGTACTCCAGTCAGGCTCGCGCGTGCTGGATCGCGTTGCATCACCCTACGTCGCCAAAGTGCTTTCCGATTTGCATCGAGAGAGGGGCGTGACGATACGCACTGACGTGAAGGTGACGGGCTTTGTATCCGATGCAGGTGGCAATTCGGTCGCAGGCGTGCAACTTGCGGACGGGAAAAACATTTCCGCAGACGTCGTGGTACTCGGTGTCGGTGTCGACCCGAAAGCTGGATTGGCCCGCACAGCCGGGCTCGAAATCGAGCACGGTGCGGTGGTTGTGGACCGGGTTGGCCGCACTTCCGACCCGCGGATCTTCGCGGCAGGGGACTGTACCTGCGTTGAGGTACCGCATCTCGGTCGCCGTGTTCGGCTCGAATCGGTTTCGAATGCAGTCGCCCAGGCGCGGGCGATTGCGGCGTTTCTCGCTGGACAGCCGCTCTTACCTCTAGCTGTACCGTGGTTCTGGTCCGAACAGTTCGACTCGAAAGTTCAGATTGCCGGACTCGCCGCACATTATGACGAAACGGTACTACGGGATTTCGGCGCGAGAGGCGCTTCATCTGCGCCTGCCTTCGTGGAGTTTTACCTCGATAGAGGAAAACTTGTCTCGGGCGCCGCACTGAACCGTCCGGCGGACTTTATGGCCCTGCGGCGCTATCTGGATGAGGTCGGGCCGGAGGGCGTAGTTGATCCCTTGAAGCTTGCGGACCCGTCTGTTCCACTCGGTCTCGCGCTTGCGGGCGCGACGAGCCGGCTGGGAGCCGATGGTGTTTACGCGGCAGAGGGTGGGCGACGCTAGATCCGATTCATTTTCTATCGCATGCCGGACGACTTAACCGCTCTGGGTTGACGAGCAGCCGGTAATTGAAGAATCAATATTCCTCAAAAGAGGCAGATCCATGACCACAGCAATTCAAGCTTCTCCGCGCGTTACGGCTGGTGTTACGCGCGTGCGCACGCAACTGGCCAATGAGCATACGCCACTGATCCATAACTGCTGGTACGTTGCCGGTTGTGCCAGCGAATTTAACCGCACCCTGAAGGAACGGACCCTGCTCGGAAAGAGCGTGGTTTTTTATCGACGCGAGAATGGTCAGCCGGTCGCCTTGCAGAACCGTTGCCCGCATCGGTCTTTTCCCCTCTCGAATGGTGTGCTCGAGGGCGACACGGTCCGATGCGGATACCATGGAATGGCTTTCAATGCTGCGGGCGAATGCGTTGATATCCCGTCACAGAATGTCGTGTCGGCCAATGCCTGCATCCGTCACTATCCGGTGGTGGAAAGGGGCCCGTTCGTGTGGATCTGGACCGGTGCCCAGGAAGAGGCGGATGAAAACCTGATTCCGGATACCCGCTGGCTTTCGAGTCCTGACTGGGCGTATGCGCAGGCCTATGTTGAACTGAAAGCCAACTATGTCGGGCTGCACGAGAACCTGCTCGATCTGACTCACTTCACTTACCTTCATCCCACGACACTGGGTACGCCCGAGTTTGCGGGTTCGCCATTCGAAGTGGAGGTTTCAGAGCGTCAGGTGCGGATTACCCGATATGTTGAGGAGTGCGATGTTCCTCCGATGTATGTTAAAACCGGGATTCCGGGCAAGATGTCGCGCCATACGATTTCCGATTTTCTGACGCCTGCGCTGCACCATGCATCCGCCGTTTTGCGCAACCGCTCCGAAACGGTCGGACGTGACGCGTTCACGGTGTATATCTCGCACTTTCTTACGCCGGAAACCCAGAATACCACTCACTACTGGTTTACGTTCGCGCGGGACTTTGCACTCGACGACGCGGAAGTGACTCAATATATGGAGAAATCCGCACTCCATGCCTTTCATGAAGACGTTTTCGCACTCGAGCAGATCCGTCGCATGCATGCGATTGAACCCGATGCGGGCGAAGCGGAGATCAATCTGAAGAGCGATCAGGCAGGGGTTGCTGCCCGCCGTGTCCTGAAACAGCTTGCGGATCGGGAGGTCGCATGACCAGTCCCACGATCATATTCGTCGACCCGGCCGGGGCAGAGCATGCATTGCAGGTGCCGGCGGGCTGGACGTTGATGGAGGCGGCGGTCCAGAACGGCGTGCCAGGAATCATCGCGGAATGCGGAGGGTGCTGTGCCTGTGCGACTTGCCATGTCATTGTCGCGCCGGAATGGAGCGACCGACTGCCGGCGCCCGCCAGCATGGAGCAGGAATTGTTGACATGCACGGCCATGCCGGCCACACCGCAGAGCCGGCTGGGTTGTCAGGTTCGCGTGACTCCTGACCTGGATGGGATGGTAGTCAGCGTCGCATCCGTGCAGCTTTGAACACTGGGCAGTCCGCCTGGGTTGCCCCTTCGTTTTTACTGGCGAATGGGGCCGGAGCGGGGAGGGAGTGCCTGAGCTCGCCAGCCAACTGGATCGTCAGGCACACCTGGAAAAGAGGGCAAAAAGCTGAGCCCGCGTATTGATCCCCAGGCGTCGGAACAGGCGCTGTTTATAGGTCACGACGGTGGCAACGCCTAGATTCAAGTGGCAGGCAATGCCATCGGCGGTGAGCCCTCGCAGTAGCGCACACATGACTTCCCGCTCCCGGCGCGGAATATCGGGAAATCGATTCTGGATTTCCAGAAGGAGCGAGGACTCGGGAAGCGGTGCGATCGAAGTCGCAGACGGTTGTTCCCCTTTCAACTCGATGTGCCGGGCTACGCAGTGAGCAATCGGTATCGCGAGGTTTTCCAGCGCTCGGAACTCTTGTTCGGAAATCCCTCCCTCTCCGCGTTGACGATAGAGGTTGATGGCTGCCCAGCTACCGTCGCGCAGGCAATGGAGTAGCGAAACGCGTTCGAGCAGGTCGGCGTTGAAGTACAGTTCACGGTGCGCGGGTGCCCGCAGGTCCGAGACCGTCTGGTGATGGATGAAGGATGCCGCCGGACGGTTGTTGGCCTTGTCGCCCAAGATGTCCTGATTGGTGTCCAGCCGGAAGATTCCGCCCGCGATGTACGGCCTGGCGTTCTCTATCGCTATCGATTGGGAAAAGCGGTCCGCACCCGACACAAGGCGGACCTTGCCGATAGCCTGATAATGGAAAATCGAGCAATGACCCGCTTTGATCTGGTCTTTGAGACTGTTCAGAACGGCACTCGACAACGCTGACGCGCTCTCCACGCCAATGGCATCGATGAGCGGAAGCAGCGACCGGTCATCGACTCGGCGGCTGGTTTGGTCGGGGATGTTCCATAGACGCATTTCTGCCCTTTCGTAGCGCGGTCCTGTATCGGCCGAAAATACTCTGTCTTTGAAGTTTTATTTTTGACTCTAAAGCGTGCCAGTACCGGCGAGAATTGGCACTTTCCACTATGAGGCAGTCGCCGGGAGACTGCCTGATTGACCGGCGAGTCGCCGTGACGGCCTGCAGGGGCCGCTCTATTCAGGAAATGGCAGGTTATGACTGCCTTGTCCTTGAAATCATGGACCAGAGTTTCGTCGGAATTGGCGAATGCCGGGCGCCGACCATCGCGAATGGCGTCGGCATGCTCCGCCTGTATTCCCGCTCGCTGAGCATGCTGAGCGAGCTCGGGACCATGAATCCAGCCGGGAAAGGGGCCATCCAGATTTCCATGAGGACCGGACGGAATCTCGTCAAGGACGGCCTTTTGCTCGGAGGATGTGCGGGCTGGATCGAAGGGGGCAAGCGGCCTGTCATGATTGGGATCTAGTGGTGCGTTGGTACCGCGACAAACGTGTCGTCGTCACAAGCCACCCGCAACCACCATTCCGTACCCGATGCCATATTCGAGCGTTGGCACGTACAGCGCTTCGCGGACCGGCCTGGAATCCAGTTCCTGATAGGCCCCCATTCCTGCGACCCACGCGTTGAGTTCCATTGCCCCGATACCCGCGCTCTCGATGAGTTCGTCGGGGTTCCAGTGCCTCGATCCGGCCAGATCGCCGGTTCGCATCATTTCCATGAACTGTGCATCGAACCCGGCATTGAGACGGATATCACGCTCGGTTCGCCGGCCGTCGACAAGCATCGCTGCGCCTTCCACGTGCATGTCGTGCAACCGGCTAAACCATTGCTCATCGGTCATTGAATGGCCCGTTGCGCCTCGTAGTTGATAGGCCTCGACTTCCCGGGACGCAGTGCCTGGCAGCGGATAGTAACGCGCAGGATGGTGAGATAGCCCGCCGGACCCGATCACGAGCGTTCGTTTGCCGGTTTTTCGCAGGAAGTTACCAATTGCTGTCCCCAGTTTCTCTGCGCGCGCGAAGGGGAGTACCGGGCTTGCGATGGCGTTCAGGAAGACGGGGATGACGGGATACCTGTCGAGTGCGCCAAGCAACCTGTGCAGGGGCTGGGAAAACGCATGATCTACCGTCATGTCGTGCGAAACCGCGGTATCAAAACCGTCCGCGCTCAGATGCTTGACGAGGTCCAGGGCGAGAGGGCGGGGCACATTGAGCGCGCCACCGAACCCTCCCACGTCGCTTACGGCGTTGGCCGACAGCCCGACACAATAGGGCGGCATCAACGAGAAATGAAAGCCTGCGAAATGATCGGAGCCGAAGATCAGCACAAGCTCCGGATCGAAACGAGCGATCTGCTCGGTCGTACGTTTGTAAAGCGTGAGGATCTCGTTTTCTTTCTCCGGTGCTTTGGCCCGGATCATGATGATTGGCGAGTGTGAAACGCATACGAGCATGCCTGGTGTGCTTGAGGTCACCACGGGTTGAGTCTCCATATCGATTGGACGGACGAAGTCCGGAACGAGTCTGACGATGATCTCGTTCATTGCAAGAGAGCGTCTGTCCCCCTCGATATGGACACGATGATCGGTATGTGCGACGCATTGTCCATTTTTCATGGGACAGACAATGGAGCCGGCCACGTGCAGCATTAGGGGATCACGCATCTCTGACTGCACAGAACCCATGTCACCACAAACGACCCTCGAAGTTCGCCTCGCAATCGATACCATCAACGCCGAATTCAGTTGGAGTCTCGACAACGCTTCGTTCGAAAATCTCGATCATCTATTCGAGGAGGATGCGTTTTATCAGAGTGGTGAACGGGTACTGCGGGGACGGGGCGAAATCCGGACGTTCTTTGAGAAGCGTCGGGCATTAGGGCCCCGCTCTTCACGTCATATGTGGAGCGGACTGCGCATCGTTTCCCTCACGGAGGATATGGCGCAAACCACCAGCGTGTGGCTATCGTTCGCAGCCAACGCACCGCTACCTCTTCAGCATGTTCCCATTTTTATGGTGGCTGACTTCTTCGATCTTTACAAACGCGGGAACGATGGCCAGTGGCGAATCGCGGAGCGGAGGATCGTTGGGACGTTTCGCAACCCCGACGCCGCGCCATTGATCTAGCTCATTGGCATGGGTACCAATCCGAAGCGCGTCGAATTCACGAAGAAGTTCGGCATGACCCACTTCGTGTACCGAAGATCGTCGACCGGTACATGGAAGACAAGATCAACATCGACGATCTGATCACGCACACGTTGCCGCTCGATCGCATCAACGAGAATTGGGTAGCCGCGATGCAGGCTGCCAACCGAAGTATTCCACGATTTGAAGTGCCGTACCGCCTGATGCGCTATTGAAAGCGGCGACTGCCGAAAGATTAAAAAACGGAGAGACGTAGTATGGAGACTTATGACTATATCGTCGTGGGCGGTGGGTCATCCGGATGCGTGGTTGCGAATCGCCTCGTAAAAGCAGGAAAAACCGTTCTGTTGATTGAGAGTGGTCCAAAGGACAACAGCATATACATTCATATACCCGCGACTTTTATCCGCGTTCACGGAACAGAGCGGATGATCAATTACAAAAGCGAACCCCAACCCGCGGCTGGCAACCGGAGGATGTTTGTTCCGCAAGGCCATACTCTGGGTGGCGGGAGTTCGGTTAATGCCATGGTCTATATTCGCGGGACCGCCAGTGACTACGACGACTGGTCTTCGGGGGGCTGTACTGGTTGGGCATGGCAGGACGTCCTGCCAGTTTTCAAGCGGGCAGAGTCGCATATGCGGCTTTCGGAGCCTTACCACGGCACCGCGGGAACGCTCAAGGTCAGCGATACGCGGTTTCGGCACCCGTTGAGCCTGGCTTTTGTTAAAAGGCCAGTTCAAAAAGAGCCCGGAAGGGCTGTTTACTTTCCCGTGAAACGGTT
>NZ_JBANLK010000025.1:0-95343 GCF_054968425.1 Paraburkholderia sp. AV2
AACAGGTTGCGTTACGGGTTAACAGCCCCTACGAACTCTTTTTGAAACCGTTTCTAAGAGCCGAACCTCGCCAGCGACTCGCGCAATTGAGGCGCCACGAAGTCGATAAAACGCCGCAGCTTCAATGGCATCAAATTACGTGAAACGTGCACAAGATGTACCGGTACCGGCTCGACTTCGTACTCTTCCAGGAGCAGGCTCAATTTGCCTGACTCGACGGCTTCGGCTACGTGACAGTGAAGCAATTGAGTCACGCCGATCCCACGGATGGCCGCTTCCGCGGCCGTATCGGGTGTCGACACCTGAAGCCGTGGTTTGACGGTCACCGACATCGACTCATGGGAATCCGGCGATCTGAAACGCCATGTTGGAGATAGCATCGGACCAGTGAATACGACCGTCGGCATGGAGGTCAAATCGCCAGGCTGGCGTGGCACGCCTTGCCCGGCCAGTAACGCCGGGCTCCCGCATACCACGACGCGAAAAGCACAGAGTCTGGTGGCGATCAGATTACTGTCCGGCAGCCGCCCGATGCGAACAGCGACGTCTACACGTGAATCGACCAGATCGATGTTGCGATCCGACTGTAGTACCGTCACGTTAATATCCGGAAATAGCGCGAGGAAATCGACGATTTTCGGTAGCACGTGCACACGACCAAACAATACAGGCGTTGCAACCACGAGTTCCCCGCGCGGTACCGTGAATTCGCCCGCTACATCTCTCTCCTGCTCTTCGACAAGTTCCAGTATCTGCCGCGCAGCGACCGCGTAGGCATTACCCGCATCGGTTAGTGTCAGCTTGCGCGTCGTGCGCAGCAGAAGCTTGGTACCCAATTGGGCCTCCAGCTCGCTAACTTTGCGTGTGAGCGTCGGTATGGGAATGTTGAGTCCTCGGGCAGCGGCAGAAAGACTGCCTTTCTCCGCCGCCGCGAGCAGCATGCTCATTGCTTCCAGACGGTCCAAGATGTCTATCCAGTTTTCGAGAAAAAGTAACTCGAATTTAGTGAATTAAAAAATGGGAGCGGAGAAGGCAATATCTATCGCGAGACAACGCGACCGGGAGGGTGCGGATCACCAGGTTCGACTCGACCCCAGAACGCAAAGCAACGTCGCGGCCGCCACTACTGTCCACATCAAGCCCAAAAGCGTGATACGCAACTCATGAACACCATCGATAATCGGACATCATCTCAGTCAAATTTCCTCGCTTACTGGGTTCCAGTTCTGGCTACCAGCGCTGCATTCTTCATGATCGTGCTGGACACCTCGATCGTGAATCTCGCGCTCGCACGAATCGGTACGGACTTTCATTCGAATGTGGCGTCGCTCCAGTGGCTTGTGGACGGCTACGCGATGATTTTCGCCAGCCTCCTCCTCGGCTCCGGTGCGATCGGCGACAGACTTGGCGTGAAAGGTATCTTTATGACGGGGTTGCTCGTCTTCACTATTGCTTCCGGCCTCTGTGGCGTCGCACCTACGATGACCTCCCTGCAGTTTGCACGTATTTTGCAGGGCGTCGGTGCCGCATTGCTGCTGCCGAACTCGCTCGCTGCCATCAATCACACCTTTCTGGACGCGACGCAGCGATCGAAGGCGATCGGCGCGTGGGCGAGCGCAGGCGCGGTGGGCATTGCGGTCGGTCCTGTGCTCGGAGGAGTCCTCGTGCAGACGCTCGGCTGGCGCAGCATCTTTCTCGTCAATCTGCCTGTGGGCCTGCTCGCGCTCTGGATGACGCATGGTCATGTGCCCAAAGCCGCGCACCACGTCACGCGCTCGCTCGACCCGCTCGGTCAATTGCTCGGCGTCGCTACTCTGGCTAGCGCCACCTATGCGCTCATCAGCTCCGGCCGCCCTGCTTCGCACGGCGCGGGTCTGGTCGCTTCAGGTGTAGCGTGCGTGGTATTCGCTGGCACCTTCCTCATCGTAGAGGGCCGGCAAAAGAGCCCGATGCTGCCATTGCAACTCTTGACGATTCGCACGCTCGGTCCAGTTTCTCTCGCGGGATCGCTGCATAACGTAGCCATTTACGGTCTCATCTTCGTTCTTAGCCTCAAATTTCAACGTCTCTTCGATTTGACGCCGATGTCTGCCGGGCTGCTCTTTTTGCCGATGACTCTTGCGCTTGCCGGTGGGACACGCATTGGTACAAGAATCCTGCGCAAGTACAGTCCATTTAAGCCGCTCATTTGGGGACATCTCGCAGCCGGGTTCGGCGTGCTGCTACTCGCTGTGCCCGAACGCCTTCTGGTACCCCAAGCTTCGATCCTGCCGCTTATCATCATCGGGTTAGGCGCCGGCGTAACAACGCCTGCCATGGGCCTTGCAGTCCTGGATTCCGTAGCGCGTAGTCAGGGCGGCCTCGCCTCCGGTATTTTGAACAGTGCGCGCCAGGCTGGTGGCGTTATCGGCGTAGCCGTGCTCGGAGCATTACTCGGTGACCCTGTGACGTTGTCCGGCGTCCGTGCCGCCGAGTACACCGCCGCCATCTTCCTTTGCGCAGCTAGCCTGATCGCTTTCCTCGCCTCTCAGGAACGCGGTGCAAAGAAATGAACGGATGAACGAGATCCGATTTCATCCCAAACTGCGAGTCCAGTACCTTATCCTTGTGCCAGCGCTATCCATCAGACGCCCGGTGCGTAATTGAATTCAATGCGAATGCCGCCCGGCTCGTAGATCATCGTATGCGTCTTCGGTCCTTTTCCCAGCGGCTCCGGCATAAATTCGACTTGCACGCCGGGCCAGTTCGAAACACGGTGGAAGATATCGTCGAGAGCATCCGGGCTCTCGACCTTGATAGCAAGATGATGCAGGCCGATGTTCGACTTGCGATCGAATGCCACTACATGCTCCAGATTCTTTACCTCCCAGAGTGTCAACCGGGCATAACCGTCGGAGACGAAAATCGCCGGATACTCCGGCTTCTCCCCGACCTGTTCCCAGCCGAGACAGTCGATAAAGAAGTCCCGGGTATCGGCCAGATTGCGCACTGTCAGGCCAACATGATCGACACCGCGTGTCCGTGATTCCACTGCCATTTTCTTGCTCCTTCTGACTATCGTCATCAACAACGCACTGGATGTCGTCATCCGGTAGCGAGTGTTCTTACATCCGGACAGCACGTACTGAGAGCTGCTGTTCAGCTATCAGATCGGTATTTTCCCGACAACGCAAAACGGTTGCCCCAGGATGGCGCCACGCGCACCCAAAGGGTTGTACGACATCAATCTACCCGCTGTTCCTGCACCCCTGAATCAATGCAGGATCAAGCTCTCCACTTTGGCGGCACCTGCTTTCGCACAAACTTCGTCCTTGTCACCCCCCGGCGAGCCGCCAACACCAATTCCGCCAACGATTTCGTCATGAAACTTTATGGCCGCCCCGCCGGGGAGAGCAACGACATTCGGCGTCGATGCAAGTCCTTGGCCGGCGAGAGCAGGATATTTGGACAGCAATGCGAGAAACTGGCTCGTTGTGTCGATATGGAAGATCGGCCCCATCGTGACGATCGTATAAGCCTTTCGGAAAGCCGAGTCTTTCGTGTGGATAGTAGCGTGATCGCCGCGCAGTACCACCTGCGGCGTCCCCGCCACGTCGACGACAGTCGCCGTCACATCGTATCCAGACGCTGCGCAGGTTCGCACCGCTTCAAGCGCACCCTGCAGAGCAAGGTTCATCGGGAGCGTATAGCCACTCTCGGAGACCTGTGCATGCACACCGACACTTCCCGTCGCGATGCCGAGCGCCAGAAAGCCTGCCAGTGCAGATCGTTTCCTTTTCAACATTGACCGCCTCATAAGTTTTATTATGCAACTTATTTTCAAATGGAAAGCCCCATAGTCGAAGAAATCACGCATCAGTGATCATTCTGTACTCGCCCGAGAAATGCAAGCGTATCCGATACGGTCTCGTCGACTTTTTCTTCCGCAGCTTTGGATAGCGCCAAAAGAGATCGATGGACCGCGTGGAATGTTGTGAGGAACTCGATAGCTGCATTGTCCCGCATACGAGGTGACTCCACTTCGTCACTTTTTGAAGATATGTCTCTCGGATTTGATGGATTCACCACAAACCCGGTGATCGGCACAATTGCCAATGGACAAACGACTGTTCCGACCTCGTTCTTCCCGGCTTGGTCGCGCGTGCGGTCGTATCGACTAGAGATGTCGTGACGCTATCTGAACGATTGCCATCAAACAGATCGGGAGATTTCATATGCGCGAAACTGCACAACGTAGCCTATCCGATGTCGTGCATTGCTCAGGTTTGAGGGCAGGCTCCCGCAGCAATCCCACGAACGCAGCGTTGCGCGTTTGCCAACGCGTTCCCGTGTCCAAATTCGTCGAGCGCAAAGTCAGTGTGGTTGATGTTTTGACGTCCAGACTGATTGTCGTGTCATGGCAAACATCCACTGCAGGCCGCTACGGCTATCAAACCTGGCAAAAAGGCGTGGCATCACGCAACGGACTCTGTTCATTAACAGGCCAAAGTATCCGACGCGGAGATACGGTATTTCGGCCCAAAGGGGGGACCAGTCAGCGGCCAGTGAACTGGGACGAGATGATTCTTGCCGAGAACGTGAATGACGATGTCGATCCTGACCGGATTTGAATTCGCGCACCGTGTCGGTCGCTCCGTATGGTGCGGTACGGCGTAGCTAATACGGTCTTTCGCATTGACATGCGAACCATCTCATGGAGGACAACCGCTATGCGTCAGTTGATCACATCTGTACGCGGAGATCCGCTCAAATCCTCGCGTGCCCGGGCAAAGCGTACACGGACCGGCAAGGACACGCCAACGAGTTCGCGCGACGCAGTCGCACAGGGTGAGTCTGTCCTCGATAGTTACGCCGCGATGCGCAAGGCACTCTCGAATTCGCTCAACATTGCAACACTCGAGCACATCGATCACGCCACGGCTACATCCGCCGGTGCTGCGGCGCTTGCCTGGGTGGGAACGAGAAACGTCGAACGAGCCGGACTCGACATACGCGCGTCGGCCGCCATCACTTTCGCAGATCAGGTGATTCGATACCGAGGACATATTGCCGACGCCGATATCGACCAGATCCGCGCATCGGGATTCACGGATACGGAGATCGTCGCAATCGTCGCGGCGCTGGCGATCAATGTGATGATGAATGTGCTCACCAGGCTCGAATCGATTGAGAGAGATATCCCGGACAAGCGCGGCGAAGCATCATCGTGATCCGCCGGTTTGGCCAGCCAGTCAAGCCAACAATCCTTCTTTTTATTTTCAGGAGTTCATCATGTCTCGCACCGTCATCATCACCGGAGCCTCGAGCGGCATTGGCTTCGCACTCGCTCAGTCATACCTGACGTCTGGCTTCAATGTCGTCGGCAATGGACGCTCACGCGAGCGACTGGAAGCGGCGGCAGTCAAGCTCGGCAATCCCGCAAATTATATCGGCGTGGAAGGCGACATCGCAGTCGCCGACACGTCGCGACGCCTGTTCGATGCCGCGATCGACCGATTCGGGAAAGTCGATATTCTCGTCAACAACGCCGGCATCTTTATCGCGAAGCCGATCACGCACTACACGGCTGACGACTTCGACACGCTGATCGACACCAACCTGCGCGGTTTTTTCTATCCGACTCAGATCGCGGCCGCGCATATGACCGAAAAGGGCGGCGGACATATCGTCAACATCACGGCTGTGGTGGGCATTCAACCCAATGCAAACGTGCCTGCCACGTTACCGGCACTGGTGAAGGGTGGCCTCAATCAGGCGACCCGTTCGCTTGCGACCGAGCTTGCCAGGCACAACATCAAGGTCAATGCGGTAGCACCCGGCGTAGTCGATACCCCGCTCCACAGCCCGGAAAAGCATGCCTTCCTCTCGACTCTGAATCCGTTTGGGCGACTTGGCCAGGTGAAGGAGATTGTCGATGCAGTTCGATATCTCACGGACGCTGACTTTACTACCGGTGTTATTCTCGCGGTAGATGGTGGCGCCGCCGCAGGGCGTTAAGCGCGCAGGTTGAGCCGCGCGGCGTCGATGGCCAACCGGCCGCCAAGGCTCGACCGCTAATGACGACGCGCGGCGCAAACCGGCCACGTTGTCCACGATGGGAAGCTCACTGAAAGCGGGCTAGCGACTCTCGCAAACGCGGCGCAACGAAATCGATAAAGCGCCGCAGTTTGAGTGGCATCAGGTTACGCGAAACGTGAACGAGATGAATCGGCACTCGCTCGACTTCGAAATCCGGCAAGACAATCTGCAACCTGCCTTCGTCGATCTCATCGGCGACGTGGTAATGCAGTAGCTGTGTGAACCCGACACCGCGCGTTGCAGCATCGACTGCAGAATCCGGCGTTGATACCTGAAGACGCGGCGCGACGGGAACAACCAGGCGTTCGCCAGTTGCCGGCACCTTGAAACTCCATTCAGGCGAAAGCATCGGACCATTGAACATCACACACGGCATGTCGAGCAGCTCGGACGGATGTTGCGGTACGCCGTGTCCCGCAAGAAAGGCGGGGCTTGCGCAAACTACCACGCGAAACGATCCCACTCGCGTCGCAATCATGCCGCTGTCAGGCAGTTTGCCTAGACGCACCGCCAGATCAACGCGGTCGTCGACCAGATCAACGTTCCGGTCGGACTGCACCAGCTTCACATTGATTTCGGGAAACAACGCAATGAAATCGGTAATCAAAGGCAGGACGTGCATGCGCCCGAAAAGATTGGAAGAGGCGACGACCAGGTCACCGCGCGGCGCCGTGAATTCCCCTGCGGCTTCACGCTCCTGCTCCTCGACGAGGTCGAGAATTCGGCGTGCAGCCGTCACGTAGGCAAGACCCGTGTCGGTCAACGTCAATTTGCGCGTCGTCCGTGTGAGCAATTTTGTCCCGAGCTGCTCCTCCAGGTCGCTGACCTTACGCGTGAGCGTAGGTACTGGCACGTTCAGATCGCGCGCGGCAGCCGACAAACTGCCTTTGTCGACAGCCGCGATCAGCATTGCCATAGCTTCAAGTCGGTCCACGTCACTTGTCCGTATTCTGAGAAGACTATGTTCGATTCTAGTGGATGTTTCCCCTCATGAGCGGCCCATTTGAGGCCTTTGGAACTCGCCTCGGGCTGAGTCCAGTTACAGGATTCAATTTCTCATATCTTGAGAATATGCCACTCAAATTTTGAGGCTTCACGGACGATGCAGACGACGTCATGATAGTGGCGCGTCCCATCGGACCACGCTGGTGATAAGAGGTCGCCACGATAATTCATTCGTTTCGGTAACCACTGAGGCGTATCAGCGCGATCTCCCCGACACCGAAGACGTGGTGTGGTATCGATTGACGGGCGACGTTTGCAACCCAGAAGCCCCCGCCTCCAGCAAATTCAACCTGCGTCCTCCACCTCGACCTCGGGGCTCGCTTGCGCCATTTTCCGTTCTCGCCAGGTGACCGGCTCTTGACGCGCGCGGTCGACACTCAGAGCAAAAATGTCGAAGCGATTGTAGTAGCCGACCACGTCGTGAAACTGCTTCGGCTCGATACAGCGATTCAAATCGAATTCGGCATAAGCGATCCCCTCTTTCTCGCACAGCAGATCACCCACGGGTGAACCGGTTGGATCGACGAACATCGTTGCCGCACGGGACGACCCGTCGAGCACGGCAGCCGCTTCGGGGTTCCGTGCGATCAAAAAGTCCCGCATCTGCGCGTCCATGTATCCAGCGCAGATAATGCCAAATGCCTTTGCTTCGAACGAGTGCGCTCCCGCGCGCAACCGATTCGCCGCAACATTATCGAAGTTGCGACCGGTCACCGGACGCCGCGTCGGCCAGAGCGCCGGCCAGCTCGAAATATGGATCTGCTCGCCCTGCGCCATTAGCGAATAACGCGCCAATGGATTCGTGTTCTCTCCGCAGATCAAACCCCCAATGCGGCCAATGGGCGTGTCGGCAACCTGCAGTCCGGCACCATCGCCTGAGGCCCAAAGAAGCTTCTCATAGAAGGTCGGGACGAGCTTGCGATGATGATTGATAACCACGCCCTGAGCATCGATGAGCACAGTCGAATTCCAGAGGCAACCAACACTCGCATGTGATCGCTCGCTGAAGCCGAGCGAGACGTAGATGCCGTTGCGGGCAGCTTCGGCCGCAATTTGCTCGATTTCAGGGCCATCGGCATAGAGGCTCTCTTCGGTGAAGCGTTCGAACAGGTCATGATTGTCGATTGGAGCCCACAGGGCAGCCCACACCGGAAATGCCGGTATGAACGACTCCGGGAAGGCAATGAGCTGCGCGCCGTTCTGACTGGCTTCGCGGATCAGATCGATGGCCTTGGCGACCGTTTCGCGGCGATTGAGAAAAACCGGCGCGGCGTGCGCGGCTGCCACTTTGACGAGAGGAAGCTGAGACATAAGAATTTCCTTTTATGCAAATTCAATCTAGTGATCAGTGGCGGGCACGGCTTGCCACGCCGTCTCTCGACGGACCACGAGCTCTGCCCACCGCGACGCAGCGAGCGGATCGCGGGTGATCAATGAGACCAGGATAACGAGCAAAAAGCCGACAGGGATCGAGATGACGCCTGGATTACGCAATCCGATCAACGGTTTGCGCAGGCCGACAAAACTCGTCGCGTCGGGCGCGATACCGCGCGCTGTCGCCTCCGCGGCCGCCTGCTCCACAAGCAACGTATCGCGCTGCGCGACGTCGTGCACGGAGGAAAGATGCAGCGCGATGGCTTCGGCACGCTGTTGCGCACCTTCGCGCACGAGAGCCGGATAGTTCATATTCGGAGAAATCAGCACGAGCGCCACGGCAACGATCGTGCCGCCGACAATACCGACGATCACGCCTTGTGTCGTGCAACGTTTCCAGTACAAGGTGAGCACGAGCGCCGGCAAATTTGCCGATGCCGCAACCGCATAACCCAATCCAACCAACTGGGCCACGTTCTGCCCGCGCTCGAGAATGCTCACGGCAATGGCCACCACGCCGACGAACAGCGTTGCGATGCGAGCTGCTGTGACCTGCTGCCGCTCGCTTGCCTCGCCGTTGCGCCACGCACCAACATAGACGTCGTGGGCCAGTGACGACGCAGCGGCAAGCGTGAGCCCGGCAACCACGGCAACAATGGTCGCGAAGGCAACTGCCGCAACAAATGCGAGCATCAGGTCGCCGCCCACGCTGGTGGCTCCCCCCGCCAGCGCCTGCGCCAACAACGGCGCAGCGAGGTTGCCGCCTTTATCGAACGCAACGATGCGCGGCGCGCCGACATACCACGCGGCGGCAAGACCGATGACCACGATGAACAGATGGCAGGCGCCGATGCTGAGCATGGCCCACAACACCGAATGACGCGCCGCCTTTGCATCTTTGACGGTGAAAAACCGCATCATGATATGCGGCATCGCAGCCGTGCCCAGCACAAGGGCAAGACCGAGCGAAAAGAGTTCGAGCGGCTTATCCAGATACAGGCCCGGCTCCATGAAGCGCCAGCCGAGAGCTTGCCCGGAGAGCCCGGCAGCAGCGGAAAAGCTGGCGACATGCGCTTGTATGAGCGGACTGTCCACGATCGCCTGCATGAACGCCGGCGCCCTGAAGCCAAACGGCATCCAGGCAAGCACGACCAGGATGAATGAAGCGCCGATCAACAAGATAGCCTTGATCACCTGAACCCAGGTTGTTGCGCGCATGCCGCCGCAGGCCACGTAGATCAGCATGAGGACGCCTACGCCGAGCACGGACACGGTATAGTCGATGCCAACCAGCGCCCGCACAATCACGGCGCCGCCGACCACCTGCGGAATCATGTACGCCAGCGCGACGACGACGCTCGATAGTGCCGACACGGCTTTCGTCGATCGGAAACCGTTACGCATCACGAGCACGTCGCCGATCGTGTAGCGTCCAAGATTGCGGCAGGGTTCCGCGATGAATAGCAGTACGGGAATAAAGGCTGCGAAGAATCCGACCAGATAGATAATGCCGTCGAAACCGTAAAGCGCGATCAGCCCCGAAGCCCCAAGGAAAGCGGCGGCCGAGAGATAGTCGCCAGCGATGGCAAGACCGTTCCGCGCAGGACTGATCGCACCGCCGGCAGTATAGAAGTCACCGGCTGTGCGATTTCGCCGCGAGGCGTAATAGGTGATGAGGAGTGTTGAAGCAATCACTAGCGCAAAAACAAGGAAGGTCAACCCGCGATGCTGGATCACGCTATCTCCCCCACCGGCGAAGCCTGCTGCCTGTCCTGTGTGAATAGTTGCGCTTCGTGATCGAGCGAAGCGGTACGCCTCAGAAACACCCACGCGATCAGGCCACCGAATGGATATTGCGAGATGGCGAACAGTGTGCCGAGATTGAGACCGTCTGTGATACGGATGCGAAACCAGCCAGGTGCTCCGGCGATCAGAACGGGAATCGCGAAGTAGTAAACAGCAGCCAATATTCCCAGCGTGAGAACGATATTTCGACGGCGGCGAGCGAGCTTCTGGAAGCGCTGACTGGCCAGGACAGCCTGCCAGTCAATATCGGAGTTCGGCATG
Source organism: Paraburkholderia sp. AV2 (assembly GCF_054968425.1). Taxonomy (NCBI): domain Bacteria; kingdom Pseudomonadati; phylum Pseudomonadota; class Betaproteobacteria; order Burkholderiales; family Burkholderiaceae; genus Paraburkholderia; species Paraburkholderia sp. AV2. Next base: position 10,525 of record NZ_JBANLK010000025.1, read on the forward strand.
CAATTTCTCCAGGTGAACGGGATTGGCCGCGCTGCAGCATGCTGACGCGAAGGTGAAGGCAGTTTAAAGATCGCCTGGCAAACCCAAAATCAGAAAACAATCACTAGCGTGTGCAAATATGCACAGCGAAGATAGAGGCTGACCAAAGACACGGGAAACACCCATGAACATCAACAAGCTGATCTGGGACGACCTCCGGGTATTTCTCGCGGTTGCGCGCCACGGCAATTTATCGCGTGCCGGGCGCAGTCTCGGAATGGATCACGCCACCGTCGGCCGACGCATCTCGGCACTGGAGTTCGCGCTGGAGACACCTGTGTTCGAGCGGGATCGGCAAGGTTGCCGCCTCAATGCACAAGGACGCGAGATGCTGGTGCATGTCGAAGCGGTCGAGGCCAGTCTGCTCACCCTGGCCGACACGCTGGAGAACGGTGCGCCCGGCCTCGCCGGTCACGTCCGCATCGCCACAATGGAAGGCATCGCCTCGCTTTATCTGAGCGAACAGCTAACCCGTTTCCGGCAGACGCATCCTGGTATCGTCATCGAACTCATCACTTCGTCGCATGACGTGCGAATCTCTCAACGCGAAGCGGACATCTTCCTCGGCTTTTTCGAGCCCCGCGGCGCTAATGTGGAAACGCGCCGCATCGGGCGCTTTCCGCTTCATCTATATGCCAGTGCCGAATATCTGGAGCGTCATGGCACGCCTCGTTCGCCCGATGAACTGCACAAACACATGTTCGTGGGCTATATCGACGACCTCATCCAGCTCGATGCCGTGCGCTGGCTCGATGAGACAATTGATCATCCTGAAATCAACTTCTATTCCAGCAGTATGCTTGCCCAGATGTTCGCTGCCGCAGCGGGCGCTGGCATCGTCATGTTGCCGGCATTTGCGCGGGCGGAGCGCTTCGGACTCGTTGGTGTGCTTCAGCAAGATATTCACGTGCATCGTGACGTGTGGATCAGCACCAATCAGTATTTGCACCGCGTGCCACGTATCAAGGCCGTTCTCGCTTATCTTGGCGAGATCTTCGCCGTTGACTTTCCGGCGCAAGGCACCTGATCCGACGGCGGCACATCACGGCCGCTCCTGCAGATAATCGGTGGGCGCCTGCCCCATGACCTGACGAAACATGGCGCTGAACGCACTCGGGCTGGCATATCCCAGTTCTTCGGCTATCTGGAATACCGGGTCGCCATGCGCAAGCCGGCTGAGTGCCTCGGCGAGGCGTACCTGCTGAACCCACTGCCGGAACGTCAGGCCCGTCTCCCGGATGAAAAGCCGTATCAGTGTGCGCGCGCTTGCGCCCACGCGCTCGGACCAGTAATCGATAGTCATGGGCGTATGCGGCGCATCGAGGATGGACTCACAGATCGATAACAGCCTGCGGTCACGCGGCCACGGAATATGGACGGCCAGAGAAGGAGCGATATCTAGTTCGCTCAGAATCAGGTCGACGATATGAAGGTTTCTATCGGTCAGTGCATATTCGACAGGTTCGGCGAGCAGGGCAAGAATCAGCTCCCGCAACAAAGGACGGATTTCCAGCGTCCGGCATGTGTTGCCGAAGCGCCGGGAGACGGCCGGTTCGATGTACACGGTCCGGATCAACGTGGGACTCAGCATCAACTGGTCGTGGACGACATGCGCCGGAATCCATAAGCCCCTTTGTGGAGGCAACAGCCATATGCCGTTTTCTGTAGCCGCCCGCATCAACCCGGAGGTTGCATAAAGCAACTGTCCGCGCGGATGACTGTGCGCGGGAATGTAGCCGCCCGTCGCTTCATTACGAGCCATTCCGGTTATGACGCGCGGCACGGATTGATAAGCGCCGGGATCAAGGCTTTTCTCTTCCCGCTGGGACTTGTCACTTCCGCGACGAATCTTGTCACGCATCGTCATTTCGCTCCGTGCTCGAAAAAAATAACATCTCGCAACATCATCCCATCTTGACGGACAGGTTTCCCAATGAATACCCGCACGCGAACCGACGAAAGACCAGCCACCTCCCTGCTCGCCCCGATTGTGCTGCTGCTCATCGTATCGCTGGCACTTCGACCGGGGATCGTATCGATCGGTCCCATTCTCCTGTCGATACGGCAACACTTCAGACTGACCTACTCCGAAGCCGCGTTGTTGACGTCCATTCCTGATGTATGCATGGGGCTATTCGTCCTGTGCGTGCCGGCCCTCAGCCGCAGGCTGGGCATTGAGCGCACCATCGCGCTGTCATTGCTACTTCTTGGTCTTGCCATTTTTTTTCGTGCGCTTGCGACTTCCGCACCCGTGCTGCTGTTCTGGACCGCGCTGGTCGGTATCGGCATCGCAGTTGCCGGTGCGCTGATCGGTGGTTGGATCAAGGAACACTTCGCTGATCAGGCGTCGCTGTTCATGGGCATCTATGCCGGTGGACTCAGCATCGGCGCGACAATCGCAGCCGTCGGCACCGGCTATATTGCCGCGCTCTTCAAGAACTGGCGATATGGCGCAGGCATGTGGTGCGTTATTGCCGTAACCGCACTCGCCAGTTGGAGCTATCTCGCGCGCCATATGCGTCGTCAAACTGCCCATCCCGCCGATCAAAAAGCTCGGGCAGAGATCGCACTGCCGTGGCACGAAGGCCGCGCCTGGCTGCTTGCAGTCTTTTTCGGATTGAGTCAGTTTGTTGCGTACGCATGCCTTGCATGGCTTGCGCCCTGGAATAATGAAGAGCATATGAGCGACATCCCCGGTGGGTTGATGCTCAGCGTATTCACGCTTTTTCTCGCAGCCGGCAGCTTTGCAGCAGGAGGATTTGCCGGGAAGTCCGGAGACCGCCGCCTCTGGCTCCTTTTGGGAACAATTATCTCGGCTGTGGGTTTCCTCGGACTGGCATTCCTCCCCTCTACGTGGCCAACTCTGTTCGTTGTCGCAATTGCATTCGGCCAGGGCGTATGCTTCGCGATGGGGATGATGCTGCCGCTCGACAACGCCGCCAAAGCCAGCGACGGCCACGCATGGACGATGTTTGTCCTGTGCATCGGCTACATGATCGCAGCGCTTGGGCCGCTCAGTTTCGGCTTTCTGCGTGACTGGCGCGGGGAGTTCTCCGATTCGTGGCTCCTGCTTCTGGCAATCAGCCTCGCTATGCTTGCGATGATTCCCTCCCTCAAACGCAAAACGATCAAATGACACAAGCGTCGTGAGACATCGTCTCCGGAGCAGACCGGTCGCTACCCTCTTTGACATCTCGGCATATTGCGCTCGCGACCGGTCGCCTGCTCAATTCGCCTGCAACTGCGCGTCAATCGCATCGCAATTGCATCGCCAGTGACGACCGGGTCGCGCATGCGCAAAACCTGGCCTGCTTCAGGCAGCGGAGCCGGATGCGGGCAGAAACGCCGAGTCGATCTCGGGTCGTGCGAGATGGGCGAGCGTATTGGCGAAGGTCTTGCTCGCCACGGCCAGCACAATCGCTACCACGGCCCGGCGATCGAAGCCTTCAGCAGTCAGTGCATTAACATCGCTATCCGAGACCTGAGTCCGTTTCGACGCAACGGCGGTCGCGAACCTGCGCACGGCTTCGAGTTGAGCGTCTGCGAGCGGCCCGCCCACTCGCAGAGCTTCGACGACGTCCGCCGGTGCGCCCAGCTTGCCGGCAAGCGTTGCGTGGACTGCGATACCGTACTCGGCGGCATTGGCATGACTCGCGGCGACCAGCGCGACCTGCTGGGCAACCGGGCTCAAGGATGTCGCCTGGAGCGCCTGGAGCGTCGCAAGATAGGCGCCGAGCGCCGACGGCTCAGCCGCAAGCGCATAGCCGAGGTTCGGCACAAAGCCGAACACGCCGCGCATCGCATCAAGAAGCGGTTGTGCCTGCTCCGGCACTGCGGCCTCGTTCAACTCGCCGAAAAGCGCTCGCCCCTGTGCCTTGTCCAACGTCCTTGCAAGGAACGCGCGGATAATGCCCGCGATCTCGTCAAGGTGCGTCTCGAGCGGGAAGTGGCCAGCGTCGACAAAGTGGATTTCCGCATCCGGAATGTCGCGACGAAATGCTTCGGCGCCGGGGGGGACGAAGAATGGATCGTTCTTCCCCCACACCGCTAGCGTCGGCGGACGATGGGTACGGAAATATTCGTGGAAGCGCGGATAAGCCACCACGTTGCTCTTGTAGTCACCGAACAGATCGAGCTGGATATCGTCGTTGCCAGTCCGTTCGAGAAAATGCTGATCGAGCGTGTAGCTTTCCGGCGCAATCAATGCGACATCCTTCTCGCCATGCGTGTACTGGAACTGCGTTGTTTCCGCCTTCAGAAAGGCCCGCAAATTGTTGCGATTTTCCTCAGTGGGTTCCTGCCAGTATGCCCGGATCGGGTTCCATCCTTCACTCAGACCCTCTTCGTACGCGTTACCGTTCTGGGTAATCAACGCGGTAACCCGTCCCGGTTGTGACACCGCCAGACGAAAGCCCACCGGGGCGCCGTAGTCGAACACGTAGAGCGCATACCGGCTCAAACCGATAGTCTGAGTGAATTGCTCGATTACCTCCGCCAGGTGATCAAACGTGTAACCAAACTGGGCCGCCTCTGGCGCATCGGAAAAACCGAAACCAGGGAGATCCGGTGCGATTACACGGTACTTGTCCGCCAGCCGGCCGATCAAACCGCGATATTGATGACTCGAGGTCGGAAAGCCATGCAGGAGCAGGACCGCGGGCGCATCCTGCGGACCCGCCTCGCGATAAAAAAGATTGAGGGCCGAACCTGAACGCGGGTCAGCAACAGAAACCGTGCGATAGCTGGAAAACGTCGACATGCTGAAATCTCCTGAGTAGAAAGAATGCTCGGCCTGCCCAAATTGAACCGAACGATCGGTACAGTACAAACGAAATCTGTATTAGTCAAGTATTGATTTACCAGATCCAATGCCGTAGTCTATTGACCTGTACCGAATGATCGGTTTTCCTGGAAATTCAGCATGCCGGCTATCCCCACGTCGAAGGACGAAATCGTTGACCGATTGTTCACGGTGTTTCGCGACCAAGGTTTTGACGGCACCTCGATTTCGGATCTGTCGCGAGCAACCGGGTTGGGGAAATCCAGCCTCTACCATCATTTCCCGGATGGCAAAGAGCAGATGGCCGAGGCGGTACTCGATCGAGCGAAAATCCTGATTGATCGCGAGCTGCTCGATGCAGCGTGTAGCCCCAGTCCTCTGAAGCCTCGCGTCCGCAAGATAGTGGCGGCGCTTGACCATATGTATGCCGGGGGCCGGGCTTCCTGCGTTCTCGGACAGATGACCACTTCTGCAATCGGCCCCGAAGCTCGGCGCGGCTTGCAGGATGCGTTCACGCATTGGATCGAGGCAATCGAGAAGTTGGCGGCCGACAGTGGCCTGTCGGCATCGCGTGCGCGACATTTTGCGGAGGACTGGGTGGCGCGCCTCCAGGGCGCCTTGATTATTCAGGCAGCAAGCGGCAATACCGGACCCTATAAGCGAACGCTCCAGGCCTTGCTGGATCTTGCGAAAGACGACACCGTCTAGAGCGACCTGCAGGCGTCGCCCCCCTGGGCCGTTCAACGATGCAATAGCCGTATTCCAACGACTGCGAACTGCCACCCAGACAGTGCCCGGCTGAGTCTCGCCGCTGAGTGACAGTTTCATCATACAACTCCCTAACCGTTGTACCGGAAGCATGGCTCTGGCAATCCCGTGAGCACGGGCATACTCACGGGCACAGGTACTCATACAACGACGCGACGGACATGCACCGCCAACCTGACTCGGTCGATGCACGCCCGCTTTGACTCCCCCGGGGCTCAGCGCCGTGCAGCCTCTTTCGCCGCCTCCTGAGCACTTGCCAGTCCGGCCGCCGCGTCGGCGGTCAGGATGTTCGGCTGGTAGCGAACACTGGCAATGTCGTCGATCCCGATGAACTGAAGCCAGTCATCGAAATAGGCTGAGTGGAAGTCACTGCCAAAGCCCTTCGCGGCCCCGGGTCCATAAACACCGCTCGTGTAAATGGCCGTCGCACGCTTGTTTTTGAGCAACCCGCTGTAGCCCGTAGCCGGATCAAACCCGAACAGCAATCCCGGCTGGGTGATAATGTCGATATAGAGCTTCAGGCGATACGGAATGCCGCTATTCCACATCGGCACCGTGAACAGGAAATCGTCCGCGCTAGCAAAATGATTGGTGATCCTGGCAATCTCGTCCCAGGCACTTTGCTGTGCGCCATTCATCTCGGGGTCGCCGAAGAAGCTCATCTTCGCAGCAGCACGATCGCCGTCGAACTCAGGCAGTGAAGCCTGCCACAGGTCCAACTCCTCGATCTCTGCGTTCGGATGCCTGGCGCGATAAGTCTCGATAAAGGCCGCCGCGACTTGAGCACTGCGCGAGCGATCACCACGGGGCGATCCTTTTACATAAAGCAGTTTCATAATTTCACTTCTCCTGGAAAGATTGCGATTTCGCCTACAGCTACCGCTCCTACTTTTGCCTATACGTCATCCGTTACGACTGATGGCTTGTTTGATGCCTTGCATCCGTAACGAGCGTCGTGAACGCATGGTCAGTGCATTTCATTTCGATTCCACTTCGAGGATCCTGGCGTTGCGGGTTTCGATCACAAGCTGTGTCGCAGCGGTCACGCCAGGGCCCGGCTCAAAACGAATCTCCTTGAACGACAATGGAGTTCCGTTGATTTCACGGACCTGGATTCGCTCAACTGACTGCCCGCTCATGGCGCTGACCAGAACAACGGGCGCCTTGCCTTCCAGCGACGCCCAACGGTCTCCCCATTGCATGAGCGAGACAAGGACGGGATAAAGCTCCTCGCCCTTCGTGGTCAAACGATATCCCTGTGTATTCGCCCGCTCTTCGAGCGGATAGCGTTCGAGTATCCCGCGTTCGGTCAGGCGTTCCAGACGCATGGTCAGGATGTTCCGCGCAATGCCTAGCTGCTTGTGAAACTCATCAAAGCGCTTCGTACCGTGCGTACATTCGCGGACGATCAACAACGTCCACCCATCCCCTACCTGCTCCAGTGCTCGAGCGATTGAGCAATTCGCCAGTGCGCTTTCCTTGCGATACACCCGCCACCTCTTCGATTGAACATCACATCAAGCCAAGGTCGAATCCACCCGTCGTAGCTGAAACCGGACAGATCCCTACTTCACCTTACTTCTTCGACATGGCCAATTTGTACCATAAGTTTTATCATGCAACTTTCTCAGTTTTCGATGAAGTATTCGCCAGTTTCCGTCCATAGCGCATCTCCCGACGTCTTTCTATAGTTGCATCACGAAACTTTTGACAGACCACCTTTTCAGGGAAATCGCCATGGATCGACGTCTTTTAACCCTTGCCCTCGGCATGTTTGCGTTGGGGACGGATAGCTTCGTCTTCGGTGGCATCCTGCCTCAGCTCGCTCGCTCATTTCACGTGGGCATAGGCGCTGTCGGGCAAATGATTACCGTGTACGCGCTTACATTTGCGTTGCTCGCACCGACCATCGCTGCGCTTGCGGCCGGCATCGCCCGCAAACGCCTGCTGCTCGCCGGGATGGGAATCTTCGTGGTGGCCAATCTCGGGACAGTCGTGGCACCCAGCCTCGCGATCGCGCTTGCCACCCGTGCACTGGCCGGCCTCGGCGCTGCCATGTTCTCGCCAACCGCGAGCGGCACGAGCACGTTACTGGTACCGCCGGAGCGCCGAGGTTTCGCGCTTTCCATCGTCGTCGCGGGCCTGTCCACGGCGACCGCTCTAGGGACTCCGATTGGTGCGGTCATCGGCGGCCTGGTCGATTGGCGCTGGACGCTGGCGTTCGTCGCCGGCCTGGGTGCAATTGGCTTCATCGGCATCTGGACCCTCCTGCCCGAAGTTCCGCTCCCGCCGGCCATCTCATTGCGCAAGCGCCTCTCTCCGCTCACGGACGCCCGTGTCGGTCTGACGCTCGCAACGACAGTGCTGGCGCAAATCGGCACCTTCGTCATCTACAACTACTTCTCGGTTGTGTTCGATCGCGCCACCGGCGGCAACGCAACGCTGCTCGGGATGTTGCTCGTGTTCTGGGGGCTCGCAGGAACGCTCACCAATCTGCTCACTGGCCGCATTCTCGACAGGATCGGTTCACGCAAGGTTGTTGTCGCGATGCTCATCATCGTCGGGACAGTGATTGTTACGATGCCGTTGTCCAGCACGCACCTGTGGAGCGCTTCCATCGCCATCGCTGTGTGGGGTGCGTGTGCCTGGGGCTTGCTCGTGCCGCAGCAGTTCCGCCTCGTTTCGCTTAATCCGCCCATGGCCCCGGTTCTGGTCGGCCTGAACACCTCGGCCACCTATGTGGGCGTCTCGATCGCTAGCGTGGTTGGTGCGGGTGCCATTCCGGTGATCGGCAGCCACAATCTCGGCTACCTCGCCAGCTCCGTCGTCGTACTGGCCCTGATCTTCTCGGAGCTTGCCAGCCATCGCATTGCATCTGTCGCGAATGCTGCTGTCGAGAAAAGAGCCGCGACCGCCTGACGACTGGAGAAACGAGCAACCCCGGCTACGTCAAGCTTGTGCGCACGGGTGCCGGCATAGCGGGTTGGCGACTGTTGCGGCGGTCTCAGGTTCGAACCGGGTAGCGAAAAACGAACCAATCCGGTCGATCCAGAGGCGGTCGTCCGCGGACAGGACCCGCCGTGCCGCCCGGGTTGTGGCGGTGCTCGATGCACCGCGCGACCGGATTGAAGTGGCCCCATGAGAGGCCCGATAACGCAAACTTACCGCGCCTCACAGAAACAGCGCGCGAACGCACGTCATTGCGACGCTCATCCGCACTATCCAATCCTTCTTTTAATAACCAGGAACGGGGCGGGAATTGTGCGCTGCACGCCGAAATTCGGCATTCCCGCAGACTTTTTTGTCTCTGAACGACGATTTCTGCCTTCCCGCAGACTTTAGTGTGCCCTCATACCTCAGAAATTCTCTTTGACAAACGCTCTTACGATATATATCTTAAGACATGTTTTAAGACACCTGAGAAGGAGGCACCATGCGTCACCACCACCATTTCGGCCGTCGCGGCCACGATTTTTCGCGTCACATCTCCCCCATTCACGCCTTCTGGCATGCCATGGGCCGCCATCGCCAGCACGGCGAAGGCCCCGGTGGCTGGGGTGACCGCTTCGGCGGTCCCTTCGGCGGCGGTTTCGGCGGCTTCGGAGACGGCGACGGTTTCGGCCGCGGCCGCAAGTTCACGTCCGAAGACCTGCAGCTCATGTTGCTCGTGTTGCTCGCCGAGCGTCCAAGCCACGGCTACGAACTCATCAAGGCGCTCGACGCGCGCTCGAACGGCTTCTATAGCCCCAGCCCCGGCATGGTCTACCCGGCCCTCACGTATCTGGAAGAACTCGGCTATGTGAACGTCACGCTCGAAGGCAATCGCAAGCAGTACTCATTGTCGCCCGAAGGCCGTACTTACCTCGACGCCAACCGTGAGCGTGCCGAGCTCATCCTCGCCAAGCTCACGCACTTCGGCCGCAAGATGGACGTGATGCGCCGCGCGTTCGCAGGCCAGGAGCCGGCCGACGAAACCGAAGGCGGCTGGGTGCGCGAACTGATCGAAGCACGCCATGCCCTCAAGCACGCCCTGGTGCGCCGCGCGGACGCCTCGCCCGAGGAGCAGCGCCGCATTGCTGCGATCCTCGTGCGCGCCACCCGGGAAATCGAAAACGGCGGCGAAAACGGCGACAGCGGCAACCACGAACCGGCCGGCGCCTGATCCGCCGCGTCAATCCCGCCAGCCCGTCTTCATCGGAGAGTCTTTCATGCAGAACCCCTCAACCCTCGAAGTTGTCCGCGTGCGTCATCCGCTGAAGTTCCGGCTGCTGCGCGTCGCGCGCGTCGTACCGCTCTCGCCCGCGCTCGTGCGCGTCACGCTCACGGGCGATCTCGGCGATTTCGTCTCGGCCTCGTTCGACGATCACGTGAAGGTGTTTTTCCCGCCCGCAGGCGCGGAAATACCCGTCCTGCCGACGCTCGGCCCCGACGGCCCGGTGTTTCCCGAAGGCGAAACCCGCGCTGCCATGCGCGATTACACGCCGCGCCGTTTCGACGCCGAGGCGGGCGAGCTCGACCTCGAGTTCGCCCTCCACGAAGCCGGCCCCGCCACGGCGTGGGCGGCCAACGCGCAGCCGGGGCAATACCTCGGCGTCGGCGGACCGCGCGGATCGATGGTGATCCCGACCGGCTTCGACTGGCATCTGCTGATCGGCGACGAAACCGCGTTGCCGGCTATCCAGCGGCGTCTCGCCGAACTGCCCGCGGGCGCGCGCGTCGCGGTGGTCGTGGAGGTCGAGAACCGGGCCGCCCGCATCGGGCTGCCGACCGAGACCGATCTCTATGCCATCTGGTGCTACCGCGACGAGTCGACGTCGGATAATCCGCTGCTCGAGGCCGTGGACCAGGTCTGGCTGCCGCCGGGCACCGGCTACGTCTGGGCAGCCGGCGAGGCGGCTGCGATCCGCGCCGTACGCACGCATCTCGTGAACGATCGCGGCGTGGACAAGAAGCGCATTCGCGCGTCGGCTTACTGGCGGCGCGGCGCGCCAGCGACCCACGAGACGATCGACGACTAATCCATGCTGCGCGGCTCACATGCCGCGCGGTCTTCTTTCAGAGCAAAACGAATCCAATGACAACCACGCTCAATCCCCTGCGCGAACGCACGCTGCTCTGGCTGCTCGCGCTGACCCAGTTCACCGTCATCATGGACTTCATGGTGATGATGCCGCTCGGCCCGCAAATCATGCATGCGTTCGCCATCACGCCGGCGCAGTTCGCGACGGCCGTATCGGCCTATTCGCTGTGCTCGGGGCTTTCGGGTCTCTTCGCGGCGACCTACATCGACCGCTTCGACCGGCGCCGTTTGCTGCAGGTGGCGTACGCGCTCTTCGCCGCGTCGAATCTCGCCTGCGCACTGGCCGGCAACTTCCATCTGCTGCTCGCGGCGCGCGCATTTGCCGGCCTCACGGGCGGCGTGCTGGGCTCGATCGTGATGGCAATCGTGAGCGACGTCATTCCGGTGGCACGCCGCGGCGCCGCCACGGGCGTCATCATGACGGCGTTCTCGATTGCGGCGATTGCCGGCGTACCCGCCGGCGTGCTGCTGGGCGCGCACTTCGGCTGGAGCGCCCCGTTCCTGCTGCTGGTAGTGCTTTCGGCAGGCATCTGGTTCGCCGGCGCGCGCATCGTGCCGCCGCTCACGGCGCACCTTGGCGAGCGCACCCCGCTCTCGCGCATCCTGCCGCAGCTCTGGAGCCTGCTCACGCTGCCGCGCCACCTCAAGGCGTTTGCGCTGACCTTCACGATGATGGTCGGCCACATGTTCGTGATTCCGTTCATCTCGCCCATGCTCGTCGCGAATCACGGCATCGCGCCGCAGCAGCTCTCGTGGCTCTACATGGCGGGCGGCGCGGCGACTTTCTTGACGTCCCGTGTGGTAGGACGGCTCGCGGATCGCTACGGCAAGCGCCAGATTTTCCGCATCATGGCCCTCGTCTCGCTCGCGCCGGTGCTGTTCATTACGCATCTACCCGTGCTGCCGTTCGTCGGCCTTGTCGCGTTCTTCGCGTTTTTCATGGTCGCGATGTCGGGACGTATGATCCCGATGCAAGCTCTGCTCACGACGATCCCCGAGCCGGCGCGGCGCGGCGCCTTCCTCAGCGCCAACAGTGCGGTGCAGGCGCTCGGGATGGGCATCGGCGCATGGGCCGGCGGCCTGCTGCTCGCGAACGGGCCGAACGGCACGATCACGGGCTATGGATACAACGGCTGGGTCGCCACGGTGCTGACGCTCGCCGCCGTTGCCTGGATCGCGCATGTGAAAGGCACCGGCCACGATACGCCAGCGCAAGGCGGCCCGGTGCGGACCGCGGCCGCGCCGGTTGCCGCCCAGTCGCGCTAGCACCGTGTCATCTTGAGGACACGCAAGACCTGGCCCCTGGCTGCGGCATGAATATGGGGAGGCGTTACTGGCGCTCGCGCTGGACCTGGCACGCTGCCACACGCCTCGCGAGCATGGCATGAAATGCGCGTTTGATCCGCTCCACCGCTTCCGTCTTGTACGGAAACTGCTGGTTGTTGCCGTGAACCAGCATGCTCGCATTCACCTCGAACACCACGATCGCACCGTCCCGCCCTAGCGAGCAGTCGATGCCGAAGTAGTCGAGGCCAATGGCATTGCGTATGGCCTGCAAGGCCTCGCGCTGCGCCGTGCCGAAAACACGCCACGGATCGTCGAGGAACGCCTGTTCCTCGGCCTGCATCCACGCGCTGTCCACCATGCCCGTCGTGACGTGGTGCACTTTCCATTTGTCGTCGATGGCGAGGTGGTACGGCAGAATCTCGTCGTCGACGAAAACGAAACGATATTTGCGGAAATAGCCGTCGGCGGACCGGTAGTTCACGAACGGCGTGAGGTAGTAGTTCCCGGCGACATGTTTCGCCAGAAACGCCTGCAACTGCGCGAGATCCTCGACCTTCTCGAATGCCTCGCCGCCGTGCGAGCCCGCCGGCCTCACGAGCAACGGAAACGACAGGGCCTCGCCGCCCCGCGCGGCCAGCGCCTGCAACGCCGCCGCCGGATAGAGGCGCGTCTGCGGAACCCGGCAGCCCGGCACGTGTTCGAGACGCCGCGCCACCGACTCGCGGCTCGTCTCTGCGATCAGTCGAGGCGGATTGACGACCGGACTTCCGATCGCCGCAATGAAAGCCTCCGCCGGTCCGAGCGACGCCAGACCGCGGTCGACATCGGAAACGAGATTGACGACCACGTCCGCGTAGCCGCGCAAACGGTCGTAATCGTAGTCCATGTCCGCCAGCACCGTGATGACGTTGCTTTCGAAGCGCGCGTTCGCCACCAGATATTCGATTGGCGTATTGCCGGCGCCGGGCGCGAAGACGAATAGCGCACGAAAATCCGGCGGAGCGACGGCGGCGGGGATGAGGATCAGCGGCCTGAGTTTCAACGCGCGGCGGTAGCTTGCCTCCGCGGCCTCGTCCATTCCCAGAGCCTGCTGCAGGTTGGCGACGAGGTGGGCCGTCGTGGCGTCGTCCGGCGCGTATTCGAGCGCGCGCTCGAAGTGCCGGAGCGAGCGCAGCCGGCGTCCCGCGCAGGCCTCGGCCAGACCCAACTGACGACAGACCGCGGCCGTGTCGCCTTCGCGGTTCAGGAGCGGCGTGAGACACGCGATGGCTTCGTTGAAACGGTCGAGCCGGATCAGGAGCTGGGCGAGGCCGTAGCAGGCCGCCCAATGATCGGGGTCGCCGGCAAGGACTTCGCGGTAATGGCCCTCGGCGAGATCGAGACGTCCCTCGCGATGATGCGAAGAGGCCAGTTCAAACAAGCGATCGACAGACATGATGGCAACGCGCGGCAACGTGACTTGAACAGGTCAACATAGCAGAGCCACGCGCCGCGAAGACCGTGACCCTGATGTGACAGCTTACGGCAGATTACCAGAGGCGCCGTGTGTAACACCACGTAACGCGAAGCCGCGAGCGCCGCCACCCGCGAACCCGGCTGTGTGACACAAGCGCGACTCGTTTCGGCACTACATTCATGATCGCCGTCCTTCGCGCGTTGCATGCAAGCCATGCACGCCCCTATTCCTCAGACTTGTTCTGGTCTACGAACGAGTGCGAAAGGACCCTTCAGAATTCCGCGCGAACGCCGATATAGCTATCGGCGTTCGCCCTCATTCTCTCCAGTATCTGCCCCCAATGAAGCTCAGTCGCAAGATCCCTCTCGCCTTCGGTGCCGCACTCACGTTGATGTCGGCGGGCGCGCTTTACGGCATCCACATGCTCAACGAAGCCATCGACACCTATCGCACCACCGTGCAGGATAGCGCCGCGAACGAGCGCATGGCGTCGGCCACGCTCGTCGCGTTCAAGCTGCAGGTGCAGGAATGGAAAGACACGCTCCTGCGCGGCAAGGATCCGCAGAAGCTCGACCGCTACTGGAGCGCGTTCCAGACACGCGAGAAAACCGTCGACGATCTGGCCGCGAAGCTCGAACAAACGCTTCCCGCCGGCGAGACCCGCGACCTCGTCGAGCAGTTCGCGCAAGCCCACGCGGCCATGGGCCAGGGCTATCGCAAAGGTTTCGAAGCATTCAAGGCCGCGGGCTTCGATCCGACTGCCGGCGACGCACAGGTGGCGGGCGTGGACCGCGCGCCTGCCGATCTGCTAGACCGCGCGGCGCAAAAAATCGCCGCCGACAACGCACAGGTGGCGGCGCAAGCCGCCGTCGACGCCGAGCGCGCCACGGAGATCAGCGCCGCGCTGATGATCGGCGTGTTCGTGCTTGCTCTCGCGGGCGGCGTCGCCTTCAGCCGGACGGTGACGCGGCCGCTCGGCCGTGCAGTGCGCTTTGCGCATGAAGTCGCGGCCGGCGACCTCTCGACGGATCTGCACGCGAGCGGCGACGACGAAACGGCCGAACTGCTCGCCACCCTCATGCAGATGCAGGCGAGCCTCGCGCACGTGGTGAGCGAAGTGCGCGGCAACGCGATGGGCGTCGCCTCCGCGAGCGCGCAGATCGCGGCCGGCAATCAGAACCTCTCGGCGCGCACCGAAGGTCAGGCGGCGTCGCTCGAAGAAACGGCCGCGAGCATGGAAGAACTCACGTCGATCGTGCGCATGAACGCCGAGAACGCGCAGCATGCCAGCGAGCTGGCCGGCACCGCGGCACAGACCGCCACGCGCGGCGGCGCCGTGATGCATGAAGTGGTCGAAACCATGCGGTCGATCGCCGAAAGTTCGGGCAAGGTAGGCGAAATCATCAGCCTGATCGACGGCATTGCGTTTCAAACCAATATCCTCGCGCTGAACGCCGCCGTGGAAGCCGCGCGCGCGGGGGAACAGGGCCGCGGCTTCGCGGTGGTGGCGGGCGAAGTCCGCACGCTCGCGCAACGCAGCGCCTCCGCGGCGCGCGAAATCAAGGACCTGATCGCCCAGTCGACGCAGCGCGTGGAAGCGGGCTCGTCGCTCGTTGCGGGCGCGGGTCAGATCATCGACGAGATCGTCGGTTCGGTGCACCGCGTGACGGCCATCGTCGGCGAGATTTCGACGGCCTCGCGCGAGCAGACGGCCGGCATCGAACAGGTAGGCATCGCGGTCACGCAGATGGACGAAGTCACGCAGCAGAACGCCGCGCTCGTGGAAGAGGCCACGGCGGCCGCTCACGCGCTTGCCGAGCAGGCTGGAGCGCTACGCGAAGCGGTTGCCACGTTCCGGCTGCGCGAGGGCATGGCGGGCTGACGCGAGCGAGCGGGCAAGCGAGCAGGCGCCCGCCCGATCAGCCGCGCCGCTGCCGCCGCGCGCGCACCGCGCCGGCCAGCGTCTCCAGCACCGGCTCGGTCTGCGCCCAGCTAATGCAGGCGTCGGTGATCGACACGCCGCGCTTGAGCGGCACGCCGGGCTTGAGATCCTGGCGCCCCTCTTCGAGGTGGCTTTCGATCATCACGCCCACGATGCGCGGCTCGCCATCGGCCAGTTGCGAGGCAATGTCCTGCGCAACGTCGATCTGGCGCTGATGCGCCTTGTTCGAATTCGCATGCGAGCAATCGATCATCACCTGCTCGCGCAGCCCCGCCTTCGCGAGGGCCTCGCAACACGCCGCCACCGAAGCGCGGTCATAGTTCGGCCCCGTCTTCCCGCCGCGCAGGATCACATGGCAGTCGTCGTTGCCGCGCGTTTCGAAGATCGCGGCCATGCCCATCTTGGTCATACCCATGAAAGCGTGGCTCGCGCGCGCGGCGACGATGGCGTCGGCGGCCACCTGCACGCCGCCGTCGGTGCCGTTCTTGAAGCCGATCGGACACGAGAGGCCCGAGGCGAGCTGCCGGTGGCTCTGGCTCTCGGTCGTGCGCGCGCCGATCGCGCCCCAGGCCACGAGGTCCGCGATGTATTGCGGGCTCAGCAGGTCGAGGAATTCGGTAGCGGTCGGGAGGCCGAGCGCATTGATGTCGAGCAGCAGTTGCCGCGCGGCGCGCAGGCCCTCGTTGATGCGGAAGCTCCCGTCGAGCCTCGGGTCGTTGATGTAGCCCTTCCAGCCCACCGTTGTGCGCGGCTTTTCGAAGTACACGCGCATCACCACGAGCAGATCGTCCTTCAGCGCATCGGCCTTTGCTTTGAGCCGCTTTGCGTAGTCGAGCGCCTGGTCGTGATCGTGGATCGAGCACGGCCCCACGACGATCACGAGGCGGTCGTCGCGATGCCGGAGCACCTCGGCGATCTGCGCGCGGCTCGTCTCCACGAGCGTCTGGGTCTGCGGCGGCACCGGCAGCTCGTCGAGCAGCAGCGCCGGCGAGATGAGCGGACGCACGGCGCCGATGCGCGTGTCGTCGATGCGGGTGGGGTCTTCGGTGGCGTCGGCGACGCCGACTTCCTGGTCGTGCTGCGGATTGTCGATGCGGCTCAAGATGCTCTCCTTGCGGGGTCTGGCAGGATTATCGCATCAAGGCCGCACCTCGGGCCTCAGGAGGCGGCCCCCATGGGATAGCGCTTGCTGCGCAGGCGTTGCACGATGCGCACGAGTCCCTTCCACTGCTGGGCCCACACACCGCCGCCGTAGTCGAGCCCCTGGCCTTGCGGCACCGGCAACTGGTCGCGGATGCCGGTAGGCTCGAGCTCCTTGTTCCACGAAGCCGTGCGGAACAGCACGTCCCACCACGGGAACACCACGCCGAAGTTGCAGCCGTAGCGCGTGCCTTCGTGACCGTAGCCCACCGCGTGATGGCGGCGATGAAAGGCCGGGCTCACGAGGAGGCGATCAAGTCCCCAGCCGAACGGCAGCCGCGCGTTGACGTGCTGCACGCTCTGCATGAAGTTGCCCACCGCGACGAGCACGACGTACTGCACCGGCTGCACGCCGATGAAGAGCGAGATGGCCGCGAAAAACGCCGCGTTGATGATGTCGTCGAGGAAGTGGTTGCGGTCGTCGCACCACAGCGACATCTGCTGCTGGCTGTGATGGACCGCATGCAGTTCCCACCAGACGCCGAAGCGATGCTGCCAGCGGTGATACCAGTACCCCGCGAAGTCGAGCACGATGAAGTAGATCAGGAACGACACGATCGGCTTGTCGGTGACGCCGGGCCACAGGCTGTCCACGTCGATGTTCGGAACGTCGTAGATCGCCATCAGGCTTTGCCAGTGATTGAACAGCGGCTGCAGCATGAAGAAGAACGCGATATTCAGAATGCCGAGCTTGGCGATCCACGTGTACCAGATGTCCGAACGCAGCGCCTTGCGGTCAGCCCAGGGCTCGATAGGACGCAGCGCCTCCAGCGGGCGCAGCAGCGCATAGGTCACGACGATTTCGAGCACGCCGATGATCACCCAGTAGAGCGCATCGTAGGTGTCCTCGTCGTAGCCCATCAGGCCGACCTTGTAGAAGATCGGCTGGACCACGTCCACATAAACCAGGGTCTGCAGCCACGATATGCCGTTGTCGAGCTGCGAGATCAGGGTGTCTATCATCAGTTCCCTCGAATCGGTGCCTTGAGGTTGCGCGCTCAGTCCGGATTGGGCGAATAAACCGGCGCGCGGTTCGCGAAGTAGATGCCATGCGGCGAACGGCCCACGGCGATCGTGTCGATCAGCTTGCGCGTCGTCAGGTCGATGATCCCCACGTGCTTCGCGAAGCGGAACGTCACCCACAGATACCGTTTGTCGGCAGAAAGTTCCATGTCGTCGGGACCGGGGCGCAGACCCGTGATGTCGGCGACCTTCGTGAGCGTCGTGTAATCGAGAATGCTGATCGTGCTTTCCACGCGATTCGTCACGGCCACGTGCTTGCCGTCGTCGAGATTGCGGAAGTTGTGCGCGCCGCGCCCGGTCTGGATCTTCTTCACGAGCGTACGGTTGTGCCAGTCCACCACGGCCACGTCGTCCTCGCCCGTCATGCCGACGAGCAGGTACTTGTCGCCGGGCGTCATCCACAGGCCCGCGGGCGTGTCGCCGACGTGCAGCTTCCAGAGCACGGTCTGCGTCGGCAAGTCGATGGCCGCGACTTCGCCGGTGTCCTGCAGCGTGACGAACACCGTCTTGTTGTCCGAGGCGAAAGTGATGTGGCTCGGCGTCTTCGCAAGCGGAATGCGCTTCACGAGCGTAACGTCCTGGCCGTTGTAGCTGTAGATGTCCACGCGGTCGAGGCGCAGGCCCGCCGTCACGAACCACTTGTGGTCGGGCGAGAAGCCAAGCTGGTACGGATCCTCGATACCCTCCACGCGGCGCTGGACCTTGCCCGTGTGCGGGTCGAGGAACATCAGGTCGTTCGAGACCGAATCGGCCACGATCAGCGACTTGCCGTCGGGCGTGATCATCAGGTGATGCGGTTCCTTGCCGGTAGGCTCGGTGCCGACCACGGTGCGGCTTGCTTCGTCGATGAGCGAAAGCTGTGCTTCGCCGGAGTCGAGCACGATGACTCTGTCGTTGGCACTGCTGTCGGCGTGGGCGAGCGAGCCCCATGCGAGGCCGCCCATCAGCAGTGCGGCCGCGCCGTGAGCTTTGAGGCGGGCTTTCGTAAAGGAAATGATCGGGAATTCAGGCATTTCGTAAGAGAAAGAGGCTGATGGAGGCGCACCGGACCGCTTTGTGCTGAGATAGCGACATGCGCCGGCGCGTAAGCGCGAAAGATTGTCTCCTTAACGCGCGAGCGCCGCAATCCGATGACGCGCCGACGACGCGCGTTAACGCCGCGCCCGGCGTTCTGCCCCCAACTTCGAGGAGCGCGCATGGACCATCGCACCCGCGAAGACCCCCTGCCCGACGGCCTCACGAAGAGCACGGCCGCCGCCGTGCGCGAGGCGCTCGAAGGGCGCCGCCGCGGCGCGGCACTGCTGCTGCCGCTCGCGGGGCCGGCCGTGGTGGTGTCGGTGGCGTACATGGATCCCGGCAACTTCGCGACCAACATCCAGGCGGGCGCGCGCTACGGTTACGCGCTCTTGTGGGTCGTGCTGCTCGCGAACCTGGTGGCCATGCTGTTCCAGGGGCTCTCCGCCAAGCTCGGCATCGTCACGGGGCGCAATCTCGCCGAACTGTGCCGCGAGCGTCTGCCCGCGCCGCTCGTCTGGGCGATGTGGGGCGTGAGCGAAATCGCGGCAATGGCGACCGATCTTGCCGAATTCCTCGGCGGCGCGATCGGCCTGTCGCTGCTGTTTCATCTGCCGCTTATGGCGGGCATGGTCGTCACGGCAATCGTTACCTACGTGCTGCTGCTGTTCGAGCGCGCGGGTTTCCGGCCGCTGGAGCTCGTGATCGGCGGGCTCGTCGGCATCATCGGGCTGTGCTATCTGCTTGAGCTCTTCATCGCGCCCATCGCCTGGCCCAGCGTCTTTCGCCACCTCGCCACGCCGCGCCTGCCCGACGCGCAGGCCGTGACGATCGCGGTGGGCATTATCGGCGCGACCGTCATGCCGCACGCCCTCTTCCTGCACTCGGGCCTCACCCAGGCGCGCGTGCCGCCGCGCAACGACCTCGAACGCACGCGCCTCGTGCGCTTTTCCAACGTCGAGGTGGTGATCGCGCTCTCCCTCGCCGGCCTCATCAACATGGCCATGGTCATCATGGCCTCGGGCGCCTTCCATGCGGGCCACCCGGACGTCGCCGAAATCGGGAGCGCCTACCACACGCTCGCCCCGCTGCTCGGCATCGGCGCGGCCGGCATTTTCCTGCTTTCGCTGATCGCTTCGGGCATTTCGAGCTCGGTCGTCGGCACGCTCGCGGGGCAGATGATCATGCAAGGCTTCGTCGGCTTCCAGATTCCGCTCTGGCTGCGCCGCGTCGTGACCATGGCGCCGAGCTTCGCCGTGGTCGGCCTCGGCGTGAACGCCACAGAGGCGCTCGTCATGAGCCAGGTCGTGCTGAGCCTCGCGCTGCCCGTGCCCATGATCGCCCTCGTCTGGCTCACGAGCCGCGCCGCCGTGATGGGGCCGCATCGTAACCGCACCTTCACGGTCTGGCTCGCCGTGGCCGGCGCGGCCGCCGTGCTCGCGCTCAACGCGATCCTGCTCGCACAAACCTTCGGCATGACGGTGCCCGGCTTGCCAGGGCCGGGCTGAGGCGATCTTCAGCGTGCAAAGTCACGCGAAACCATGCACCATTAGCTTTTTCGCCGCGCCGGGCCGAACGCCGGGCGTGGTTTTTTCCGCAACCGGCGCGCCCCGCGCGCCCGATAAGCGCCGCGAGGCGCCTTATCCTCTTTGCCCACCAGCGACCTGCCATGACGAATCAGACTGCCCAAGCCGCGCCCGACCAGCCCGTCGACATGATCATCTTCGGCGGCGGCGGCGATCTGGCTGCACGCAAACTGCTGCCCGCCCTCTACATGGCGCACCTGCACCGCAACCTGCCGGCCGAAACCCGCATCATCGCGGTGGGCCGCAAGGACTGGAGCATCGACCAGTACCGCGCCTTCATGAACGAGCAGTCGCGTCCGTTCATCGACGCCAAGGCCTTCGACGCCGCCGCGTGGGACCGCTTCCTCGGCCTGTTCCAGTACGTGATCATCGACGTCAACCTGGCCGAAGACTATGCCCGGCTCAAATCGGCCTCGCGCCCCGAGGCGATACGCGTGTTTTATCTCTCGACCTCGCCGGAGCTTTTCACGACGATCTGCGACAACCTCACGTCGGCGGGTCTCGTGGACGAACGTTCGCGCGTCGTGCTGGAAAAGCCGCTGGGCCACGACCTCGCTTCGGCCCAGGAGATCAACGAATCGGTGGGCCGTCATTTCGCCGAGCCGCAGATCTATCGCATCGACCATTATCTGGGCAAGGAAACGGTGCAGAACCTGATGGTGCTGCGCTTCGGCAATCCGATCTTCGGGCCGCTGTGGCAGGCGCCGTATATCCGCAGCGTGCAGATCACGGTGGCGGAGACGGTGGGCGTGGGCAGCCGCGCGGGCTTCTACGACCACACGGGCGCGCTGCGCGACATGGTGCAGAACCACCTGCTGCAACTGCTGTGCATCGTGGCCATGGAGCCGCCCGTCTCTCTCGACGCGGACGCCGTGCGCGACGAGAAGCTCAAGGTGCTGCGCTCGCTGCGCCCGATGACGCTGGCCGACATCGCGCGCGACACGGTGCGCGGCCAGTACGCGGCGGGCGCCGTGGACGGCAAGCCCGTGAAGGGCTACATGGAAGAGGACAACGTGCCGGCCAATAGCCGCGCGGAAACGTTCGTCGCGCTGCGCGCCCACATCAACAACTGGCGCTGGGCCAACGTGCCGTTCTTCCTGCGCACGGGCAAGCGCATGCAGAAGCGTCAGTCGGAGATCGTCATCGAGTTTGCGGACCTGCCGTTCTCGATCTTCCCGAGCGGCCCGCGCAACTACGGCAACCGCCTCGTGATCCAGCTTCAGCCCGAAGAGTCGATCCAGTTGCAGATGCTCGCGAAGGAGCCGGGCAGCGGCATGAACATGCTGCCGGTGAACCTGAATCTGGATCTGCAGCAGGCCATTCCCGAGCGCCGCGCGGAGGCCTACGAGCGCCTCCTGATCGACGTGATCCGCGGCCGCCTCACGCACTTCATGCGCCGCGACGAACTGGAAGCGGCGTGGACGTGGGTCGAGCCGATCCTTCTGGGCTGGGAAGAGCTGGGCGACCGGCCGCGCACCTATACGGCGGGGACTTTCGGTCCGGCGGCGTCTTCGGCGCTGCTGGCGCGCGAAGGGATGTCGTGGGCCGAAGAGGCCTGAGCCGCTGAGGCGTAACCGCGCCGCTCGCATGCTTCGCGGTGCGGCGCCAGTCGAAACGCCTCAGACCCTCGTAGCCATGCGCGCGCGCATCATCGCTTCGAATGCCTCCGCGATCCGCTGCACGTAGGCGTTCTTGTGCGCGAGTTCGCCGTCGGGGCGCTCGCGATGCACGAGCATGGTCGCGTTCGCCTCGAACACGAAGACACTGCCATCGGGCAGCATTGTGAAATCCACTCCCGCGTAGTCGAGATCGAGACGCCGGCCGATGGCGGCGATCGCCGCCGCGCCGCGCTCGCCGAGCGCCGCAACGGGGTCGGCGAGAAAGCGCGCCTCTTCTTCGAGCTTCACGCGCACCCCCTCCATACCCGCGGAAAAGTAATGCACCATCCAGTGCGGCGAAATCGCGAGATGGTACGGATACGGCACGCGATCCACGAAGGCGACGCGATATTTGCGGCACGAGCCGTCGGCGTCGCGCGTGTCGCGAAACGCGCTGACGTAGAACGAGCCCGCTTGCGCGGCGAGCGCGGCTTCGAGCTGGGCCTCGGTGTCGCAGCGCACGAGCCCTTCGCCGCCATGCGTCGCAACGGGCCTCACGAGCAACGGCAGGCGCATGCCGGCCGCCGCTATGCGCTGCCGTGCTTCGTCGAGCACTTTGTCGTGAATGGGATCGGCAGGATCGATGCGCAGGCACGGCGCAGTCTGCACGTCCTGCAAGCCATCCAGCAACGCCGGCAGCCGGTCGCGACGCGTAACCGCAACGCGTTCCGGCACATTGAGCAATGGCCGCGCACAGGTTTGCGCGAACTGCGCGATACGTGCGCGGAGCGGTTCCGCAATGTCGGGATCGCCCACCGCATTGAACACGAGATCGAACGGCGGCAGGGCCGCGTCCTCCGCGGGCGGCGCATAGTCGATGGCGTATTTGATGCGCCCGTTGTGCGGCGTGGGCACGAGCAGGTCGAACGGCACGTTGCCCGAGGAGCGGCCCGCGCACAGCAACAGCACCCGGCGCGACGGCTGCCCCGACGCTTCCACGTAGACGCGCTGCAAGGCGTACGCGCGCTCGCGACAGCGTTCGGCATGGCCGTCGTTGCCCGCCTTCGCATGGATCGCCGCGAGGTTCTGCCAGGCCACGGCCTGCCGGGCGTCGAGACCGAGCGCGAGTTCGTACCAGCGCCTGGCGCGCGCATGGTCGCCCTTCATGAAATAGCCGGTCGCGACCATGCCGATGCGCTGGGCGCCCTCGCCGGCAACGCCTGCCCGGTGCGATTCGAGCGCCTCGGCCGCGATCAGGTGCGCGAGCGCGGCCAGTTCGTCGCCGCCGGCGCGTGCGCGCTCCGCCGCTTCGCGCAGCAGCGCAGGCGTGTCCGTGAGGTCGGGAAGCAGATCGTCAGTCACGGCCGGAAGAGATCCAGCCCTGCAAATACCACCACGCCGCTCAGCGCGATCATGGGAACCGAGTGACGACCGAGAAACAAAATGGCGGCTGCCAGCCACGTGGAGATGAAAAAAGCGCCGATGCGCCGCATGATGAAACTCCGTTACCCTTGATGCGCTGTTGCGCGCAGGAGCCCCGAAGCCCGCCACGCGCGAAGGACAAAAACGGCACATGCCTGCGCCGCGTCCCTCAAAAAAGAACCCGCCTGTCCGGCCGCGCTCAGCCCAGCGTCGTGCGTGCGCTGCGCAGCCGCGTGACGGTATCCACGAACGCCTCGCCGCCCAGCGTGCGCTTGAGGCGCCCCGTGACGGCCGCGCTCGCGCCATTGAGCGCCTCGCGTATCGCGAGCGCCTGCGCGGTCGGCACGATGGCCACTTCCCGCCCGTCGCCTTCGGTGCGATGACGCTCCACGTAGCCGCGCGCTTCGAGCCCGTCGAGCACGCGCGTGGCCGTGGGCCGTGCAATCGAAAGCAGGTCGGCCAGCTCGCGCTGAAGCAAACCCGGACGCTCCATCACCGCACGCAGCATGAAGCCCTGTGGCGGCGTGAGATCGAACCGCTCGAAGGCATCGGCCCATTCGCGCTCGAGACGCCGCGCGAGCGCCGACGTGTTGAAGTAGAGACACTGGTCGAACATGTTCGAAGCATAACGGCTTATCGTTAGCTATGCAACCATCTGCGCGCTTTCCCTCGACATGGGGTCGGCGTTTACACCGGCTAGCGCGGCGCGCGAAAAAAATGGTACCCAATGAGGACACGCGGCAGCGCCTGGCCGCCGCCCTTCGTTCTCCGAGGAAAACCGCCATCGTGACCCCGCCTCTCGAAGCCGCCGACGCCCCCGCGTGGGTGCCCTCGCCCGATACCGTCGCCCGCGCGCGCGTCACCGAATTCACGCAGTGGCTCGCGCGCGAGCGCGGCCTTGCATTCGACAGCTACGACGCGCTATGGCGCTGGTCCGTCGACGATCTCGACGGCTTCTGGTCGGCGCTCTGGGACTGGGCCGACCTGCGCTCGGCAACGCCGCGCGGCAAGCCGCTCGAAAATGCTTCGATGCCCGGCGCGCGCTGGTTTCCGGGCGCCACCCTCAATTACGTCGAGCAGGCCTTTCGCCACGCCACGCCCACGCGCCACGCCATCGTCTGGCGCAACGAGGCCGGCGAGCACGGCGAACTCGGCTGGACCGAGTTCGAGCGTCAGGTGGCCGCGCTCGCGGCCACACTGCGCCAGATGGGCGTGAAGCGCGGCGATCGCGTCGCCGCGTTCATGCCGAACATCCCGCATACCATCGTGGCATTTCTCGCCGCCGCGAGCCTCGGCGCGATCTGGTCGGTCTGCTCGCCCGACATGGGGCGGCTCGCCGTGCTCGACCGCTTCCGCCAGATCGAACCCACTGTGCTGATCGCCGTCGACGGCTACCGTTACGGCGGCAAGCCGCACGATCGCCGTGCGCTGTTAGGCGAGTTGTTGGCCGAACTGCCGTGCGTGCGCCATGTCGTGCTCGTGCCCTATCTTGCCCCCGGAGCCAACGCGGCCGAGATCGTGCGCGGCAACGACGCGCAAGGCCACATCTGGGCGGACGCCGTTGCCGGCGACGCAGCGCTCGCGCCCGAATCCGTTCCCTTCGACCATCCGCTCTGGATCGTCTACTCGTCGGGCACGACGGGGCTGCCCAAGCCCATCGTCCATTCGCACGGCGGCATCGTGCTCGAACAGGTCAAGATCGCCGCGCTGCACCTCGACCTGCGGCCCGGCGACCGCTTCAACTGGTTCTCCAGCACGGGCTGGATCATGTGGAACTGCCAGGTGGCCGGCCTGCTCGTGGGCGCCACGCTGTGTCTCTACGACGGCAACCCCGGCTACCCCGACATGGGCGCGCTGTGGCGCTTCGTCGGCGACACGCGGATCAACTTCTTCGGCGCCGGCGCCGCCTTCTTCCAGGCCTGCCTGAAAGCGGGCGTCGAACCTCATCAGGTCTCCGAATTATCTGCGCTGCGCGCGGTCGGCTCGACCGGTTCGCCGCTCCCGGCAGAAGGCTATCGCTGGATCCTCGACCATGTCGGCGACGTATGGATCGCCGCGATTTCCGGCGGCACCGACTTTGCCGGCTGCTTCGTGGCCGGCGTGCCCACGCTGCCCGTATGGCTCGGCGAAATGCAGTGCCGGTGCCTGGGCGCCCGCGTCGAGGCATTCGACGACGCGGGCCGGCCCCTCGTCGACGAAGTGGGCGAGCTCGTCTGCACGGCGCCCATGCCTTCGATGCCGCTCTACTTCTGGAACGACGCGGGGGACACGCGCTATCGCGACAGCTACTTCGACGTCTGGCCCGGCATCTGGCGCCACGGCGACTGGGTGCGGATCACGGAACGCGGCGGCGCGATCATCTACGGCCGTTCCGACGCGACGATCAACCGCCACGGCATCCGCATGGGCACGAGCGAGCTGTATCGCGCGGTGGAAGACTTGCCCGAGGTGCTCGACAGCCTCGTCGCGGATCTGGAGTACCTGGGCCGCGAGTCGTACATGCCGCTCTTCGTCGTGCTGCGCGAGGGCGCCGTGCTCACGTCCGAACTGCAGGGCACGATACGCGAGCGCATCAAGGTCGCGCTTTCGGCGCGGCACGTGCCCGACGACGTGTTCCAGATCGATGCGGTGCCGCGCACCCTCTCCGGCAAGAAGATGGAGCTGCCCATCAAGAAGCTGCTGCTGGGCCAGCCGCTAGAGAAGGTCGCGAATCCCGGGACGATGGCCAATCCCGAATCGCTCGCCTGGTTCAGCGAGTTCGCGCGCGAACTGGCGATGCGCGGCAGGCCCGGCAAACCCGCCGCTTGACGTTTCGATTGCTTCGATTGGAGCCCTGCCTCGGGCTTCGCCCGGTGCTCCGATCATGACCGTTATTCCGTCATCGGGCCACACACCTTCGGCGGAAGACGGCTCAGCGTGTAAACTGTCAGGTTTTTGTCTCCAGCAGGTATGGTTCAAGCCCCCCTGCAAGCGGCGCTGAGCGGTCCGACCCTCGTTCGCCTGCTTGCTCGTCTGGCCGAAGCCGACGTATCCGAACCGCAGGCGTCCCTCGCCGATCGTCTGAGCCAGTGGCTAGGCTGGACCGACGCGATCGCGCTCTCGACCGCGCTGGGCGCCCCGCCGGACCCGGCTCGCGCGGGCGCCGCGCAGGCGCTCGACCGCGAGGACGCGGCCCTCGTCGTGACGGCGCGCAGCGCGCTCACGAAGATGATCACGCGCGCGTGCGCCCCGGCCAACGCGCGGCGCGGCGCACGCGAGAACGCCGAAGCGGCGCCGCCCGCCGACTTTGCCGAGTTCCGCCAGGACTATCTGTCGATCCAGCAGGCCATGGAGACGGAAATCGGCCAGTTGCGCAAGCGTCTGCGGGCGCGGCTCGCGGCGCACACGCCGGCGCTCGCGCGCCTCGCGGCCGTGGACGCGATCATGGAACGCTCGCTCGGCGCGCGCGAACAGCGCCTGCTGGCCTCGGTCCCCGCGCTGCTGGCGACGTACTTCGAGCGCCTGCGCCGCGCGGCGCAACCCACGCCCGACGGGGCCGGCGCCTGCGCCGATGAAGCGCCGGCCGCGCCCGGCGCATGGCTTGCCGCGTTCCGCAAGGAAATGCAGAGCGCGCTGCTCGCCGAACTCGACATCCGGTTCCAACCGGTGCAAGGGCTGCTCGCGGCCCTTCGCGCCCGCTAATTCAGCTCCTCATGTCCCGACTTCGTATCGATCTCGTTGTATTCCTCGCAGGTCTCGCCGCCGTCTGCTGGATCGGCTGCGGCTATGTCGCTGGCGCCAATCTGCTCGCGCTCGCCGTCACCGTGCTGATCGGCGCCTGCTATCTCACGGGCGCGCTCGAACTATGGCGCTACCGCCAGGCCACGACCGCTCTCGACGCCGCCCTGGCCGATCTGGCCGCGCCGCCGGCGAAGCTAGGCGCATGGCTCGACCGGCTGCCCGCCGGCCTGCGCGGCGCCGTGCGCCTGCGCGTGGAGAACGAGCGCGCGGCGCTGCCCGGCCCCGCGCTCACACCTTATCTGGTTGGTCTGCTCGTGCTGCTGGGCATGTTCGGCACGCTGCTCGGCATGGTCGCCACGCTCAAGGGCACCGGGATCGCGCTGGAAGGCTCGACCGACCTCGTCGCGATCCGCGCCTCGCTCGCCGCACCGGTCAAGGGGCTCGCGTTCGCGTTCGGCACCTCGATCGCGGGCATCGCCACCTCGGCCATGCTCGGGCTGCTTTCGGCGCTCTGCCGGCGCGAACGCAACGAAGCCGCCCTGCGGCTCGATGCGAAGATCGCGACCACCTTGCACGTCTTTTCGCACGCGCACCGGCGCGAGGCAGGCTACGCGCTGATGCAGCGCCAGGCCGAGGCAATGCCGGTCCTGGTCGATCGTCTGCACACCGTGATGCAAGCCATCGAACAGCAAAGCCTCGCCATGAACGAGCGGCAGATCGCGAGCCAGGCGGCGTTCCTCGGCAAGGCCGACGCCACATGGACGGCACTCGCCGCCTCCGTCGCGCGCTCGCTTCAGGAAAGCGCGGCCGGCAGCGCGCGCGCCGCGAGCGCGGCGGTCTTGCCCTCCGTGGAAGCCACGCTCGCGACGCTCGAGGACAAAGCCGCGGCACTGCACGGCGCGATCACGCAAGCCGTCGAACGCCAGTTGAACGACATCGCGACGGGACTTGAAGCGACGACCGCCAGCATCCGGCACGAGACGGCGGCACTGCATGGCGCCGTCTCGCAGGCGGTGGAGCGCCAGTTGAGCGCGATTGCATCGACGCTAGAAACTTCGACTGTCACGCTCAAGGCTGAAACCGCGGCGCTGCACGAAGCCGTCACGCAAGCGGTCGAGCGCCAGTTGAATACCGTTGCATCAAGCCTCGAAACGTCGACGGCAACCCTCAAGGACCAGACGGCCTCGCTGCACGACACCGTCACGCACTCGGTCGAGCGTCAGTTGACCGGCATCACGTCAGGCCTCGAAGCCACGTCGACCACGCTTTCGACGCAATGGCACGAAGCGCTCGCGCAGCATCGCCAGTTGAATGAAACATTGGCGGAAGATCTGCGGACTTCGCTCGCCCGCTATGCCGATGCCTTCGAGCAACGCTCGACCCAGTTGCTCGATAACGTGGCCACGCGCCTCGGCACGAGCACGGACACCGTCGCGCAAACCTGGAACGCCGCGCTCGACCACCATTCGCGCGTAAGCGGACAGCTCGCCGACGATCACCAGCAGGCCCTCGCCGCAGCGGCGGCGCAGTACGAACAGCACACGGCCGCCCTGCTCCGGGCAGCGGACGAGTCGCACGCCGGCCTGGAGGCCAGGCTCGCCGCACGCGAAGCCCAGCGCCTCGACGCCTGGCGCGAGACCGTCACCGGCATGACGGCGACGCTGCGCACCCAATGGGACGAGGCGCTCGCGCAAACCGCGAACCACCAGCAGGCGATCTGTGCGACGCTCGAACGGACGGCCGGCGAAGTCGCGGCCAGCACCGCGACCCACTCGCGCGAGACGATCGCCGAAATCGCCCGCCTCGTCGAGGCCGCGTCCGAAGCACCGCGCGCCGCGGCCGATGTCATTGCCGAGCTGCGCCAGAAGCTCTCGGACAGCATGGTCCACGACACCGCGATGCTGGAGGAACGCAACCGTCTGCTCGCCACGCTCGAAACGCTGCTCGCCGCCGTGAACCACGCCTCGACCGAACAGCGCGGCGCTATCGATTCGCTCGTGACGACCTCGTCCGATCTGCTCGAACGCGTGGGCTCGCGCTTTACCGAGCGCGTCGAAACCGGCACGAGCCGGCTCGACGGCGTCGCCGCGCAGGTCGCGAGCGGCGCGACCGAAGTGGCGAGCCTTGGCGATGCATTCGGCGCGGCTGTGCAGTCCTTCGGCACGTCGAACGAAACGCTCGTGGCGCAGTTGCAGCGCATCGAAGCCGCGCTCGACAAGTCGCTCGCGCGCAGCGACGAACAGCTCGCCTACTACGTCGCGCAGGCGCGCGAAGTGATCGATTTGAGCCTGCTCTCGCAGAAGCAGATCATGGAAGAGCTGCAGCAGTTGGCTGGCCAGCGCACCGAAGCGGGAGCCGACGCCGCATGAGCGAAGACTTCATCGACGGCGGCGCGGAGCCGGCCACGCCGGTCTGGGCCGCCTTCAGCGACCTGATGACGGTGCTGCTGGGCGCGTTCGTGCTGATTCTGGTCGCCGTGATCGGCGTGCAGCTCGAGCTTTCGACGAAGCTCGACCAGGCCGTCAAGGAACGCCAGCTCGAAGCGCAGCGCCGCAAGACACTCGAACAGGCGCTGGCCGGCCCGCTCGCGGCGGGGCGCATCACGCTCGTCAACGGGCGTATCGGCATCAGCGGCAACGTCCTGTTCGCGCTGAACTCCGACCAGTTGCAACCCGAGGGCCGCCAGTTGCTGCAAAGCCTGGCCAGTCCGCTCGCGACCTACCTCAAAGCGCACGACGAAATCCTGATGGTGAGCGGCTTTGCCGACGACCAGCAGGTGCACGCCGGCAACCGGCGCTTCGCCGACAACTGGGAGCTCTCGGCCCAGCGCGCGCTGACCGTGACGCGTGCGTTCATCGAAGAAGGCGTGCCCGCCTCGTCGGTGTTCGCGGCGGCATTCGGATCGGAGCAGCCCGTGAGCTCGAACGCCGATGCGGCGGGGCGCGCCAAAAACCGGCGCGTCGAAATCGCGCCCGTGCCGCGTTCGACGGCCGCTGGCGGTGAACGCGGTGAGTGAGCGCTCGACACCGCCTCTGCCGACGCAGCTCGACGCATGGCGCGAACGCGGCGCCGACCGGCTCGATCCCGCGCGCTTTCGCGCGATGGAGGCGCTGGCGCTTCGCGCGGCGCGCCACGGCGGCGAGGTGCGCCGCCTGCTCGATGCCAGGCTCTCCGAACTAATGACGGACTATGCGGCGCTCGCCGCCGGCGCGGCGCAGGTCCGGCACGGCCCGGACGAAGCGCCGGCCTCGCTGCAAAGCGCGCGCGGTGCGCTGGGCGAGCTGGTCGACTACCTCGCAAACCAGCCGCGCGACGCCGGCGGTGCGGGGGCCCGCGACGCGAACGGGCCGAGCGTTTCGCCCGAACTGCTCGACTACTTCCGGGCCACCTGGGCCCGCGTGCGCACGGGCCAGCAATTGCGTGTCGCCGAAGTCCTCGTGCCGCAGAACGCCGGCCCGCTCAATTCGAGCAGCCTCGTGCACCGCGCACTCTCGCTCATGCGCGAGCTTTCGCCGGGCTACCTGCAGCAGTTCCTTACCTACGCGGATGCGCTCTCGTGGCTAGAGCAGCTCAATGCCGGCAGCACGGCCCCCGGCAAGGAACCGCCGCGCGCCGCGAGCGCGAAGAAAGGCACGCGCGGCAAGGCGCGTTAGCCCCCGCTCCGCACGCTGGACGGCCTCTCGCGCGCGCCAATCCGCAAAGGCCAGGGCACGTGAATACGGGAAAAACGGCAGGAAAAACAAAAGACGAACGAGCGTACGAAAACGTACCGTATCCGCTATGATGCGAAAAAAGCCGCTATCGCCCAGCGGTCGCCCTAACCGACTACGGAGACATCCATGCAGATGCGTTGTTTTTGCGTGACCCGCCACGGCCAGCCGCTCGAACTGATGCACGAGGAGATTCCCCAGCCCAAGGGCACCGAAGTGCTCGTGCGCGTGAAGGCCGCCGGCCTGTGCCATTCCGACCTGCATATCTGGGAGGGCTACTACGATCTGGGCGGCGGCAAGAAACTCTCGCTCGCCGACCGCGGCATCAAGCTGCCGCTCACGCCCAGCCACGAGATCTGCGGCGAAGTGGTGACCGCGGGACCGGACGCCGGCCCCGTGCAGACCGGCATGATGGCGGTCGTGCATCCGTGGATCGGCTGCGGCCAGTGCGCCGCCTGCCTGCGCGGCGAGGAAAACATCTGCGTGAAGCCGCAATCGCTCGGCGTCATGCGCGCCGGCGGCTTTGCCGACTACGTGATCGTGCCGCACCCGCGCTATCTCGTCGATCTCGGCGGCCTCGATCCCGTCAAGGCCGCACCGCTCGCCTGCGCGGGCGTAACGACGTATTCGGCCATCCGCAAATTCGGCGAGCGCATCCACGAAACGCCCGTGGTGGTGATCGGCGCGGGCGGTCTCGGCCTCATGGCGATCGAAGTCCTCAAGGCGCTGGGCGGCAAAGGCGCGATCGTCGTGGATGTCGACCCGGCCAAATGCGAGGCCGCGCTGAAGGAAGGTGCGCTCGCGGCCATCGACGCACGCGCACCCGACGCCGCCACCCAGATCGCCCAGGCCGCGGGCGGCGGCGCGCGCGCGGTGCTCGACCTCGTCGGCGCGACGTCCACCGTGACGCTCGCGCTCGATTCCAGCGCGCGCGGCGGCCACGTGGTGATCGTGGGCCTCATGGGCGGCGACATCACGCTCGCGCTGCCGATCATCCCAATGCGGCCGCTGCGCATCGAAGGCAGCTACGTCGGCACGCTGCCCGAACTGCACGAGCTCGTCGCGCTGATGCGCGACGGCAAGGTGCGTCCCGCACCGGTGACGAGCCGGCCGCTCACCGAGGTCAACGCGGCGCTGCAGGCCCTCCAGGAAGGCAAGGTGGTCGGGCGGCAAGTGCTGATTCCGTGAACATGCCGGCAGCCTTCGCCGATCACGCCACGCGGCGGCTGCTCAAATACCCGCTCCGACGCGGCAAGCACCGGAGAGGACGCGTGGCTTGACGCGCTAGTCCCACATATTGCGGAACGCCACGGCCGCGATCACGGGCACGCAGAGAATCAGCGGAATGGCGAAGTAAGGCATCTCCCGGTCGACAACCCAGCTATAGATCAGCCAGCCAATGCCGGCGCCGAGCGTGGCGATGCCCACCAGCGCCGTGAGGGTATTGAGGACCCAGGTTGGCGGCCGCTTGCGTTGGGTTTCGTTTTTCGGTGCGGGTTTCATCTGACGAGCGGTGACAGGGTGGACTGGATCCGGACGGCCGGTGACGCGCATTTTACTCCGCACGCCTTGTGCCCCGCACGTCCGCTGCGGGATGGCCGGCTTTCCTCATCCCTTACCTCCGAGGTAATCGATCCGGTGCGCGTCGCGCCCTATTCTCGTTCCTGCCTGCACGCCGTTGCGTGCGCTTCAAGGCACTGAACCAGGACCCACGCACGAGGACCGCAACCATGACTGCCTATGCCATCGCCCATCTGCACGAAGTCGAAATGTGCCCCGACATCGTCGAATACCTGGAGAAGATCGACGCAACGCTCGCCCCTTATGGCGGGCGCTTCGTGATTCACGGCGGCCACGTCGAGCGGCTCGAAGGAGCCTTCAAGGGCGACCTGATCGTGATCGAGTTCGAGGACCGCGAGCAGGCGCGCGCCTGGTATCGCTCGGCGGCTTATCAGACGATCTTGCCGCTGCGCACCGGGCACGCCAAGGGCGAAGCGTTCCTCATCGACCAGGTGCCGCAACCGCATCGCGCAACGGACGTCCTCGCGAACGTACCCGGCCCGCGCTAGATCGCGAGGCTCACGCCCGCGGCTCGTCCGCCGCCAGCAGCACGCCTTTCTTGAAGACGAAGCAGCCGTAGCCGCGCGGCTCGCCCGTGGCGATCACGCAGTACGCACGGCGGGCGCGCTCGTAGAACGCAAAGCGTTCGAGCGATGCGAGCGGCACTTCGCGCCCCTCGCCCGCGTTGACTTCGTGCTGCGCCTCGCGCTGCACGGCGGGCAGCGCCTCCGGGTCGCCCACCACCTCCATGCGCAGCGCAGGGTCGTCGACGAAACTGTCGAGCGGCATGACCGAAAGCACCGCGCGCACTGCCCGCGGCGCGTCCACGCCGTCGAGGCGCAGCACGCGGCCCAGCACCGTCTCGCGCGCTACGGAGTCGGCAGGAAAATTGGCGTCGCAGATCACGACTTCATCGCCGTGGCCCATCGAAGCCAGTGCATGCAGCACGTCGGCATTGAGCAGCGGATCGAGATTCTTCAGCACAGTGTCTCCTGAACAAGGTTCGCAAAGCGCCGCCATCGTAACGCGTGTCGTGCTCGTGTCACAAGAGCACGCGGGCATGATGCACCGACCATTCCGCTATCGGCAGAAACGTTTGCAAAGGCATATTCATCGCACGCAAACGTTTGCCTGAGTTTCATAATTCTTTCTTCTTAGGTAAGGAAACTGTGCGCACTCCATCAATCAGAATGGACACGCACATGAGAATACGCCGTTGCGGCGCCGTTCCGGCGACCGCGCTTGCTGTCCCGCTTGCTGTCCCATTGGTTACCGCATTGTCCGTTGTTCTCGCAACCATCTCGCTGAGTGCGTGCGGTCCCGATGCGGGACCGTCCGCGGCCAGCGCCGGGACCCCCGTTCCCGCCGCAGCCGCGCCCGCGCAGACAACCCAGGCAGCCCCGACAGCGCCCCCAGGCGGCAACACCCCCGCGAGCGGCGCCTATGCGGCCGACTCCGCGCGAGACGCCATGCCCGGCCAGGCCTCCGCTCCGGTGCAAAGCGTCGAGGCCAGCCTCGCCGCGGACAGCCAGCAGATCGCTCCGGTCCTGAGCTACGCGCCCGGCGACACGGATGCCCCCGCCGACGATTCCCGCCGTACCCCAACGACCAGCCAGTAGATCCACAAAAAGCACGCAAGCCGTTTCGTGGTGTGCGCACGCACACTTCCCGTTCACAAGCAGAAAGGTGATCAACAATGACGTCAACCAGCCGTCGCCGTTTCTTGCAGACTGTCGCGCAGTCGGGCGCCGCCGCCGCGATGACCGTGTTTCCCGAATCGATCCGCAACGCGCTCGCGATACCGGCCTTCTCGCGCACCGGCACGATCCGCGACGTGGAGCACATCGTCGTGTTCATGCAGGAGAACCGCTCGTTCGACCATTATTTCGGCCATCTGCGCGGCGTGCGCGGCTACAACGACCGCCTGCCGATTCCGCTGCCCGGCGGCCTGCCGGTCTGGTACCAGCCTTCGCAGGAGAACGTGGCGCAGCCCGTGCTGCCGTTCCACCTGAATACGCTGACGACGAGCGCGCAGTGCGTGGGCGACCTCGACCACTCGTGGTATCCCACCCACTACGCGATCAACAACGGCATCTACAACCAGTGGCCGCAGTACAAGACCGACATGACGATGGGCTACTACCTGCGCTCGGACCTTCCGTTCCACTACGCGCTGGCCGATGCCTTCACCGTCTGCGACAACTACTTCTGCTCGCTGGCCGGACCGACGCACCCGAACCGCGCCTACCTGATGACGGGCATGGTCGACCCGACCGGCACGATGGGCGGCCCGCTCCTCGACAACAACGATTACGTGGACGGCGACGGCCCGCCCACTTACCAGTTGCTCTCGTGGCAAACCTACCCCGAGCGCCTGCAGGCCGCCGGCATCTCGTGGCAGATCTACCAGCAAGGCACGAACGGCAACGACCCGCTGAACGGGAACTACGGCACGAACATCCTGCAGAACTTCGTGAACTTCATCAACGCGCAGCCGGGTTCGGCGCTGTACGAGCGCGCGCAGACCGTGCGCACGATTGCGGACCTGAAGAACGACGTGCTCGCGAACAACCTGCCGCAGGTGTCGTGGCTGCTGCCGCCCGCCGCATACTCGGAGCACCCGAAGTACACGCCCGCCTACGGCGCCGAATACACCTCGCAGATCCTCGACGCGCTGACGTCGAACCCCGAGGTCTGGAGCAAGACCGTCCTCTTCATCATGTACGACGAGAACGACGGCTTCTTCGACCATATCGTGCCGCCGCAGCCGGCCACGACCGCGGCGCAGGGCAAGTCGACGGTGAGCGTGGAAGGCGAGATCCACAACGTCGTGAACCCCTACCGCGGCGGCAGCTACACGGCCGACGGCCTGCCCTACGGCCTCGGGCCCCGCGTGCCGATGACCGTGGTCTCGCCGTGGACCAAGGGCGGCTTCGTCTGCTCGCAGGTGTTCGATCACACTTCGGTCATCCGCTTCATCGAGGCGCGCTTCGGCGTGAACGAGCCGAACATCACGGCCTGGCGCCGTGCCGTGTGCGGCGACCTGCTTTCGGCGTTCGACTTCCGCACGCCCGACGCCACGATGCCGGCGCTGCCCGACACGAGCAACTACATCTCGATGGCCAACAACCAGTGCACGGCGAACCCGGCGCCGACCGTGCCGGCCATGCCGGGCCCGATCGACCCGCAGGAGGCGGGCGTGCGCTTTGCCCGCCCGCTGCCCTATGAACTGCACGTGAACGGCGAGGCGAACGCGGCGAAGAACACGCTGGAAATCACCTTCGCCAGCACCGGGCGCGAGGGCGCCCATTTCTACACGTACGGCACGAACCGCAGCGACGGCCCATGGCGCTATACGGTGGAAGCCGGCAAGTCGCTGTCCGACACCTGGGACCTCACCGTGACGAACGGCGTCTATGCGTTCGAAGTCCACGGCCCGAACGGGTTCGTACGCCGCTTCGCGGGCACGGTGGCCGCACCGGCCTCGCAGCAGGGCAACCCGGGGAACCACCAAAAGGGCGGCACGCCGGCGCCCGAGGTCACGGCGCACTACGACGTCGCCAACGGCAACCTGTTCCTGCGCTTTGCGAACACGGGGGGCGGCGTGGCGCGCCTGAACGTGACCGACAACGCCTACGGCGCGCGCGAGCGCAACGTGCGGGTCCCGGCGGGCGAGCGAGTCGAAGAGGCGTGGATTCTCGCCTCGAGCCATCACTGGTACGACCTGACGGTGACGAGCAACGACGACGCGACCTTCCAGCGCCGCTTCGCCGGCCACATCGAGACCGGCCGGCCGAGCATCAGCGATCCGGCCGCCGTGGCGCCGGTGACGCGGCTGAGCTAAGGCTAAGGCGGGCGGGAGTGCGCCCCCCTCTCGCCGGGCGCACTCCCCGCGAGCCCTCGTGGGCAGCGGCCAACGGGCCTTCGACCGCGTCGAGGGCCCGTTCCGCTTGCCGGCCGCCAGCAGCACGCAAAGAGCGGTGGCACAATGGACGGTCCGCATTGCGCGGCGCCGCGCGCGAGTCCCCTCCGCCTGCGGCCGCCTCCCCCCACCGTTGAACAGGATTGCCCCATCATGACGTCCAGCGTGAAGCCCTATCCGGATACCCAGATCTATGTCGACGGCGCCTGGCGCGCCGGCGCCCGAACGATTCCCGTGATCGACCCCGCCACCGAAGCGGAAATCGGCCGCCTGAGCCTCGCAAGCGAGCAGGACCTCTCCGACGCGGCCGAGGCCTCGGCGCGCGCGTTCCGCGAATGGCGCAAGGTCTCGGCCTACGAGCGCAGCAAGCTCATGCGCCGTGCGGCGCAACTGCTGCGCGAGCGCGCCGACGAAGTCGCCGCGATCATGACGCGCGAACAGGGCAAGCCGCTCGCCGAGGCGAAGGTGGAAACGCTCGCGGGCGCCGACATCATCGACTGGTTCGCCGAAGAAGGCCGCCGCACCTATGGCCGCGTGATCCCGTCGCGCGCGGAAGCGGTCCGCCAGATCGTCACGCGCGAGCCGGTGGGCCCGGTCGCAGCCTTCACGCCGTGGAATTTCCCGGTCAATCAGGCCGTGCGCAAGGTGTCGGCCGCGCTCGCCTCGGGCTGTACCGTCGTGCTCAAGGGGCCGGAAGAAACGCCCGCGAGCTGCGCCGCGCTGGTGCAGGTATTCATCGATGCAGGCCTGCCCGCGGGCGCGCTGAATCTGGTATTCGGCGTGCCGGCCGACGTCTCGTCGTACCTGATCGCGCATCCCGCCATCCGCAAGATCTCGTTCACGGGCTCGACGCCGGTGGGCAAGCTGCTGGCCGCGAAAGCCGGCGAGCACATGAAGCGCGTCACGATGGAACTGGGCGGCCACGCGCCCGCCATCGTGTTCGCCGACGCCGACGTCCCGCGCGCCGCGAAGCTGCTCGCCCTCGCGAAAATCCGCAACGCGGGCCAGGTCTGCATTTCGCCCACGCGCTTCATGGTGGAGGACGCGGCCTACGACGAGTTCGTCGAGCACTTCGTCGCGACGCTGCGCGGCGTGCAGGTGGGCAACGGCCTCACGGAAGGCGTGCAGATGGGGCCGCTCGCGAACGACCGGCGCCTCGCGGCCATGGAGCGGCTCGTGGCCGACGCGCGCGAACAGGGCGCGAAAGTGCTAACGGGCGGCGAGCGCATTGGCCGCGAAGGCTATTTCTTCGCGCCCACCGCGCTGACCGACGTGCCGCTTTCCGCGCGCATCCTGAACGAAGAGCCGTTCGGCCCGCTCGCGCCGATCTCGCGCTTCTCGCGCTACGAAGACGCCATCGCGGAAGCCAATCGTCTGCCGTGGGGCCTCGCCTCGTACGCGTATACGCGCTCGAGCGCCACGTCCGCGGCCCTTTCCGAAGACATCGAAGCGGGCATGCTGTCGATCAACCACCACGGCCTCGCGGTGCCCGAAGCGCCGTTCGGCGGGGTGAAGGACTCGGGCTACGGCTCCGAAGGCGGCACCGAGGCAATGGAAGCGTATCTCGTCACGAAGTTCGTCACCGAGCATCGTTGATGCGCGAGCGCGTGCCACGTGTCCAGAGGGGCGCGCGGCACGCGCCGTACCCCGCCGCACCCATCGGGCGTCAGGGCTCGGGCAGCGCGCGCGGATGCTCCGGCAGCCCGTCCGCCAGCCGCACCCACGCGAGCTTCTGCAACGTCCAGGTGTGATGGGCGGGCGCCACCTCGTCGGGATGATCGAGGCTTCCGGTCGTCACGTCCACCTCGTCGGTGAACGTGGCGTGCCGGTAGGTCAGCGGCGTTCCGCACTGCCCGCAGAACGAGCGCTCCACACCGGGACTCGATGCGATCACGCGCGGAATGCCCACGACAAAACGAAAATCGCCGAGGCGCACGCTCATCCAGGCGGTAAACGGCGCCCCCGACGTACGCCGGCAATCGGCGCAATGGCATACCGTGCAGTCAACAGGCTCACCCTCGATCTCATAGCGGATCTGTCCGCAAAAACAGCCACCGGTCAGCATGGTTTCCTCCCTGGCCAGACGAGGCGCACGCCTCACGTGTACAGTTCATCGAAAGCGTTCGATGAACTTTTAAACGACCGTCCGGCACACGCAAACGCCATGCCGACCCTGCGGATGGAATAGACCCGCGGGTTCCCTGTTCACCCGGTATCGGCCACACGGCCTTCCACGGGACCGACCATGTCATTCCTTTCCCTTCACTGCCCGGTGAGTGCCGCGCGCTTTCCGCGCACGCGCCCTCCCGCGCTGTTGCGTGGAGCACGGCCATGAACCGCGCACCGATCTGCGTTCCGTGCCGTCTCGCGGCCATCGCCGCCGTGGTCGCGGGCGCGGCCGGCGCCTTCGCGTGGACCGCGGGATGGCTCGCGCCCCATCGCGTGAGCGCCCCCCGGTTCGTCAACACCTTCGAAACGAACTATGGCATCCACCCGGGTTTCAGGCGCAATCATGCCAAGGGCCTGTGCGTGGCCGGCTGGTTCGAGAGCAACGGCAACGGCGCGAGCGTCTCGCGCGCCGAGGTCTTCGCGCCGGGCCGCACGGCCGTCATCGGGCGCTTCGCGATTCCGGGCAGCAATCCATCCGCGCCCGACGCCAGCACGCCGGTGCGCAGCATGGCGCTGCTGTTCCAGCAGCAGGACGGCGAGCAGTGGCGTACGGGCATGAACTCGACCCCCGTGTTCGCCGTGCATACGCCGCGGCAATTCCTGCAGCAACTCGTGGCCGCGCGGCCCGACCCGGCCACCGGCAAGCCGGACCCGGCGAAGCTGGATGCGTTCTTCCGCGCGAACCCGGATACACTACCGTTCCGCCAGTGGGTGAAGGCCCACCCACCCGCGTCGAGCTTCGCGAACACCGCGTTTTACAGCATCAACGCGTTCGTCGCGACCGACGCGAACGGCCAGCAGCACGCGATCCGCTGGGAAACGGTCCCCGAGGCGCCGTACGCGCCGCAAACGGCCGGGCAAAAAGCCCAGCCCGATTTTCTCGCCGACGACCTCGCCGCACGCCTCGCCCAGGGACCGCTGCGCTGGCACCTCGTGATCACGGTGGCTCAACCCGGCGACCCCACCGACAATGCGACCGAGGCATGGCCGGCCGACCGCCCGCGCATCGACGCGGGCACGCTGGTGCTGCAAAGCGCGTCGCCACAGAGCGATGGCGCGTGCCGCGACGTCAACTACGATCCGACGATCCTCCCCGCCGGCCTCGCGCCCTCCCGCGATCCGCTGCTCGCGGCACGCTCCGCCGCCTATGCCGTTTCGTACAACCGCCGCACGCGCGAGATCGCGCAAGGCGCCCAATCGAAAGAAAATTCGCAGGGACAATCCCAGGGAGACCCGCAGCCATGAAGCCGCCCCGCCGCCATTTCAGCGCGCCTTCGCGCCTCCTGCACTGGACCATGGCAGTCCTGATCATGACGATGCTGTTCGTGGGTGTGGGCATGGTTTCGACGGTCTCGCGGCTGCACCTCACGCTCGTCGCGCTGCATCGCCCTCTTGGCATGGCGCTGCTCGCGCTCGTGATCGTGCGCGCGGGGGTACGGCTTGCTTGCGGCGCTCCCCCGCTACCCGCCGACCTGCCGGGCTGGCAACGCCTGGGCGCCTACGCCTCGCATCTCGCGCTTTACGGGTTGATGGTGGCCATGCCGCTCGTGGGCTGGTCCATGTTGTCCGCCGGGGGCTTTCCTGTCGTGATGGCGGGCAGCTTCCATCTGCCGCCCATCATGCCGCGCAACGTCACGCTCTATGCGGTTCTGCGCACGGCGCACACGTGGCTCGCCTTCGCACTCTTTGCGACTGTGCTGCTGCATCTGGGCGCCGCGCTCTTTCATGCGTGGATCCGGCGCGACGGCGTGATGGCGAGCATGGCGCGCGGCGAGCCGCACGCATGAGGGCGAAGCTCGCGTTCGCGCCGCGAGCCCTGCAACCCGGTTTGCGGCCTGCTCCGCCTCAGCCCGGCGAGGCGGGCTTCCAGCCCAACCCAAGGCTCTTCTGCAGCGAAACGAAGTCCTTGAGCAGTTCTGCCTGCCCCGCCACCACGTCCTGCTGCGAGAGGAATTCGGCGCGTTGCGTATCGAGCAGATCGACGAGGCTGGAGGTGCCCGCCCGGTAGCGTTCGCGCATGAGCGTCGCGGAACGCTGCGCCGACGCCTGGACCTGCTGCAGCGTCGCGAGGTGCTCGCGCTGGTAGCCGTAGCGCGAGAGCGACGCGTTGGCATCCTGCAGCGCCGCGAGCACGGCCTTTTCGTAGCGCGCCTCGGCTTCGTCGCGCGAGGCCTCGGCGCCATGCACGGCGCCCAGCGTGCGGCCGAAGTCGAACACGTTCCACTGCAGATAAGGCGCGCCCACCCAACTGAAATTGCTCTTGCGCATCAGATGGCCCGGATCGGCGGCCGTGAAGCCGAGATCGCCGAAGAGCGTGAGCTTGGGCAAAAAGTCGGCGATATGTTCGCCGATCTGCGCATTGCTCGACGCAAGCCGGCGTTCCGCGGCGCGAATGTCCGGGCGTTGCGCCAGCATGGCCGAAGGATCGCTTACCGGCACCGAGGCGGGCATGGTAGGCAGCGGCTGCGGCGCTGCGAGCTCCGCGTCGAGCGCGCCCGGCGCCTTCCCTGTGAGTACCGCCAACTGGTCGAGCGAAATTTCGATCTGGGCCGCCAGCGGCGTGATGGTCGAACGCGTGTTCTCCACCTGCGTCGTCAATCGCTCGACGTCGACTTCGGCCGCCGTGCCGCCCGCGCGGCGCTGCTCGGTGAGCGTGAGCATCTGCTGCTGCAGCCCGGCCGTGCGCTGCGCGATGGCAAGACGCTGCTGCTGGTCGCGCAGGTCGATATAAGCCTG
Organism: Paraburkholderia sp. AV2; assembly: GCF_054968425.1. NCBI lineage: Bacteria > Pseudomonadati > Pseudomonadota > Betaproteobacteria > Burkholderiales > Burkholderiaceae > Paraburkholderia > Paraburkholderia sp. AV2. The sequence continues at coordinate 51,537 of NZ_JBANLK010000025.1, forward strand.
CGCGACTTCCGCCGCGAGCGAGACCTGGGCGTCGGCGAGATCGGCGTCGACCGCGTCGGCCTCGTCGCTCGCGGCCTCGATCGCGCGGCGCGTGCCGCCGAACAGGTCGATTTCCCATGTGGCGTCGAAGCCCGCTGTATAGAACTGCAGCGGACCGCCTCCGCTCGAGCCGCCCTGCGAGGAGAACGCGCCGAGATTCGGCTCGCGCATGCGCACCGCCGCGGCGTCGGCCGACACCTTCGGCAATTCGTTCGCGCGCTGCTGCTGAAGCTGCGCCCGCGATTCGCGCAGCCGCGCCTGCGCCGCACGCAGGTCCGGGTTATGCGCGAAGGCCGCGTCGATCAGCGCATTCAGTTGCGGATCGTTCAGCGCGAGCCACCACGCATCGGGCGCGGGCGACGGCACGAAGCCCTTCGCGGGCGTGCGCACGAAGGTGGCCGCGCTGGCGGCCTCCGGCGCGACCGCGGGCGCGCCGCGGTAGTCGGGGCCGACGGTGCAGGCCGCAAGCGCGCACGCGGCGGCGATGACCGTGAGCGGCGCAAGAGAGAAGCGAGAAAAGCGAAATGCCGTCATGAGAGCGGAAAGGAAACGTCAGTGGCCGGCGGACGGCGCCTTCGCGCCGGGCTGGGGCTTCTTGAGCAGGAGCGCGAGCGGAATGCAGGCCGCCAGCGCGATGCCGAGCACGTAGAATGTTTCGGAGTACGTGATGACCATCGCTTGCTGCTGGATCTGCGCCGCGATCTGGCCGAGCGAGCGCATCTGCGAATACGCCATGTCGCCGGTCTGCGCGAACCAGTTGGCGGCATTCGCGGCCACGCGGTCCTGCGCGATCAGCGAGTTCGCGCTGACGGAATCGCGCAGCATGGCCGTATGGAAAGTCTCGCGCCGGTCGATCAGGGTGCCGATGATCGCGAGCCCGACCGACCCGCCCAGATTGCGCGCCATGTTGTAAAGACCGGCCGCGTCGCCCGAGTCTTCGCGCGCGACGGCTGCCATCGAAGCCTGATTGAGCGGCATCATCGCGAGCACCTGGGCGCCGCCGCGTATCAGTTGCGACCAGACGAAATCGTGGCCCACGCTCTGCGCCGTGAGCGAGATGTCGAGCATGCAGGAGAACGAGAACATCAGGAGCCCGCCCACCACGAGCACGCGAAAATCCATCTTGCCCAGCAGGCGCGGCAAGATGGGCATCATGAGGAAGGCCGGCAGGCCCGAGAGCAGCATGATGCCGCCCGACTGCTCCGCGTTGTAGCCCGCAACGAGGCTCAGGAACTGCGGCAGCAGATACGAAATGCCGTAGAGACCCGCGCCCACCGCGAAGACGATGATGATCACGCTCGCATAGCGTGGATTGCGCATGAGCGAGAGCCGCAGGATGGGCTTTTTCGCCGTGAACTGCGACAGCGCGATCAGCGCCATGCCGGCGAGCGAGATCCAGGTCAGCGTGACGATCGTGCTGGACTCGAACCACTGCTCGCGCTGCCCCTCCTCGAGCACGACGGTAAGCGAGCTCAAACCGATCGCGAGACCCACGATGCCGAGCCAGTCGGCCTTGAAGAAGGCCTCCCAGTGCGGGCGGTCGGGTTCGAGCCCCACCACCAGCAGCGTGATCAGCGCGAGGCACACCGGCAGGTTGATGAAGAAGCACCAGCTCCAACTGATGTTCTCGGCGAGCCAGCCCCCTACCACCGGCCCGAGCAAGGGCCCCAGCAGTACGATCAGCCCGAACACCGTCATGCCCACGGGCAGTTGCGAAAGCGGCAGCCGCGTGCGGATGATGGTCTGCCCGGTGGGAATCATCGCGCCGCCCGTGAAGCCCTGGCCAATGCGGCCGGCGATCATCGCAGGCAGCGTGTGCGACCAGCCGCACATCATCGAGAACGCAATGAAGAGCGCCGAGTTCGCGAGCAGGAAATTTCGCAGTCCGAATACGCGCGTGAGCCACGCGGCCAGCGGAATCATCACGATCTCGGACATCAGATAGCCCGTGGAGATCCACGTGCCCTCGGTGCCGGTCGCGCCGATCTCGCCCTGAATCTGCGGCAGCGCCGAATTCGTGATCGAGATGTCGAGCGTGGCCATCAGCGCGCCGAGCGCGCCCGCGGCGACGGCGATCCAGTCGGCCGCGCTCGCGCGCTCGCCGTGCGGATGCGGCGCGGACGGCGCGGAATGGGCGGAAGCCTCAGCCACGATGATTCTCGTTGTCGAGGCGGCGGTCGTCGTCGCGAGCCGAACGCGTGTCCACGTCCACGGTCACCGACATGCCCGGCAGCAGCAGCTTGCGTGTCTGCGGCCCGGTATCGATGCGGATGCGCACCGGCACGCGCTGCACGATCTTCGTGAAGTTGCCGGTGGCGTTCTCGGGCGGCAGCAACGCGAACTGCGAACCGGTGCCCGGCGAGAAGCTGTCCACCACGCCGTGCAGCGTGTGGCCCGGCAGCGCATCCACGTGCAGTTCGACGGGCTGGCCCACGCGCATGCGGCCGATCTGCGTTTCCTTGAAGTTGGCTTCGAGATAGGTGCTCTGCACGGGCACGACGCTGAGCATGCGCGTGCCGGGCTGGACGTACTGGCCCACGCGCACCGTGCGGTCGCCCACGCGCCCGTCGAGCGCGCTCTTCACGACCGTATTGTCGAGATCGAGCTTCGACTGCGCCGCATTCGCACGCGCCGCCTCGAGTTGCGCGCGCGCCTGCGCGAGCTCCGCCGTGAGCGCGCCGATCTGCGAACGCGCGGCGTCCACGGCGGCGCCGTCGGCCGCCAGCGTGGCCTGCGCCTGATCGCGCGTGCTGGTGAGTTCGGCCAGCCGCTCCGTGGTTTCCGCGCCGGTCGCGGCGAGCGGCGTGTAGCGCGCCACCTCGTCGCGTGCGTGGCGCAGGCTCACGCGCGCCACCTGTTCCTGCGCCTCGGCCTGCGCGATGTTCGCGTGCTGCTGGTCGATCTGCGCCTGCGCGTGCTGGATGTCGGCCTCGCGCGCGTCCACGGTGGCCGCGGCCTGATCGAGCGAGACCTGGTACTGCCGCGCGTCGAGCTTCACGAGCGGATCGCCGGCCTTCACCGCCTGGTTGTCGGCCACGTACACGTCGGTCACGTAGCCGCTCACCTTCGGCGCGATCGTCACGCTGTCGGCCTGCAGATAGGCGTCGTCGGTCGTTTCGATAAAGCGGCCGACCAGCCACCAGTGCCCGAGCCAGACCGCGCCGGCCACGAGGGCGACCAGCGCCATGCCGATCAGAAACATTCGCTTCGCACCGCCTCGCGCGGGCGTGATCACTTCGTCCGCCACCTCGCGCCCCGGTGCGCCTGCCGTCGTTGACATGTTTTCGGTCCAAATTATTCCAATCGGAATAATTATTCCATTCGGAAAAATTGTGTCAAGTGATATATTTCGAAATGAGCTTGCAAGGGGAGTTATGAACGAGAGCAAGAGACTGCGCCGGCCGCCGGCGGGCGGCTATGCACGCGGCGACGAAACGCGCCGCAAGATCATCGAGGCCGCGATCGGCCTGTTTGGCCAGCAGGGTTTCGACGGCGCCTCCACGCGCGAGATCGCCGCGCGGGCGGGCGTCAACGCGCCGGCGCTGCAGTACTACTTCGAGAACAAGGAAGGGCTTTACCGCGCCTGCGCGGAATGGATCGCCGACGAGTCGTGGCAGGCCTTCGAGCCCGCCGTGCTGCGCGCGCGCGAAGTCCTCTCGGCCGAGGCCGGCGACGAAGCGCTCGTCGAAGCCTTCATCGGCATCCAGATGGCCGTGGCCGACCGCACCTTCATCAAGCACCACGAGCCGGACGCACGGCTCTTCTTCGCGCGCGAGCAAGGCGGCGGCGAGCCCGAGATCGGCTCCCAGGTCCTGCGCGAACGCGTGCGCGAGCCGCTCAATGCCGTGAACATGGCGCTGCTCGCGCGCATGACGGGCACCCCCGCCGACGACCCGCGCACCGCCGTGCGCATGCTGAGCCTGTACGGGCAGTTCCTGCTCTTTCACATTGCCCGGCGCTCGACGCTCTCGATGCTGCAGTGGGACGACATCGACGCGGAAAAGGCCGAGTTCGTGAAGGCCACGGTCCGCGAGCAGACGCGCCTGCTGCTCACGCACTGGATCCGCGAGCGCAAAGCCTGATCGGGCGCGGCCGGCCGCGGCCCCCTGTGCTAACGTAGGCGCTCCCCTCGCCGGAAGTCACGCCATGTCCCCTTATGCCGCCGTCGCCAGCATTCTCGCCGCCGTCCTGCTCGGCGCCATGAGCCCCGGACCCAGCTTCGTGCTGGTCGCCCGCAACGCCATCGGCCTCTCGCGCCGCGACGGCGTCGCCACCGCATTCGGCATGGGCGCGGGCGCGATCTGCTTCGCCGGCATTGCGCTAGCCGGACTGTATACCGTGCTCACGGCCGTTACCTGGCTCTATGCTGGCCTCAAGATCGCGGGCGGCCTCTACCTGCTTTACATCGCCCGGCGCATCTGGCGCGGCGCCGGCCAGCCCGTCACGATGGACCGTACGTCAGGCACGCCCGGCGCCCCCGGTGCGTCCTGCCGCCCGGGCAGGTCGTTCTGGATGGGCCTCAGCACCCAGCTCAGCAATCCGAAGACCGCCATCGCCTACGGCAGCATCTTCGTGGCGCTGCTGCCCCAGCATCCGCCGCTCTGGTGCTACTTCGCGCTGCCGCCCTTCGTCTTCGCGATCGAGACCGGCTGGTACACCGTCGTCGCCCTGTCTTTCTCGAGCCAGCGGCCGCGCGAACTCTACCTGCGGGCCAAGCGCTGGATCGACCGGCTCGCCGCGAGCGCGATCGCCGCGCTCGGCCTGCGTCTCATCCTGACCGCGGGACACCGCGGCCTCTGACCCCCTAAAGCCTCACGCGCCAACTGCCGTTATTGGAGCGGAACGGCGCAGCACGATCGTGCTGCGCCGCGCCATGACGTCCATCCAGACCGCATCGATCCCGCGGTGCGATGGGCCGAGCCGTCCGTCCAACAAGCGGAAATAACGGAAGTACGCGCGCATGAGTCTTCAGGAATCCCGGTCATTCCCGTCAGCTCCCCCGTCGGCGCAGCGGCTCGGCACGTCTGCCGAGCGCTTCGAAATCGCGCTCGGCACCTCTCCCTCGCGGCGCGCCGGCGAGACACGCTCGCGGACGGCGCGTTCGTTCAAGGCGCACGGCGCGATCCTGTTCGACGGCGCCGGCGTTCACCTCGTCGCACTCGAGACGGGGCTGCTGGGCGGCGTCAGCGAGACCGACTTGCGCTTTTCGCGGGCGGACGTGCGCGACGTTGTCGTCGACGGCCGTGTGGTGAGCTTCGACGTGGCGCCGCCCGCGCGCGAACCCCGCACGCTCGTCCTGCGCGCGCGATCACGCACCGAAGCGCGCGCGCTGGCCGCGCGGCTGCCCGCCATCACGACGCCCGCGTTCGCCGCCGAAGCCGCCGCGCTCGACCGCTATCTCGACGGCATCGAAGCGCGCGCCGGACACGCCCGCGTGACGTGGGCACTCGTCGCGCTGAACCTGCTCGTCTATCTGGCCATGCTCGCGACGGGCGGCGGCTTCCCCAACACCGGCGCGGCGACGGCCCTCGCATTCGGCTCGAATTTCGGCCCCGATACGCTCGGCGGCCAGTGGTGGCGCCTCGTCACCGCGCTCTTCGTCCACTGGAGCGTCCTCCACCTCGTCTTCAACATGGCGGCGCTCGCGCTGGCCGGCCGCGTGGTCGAACGGCTCTACGGACATGCGCGCTTCGCGGCGCTGTATCTGTGCGCGGGCGTCGTCGCGAGCCTCGCCAGCCTCTGCTGGCACGCCACACTCGACAGCGCCGGCGCTTCCGGCGCGATCTTCGGCGTGCTCGGCGCCCTCGTCGCCCACGCGCTGCGCTACCCGTCCAGCCTGCCGCGCGCGCACCTGCGCCAGCGCCTCGCGATGGCGCTGACCGTCGTCGGCTATGGCCTCTTCAACGGCCTGCGCGCGCAGCGCATCGACCATGCCGCGCACATCGGCGGGCTCCTCGCGGGCTTCGCGCTTGGCTGGGTGCTCGCGCGGCCCTTCGACGAGCGCGAGCAGCACGGCCGCGATCCGCACGACGCGCTGTACCTCGCAACCGGGCTCGCGGCGTTTGCGTGCGCGGCCCTCTGGCTGCAGGCCGTACGCGCCAACGCGAGCTTTGAAGCGCGTGCCGAGCTAACGTTTGCGGCCGTGATGCAGCAGGACGCGTTCGACGAACAACGCGCCGTGGACGACCTGCGCGGAATCGTTCAACCGGCGGGTTCAGTTGGGCGGCCGGGTCAACTGGCGACACGCATTCGCAACGACGTCTGGCCCGAATGGCACGCGCTGCGCACGCGGCTCGCCGCCGCCGCGCTGCCGCCCGGCTCGCCGCGCACCGCCTGGCGCGACGCCAGGCTGCGCTATTACGACGACATGGAGCGCAGCATGCTCGGCTTCGCCGATCTCGCGTCGCTGCGCGACAAGCCCGCTGCGGCTGTGGCCGACCGGATCAGGGTGCTGATCGCCGACGCCGAACGCGAACGCGCCGCAGCGGACCGCGCTCTCGCGGCGCCCTGACACCTGACGCGGACTGAGACCGACCCGCGGCATCCAGATGCAAATCGTTTCACGACGCTCTTGACAATCTACCTTCCAGTAGATAAAGTTTTGTCCATGGAAACGAAATTGACCGTCCGCGAACAGATTCTGGACCACGCCATCACGCTGATGATGCTGCGCGGCTACAACGGGTTTAGCTATCGCGACCTCTCCAGCCTGGTGGGCGTGAAGACGTCGAGCATCCACTACTATTTCCCGTCGAAGGACGATCTGGTGCTCGAAGCAGTTCACCAGTACAGCGGCGAAGTGATGGCGGGTCTGCAGGCGATCAATCCGGACCTCTCTGCGGAGGCGAAGCTCGGGGCCTACACGAAGCTGTTCGGCAAGACGCTGGGGGACGGCAACCAGATCTGCCTGTGCGGCATGCTGGCGGCCGATATCGAGTCGCTGCCCGAGAACATCCGCGAGGCAATTCAGGCGTTTTTCCGCGCCAACGAAAGCTGGCTCGCCAAGGTGCTCGCGGCGGGCGCGGCGGAAGGCACGCTCGTGACCCACGGCAGTCCGGAAAGTGCGGCGCGCACGCTGTTCGCGGCGCTGCAGGGCAGCGTGATCGCGAGCCGGCTGTTTCATACGAAGTCGCGCCTCGAAGACGTGAGCGCGATGTGGAGAAAGGCTGCCTGAAGGCAGCCGGAAGATGGGAAGCGAGGCGGCCAGCCGCTTCTTTTCATGCAGCAATATCTATCTTCTGATAGATAGTTTCAGGAAGAGCCTCATGAAGAAGTCGATCGGCGTACCCCGGCCCACAGGCACACCGCCTGCGCCGGCCGCGCAACGACTCGCGGGATTCACGTCCGGCGACTACCCTTCCTGAGGATCAGCCCAGCAGTCCACTTCAACCGCAGTACCCAACCGGAGTCTGTCATGTCGATCGAAAAGGTTCTCTACACCGCCCACGCCCATGTCACCGGAGGCCGTGACGGCCGTGCCGTGGTGCCCGCCAGCAACCTCGACCTCAAGCTGACCACGCCGCGCGAGCTGGGTGGCGCCGGTGGTGACGGGACGAACCCCGAGCAGTTGTTCGCCGCCGGCTACAGCGCGTGCTTCATCGGCGCGATGAAATTCGTCGCGGCACGCGACAAGATCGCGATTCCAGCCGACGCCGCCGTGGACGGCAGCGTGGGCATCGGCCAGATTCCGAATGGCTTCGGCATCGAGGTCGAGCTGAAGATCTCGCTGCCGGGCCTGGACCGCGCCGAGGCTCAAGCGCTCGTGGACAAGGCCCACATCGTGTGCCCGTACTCGAACGCCACGCGCGGCAACATCGACGTCACGCTCACGATCGTCTGAAGCGTCGGCGCAACGGGGCGCGGACCGGGTTCGGGCCTCGCGGCCCGATGCGCCCATGCAGCCGGCTCGCGTGACAGTCAAGGTGCGGCGCGCGAGCCGGCTCACTCACATAACCGCCCCCAACTGCCACGGCACGAATTCATTCTGGCCGTAGCCGTGTTGCTCGCTTTTCGAGCGCTGGCCGGAGGCCGTCGCTAGCATCAACTCGAAGATTGCCGCACCGACTTCGTCCACGCTTTGTTCGCCGTCCAGAATGGTTCCGCAGTTCAGGTCGATGTCCTCTTCCTGGCGGCGCCACAGCGTGCTGTTGGTGCCGAACTTCAGCGACGGTGAGGGCGCGCAGCCATACGCCGAGCCGCGCCCGGTCGTGAAGCAGATCAGGTTAGCGCCGCCGGCCACCTGGCCCGTAGCGGAGACGGGATCGTAGCCCGGCGTATCCATGAACACGAGCCCGTGCTCGCGCACCGGCTGCGCATACTCGTAAGTTTGAACGAGCTGCGTCGTGCCGCCCTTCGCCACCGCGCCGAGAGATTTTTCGAGGATCGTCGTCAACCCGCCCGCCTTGTTGCCGGCGGATGGATTGTTGTTCATGTTCGCCTCCATGCGCGCGCAATACGCCTCCCACCAGCGGATGCGCGCGACCAGCTTCTCGCCGACCTCGCGCGAAGCGGCGCGACGCGTCAACAAATGCTCCGCGCCGTAGATCTCGGGCGTTTCGGAAAGGATCGCCGTGCCGCCGTGGGCGACCAGCCGGTCCACGGCCGAGCCCAACGCCGGGTTCGCGGTGATGCCCGAATAGCCGTCCGAACCGCCGCACTGCAGCCCCACCATCAGATGACGCGCCTCCACCGGCTCGCGCGTCACGCGGTTCGCCTCGGCGAGCAGCGCGCGCACGCGTTCGATCCCCGCCGCGACCGTGCGCGCCGTGCCGCCGGTCTGCTGGATCGTCATCGTCGCGAGCTGTGCGCCGCGTTCCAGATGCTCCGCTTCGACGAGTCCGTCGATCTGGTTGGTTTCGCAGCCAAGCCCAACGATCAGGACTGCAAAGAAATTGGGATGCCGCGCATAACCCGCCAGCGTGCGGCGCAACACGTCAATCGGCTCGCCTTCCGAGGCGAGCGCGCAGCCCTGGCCGTGCGTGAGTGCCACCACGCCATCCACGTTCGGAAACGCTTCGAGCGCCTCGGGATGAATGTCACGGCGAAAGTGATCGGCAATCGCGCGCGCAACCGTGGCCGAGCAGTTGACGGACGTCAGGATGCCGATGTAATTGCGCGTCGCGACGCGGCCGTCCGCGCGACGGATGCCTAAAAACGTCGCGGGCTGTGCGGCGCGCGGCGTGTCGTGGGCGTCGACGCCGAACGCATAGTCGCGCTCGAACTCGCCCATCGAGAGATTATGCGTATGGACGTGCTCGCCGCATCGTATCGGCCGGCTCGCGAAGCCGATGATCTGCCCATACCGACGCACCGGCGCGCCCTGCGCTACGTCGCGAACCGCCACCTTGTGGCCGGGTGGAATGAGGCCAGCCACGACGCGCTCGCCGTCGATGGAGGCCCCAGGCAGCAGTTGTTCGCGCGCGATCGCGACGTCGTCGCGCGGATCGAGCAAGATCAGCGAAGCCGACAGTTTCGGCACCGGCGGAAGATGAGGCAGGTTCATTGCTGTCCTCCCGCATGCGCGCCGCGCACGCCCACATACAGCGAGTACACCGACGTGCTGGCCGCGATGAAGAGGCGATTGCGCTTCGGTCCGCCGAACACGAGATTCGCCACGGTCTCGGGCACGAGTATTTTGCCGAGCAGCGTGCCGTCGGGTGCGTAGCAATGGATGCCGTCGCCCGCGCTGGTCCAGACATTGCCGTGTTCGTCCACGCGCATGCCGTCCGGCACGCCCGGCGAGACGTCGGCAAAGACGCGGCCGTTGCGCAAGCGGCCCTGCGCGTCCACGTCGAACACGCGGATATGGTGCGGGCCGTGCTCGATGTGCGAGGCGCCGGAATCGGCTACGTAGAGGCGCGACTCGTCGGGCGAGAACGCGAGGCCATTGGGCTTCGCGAAGTCGTCGGCCACGCGCGCCACCGCGCCGGTGTCGGGCGCCACGCGGTACACATGGCACGCGCCAATCTCGCTCGGTGCGCGATAGCCTTCGTAGTCGCTGAGAATGCCGTAGTCCGGATCGGTGAACCAGACCGAACCGTCCGAATGCACGACAGCGTCGTTCGGCGAATTCAGCCGGCGGCCGTCGTAGCGGTCGGCAATTACAGTGATGCGGCCGTCGTGCTCCGTGCGCGTCACTCGTCGTGCACCGTGCTCGCAGGTGACGAGCCGGCTTTCCCGGTCCAGCGTGTTGCCGTTGCTGAAGTTCGAGTTGGCGCGAAACACCCCCGTGCCGATGCCGGGCACCCAGCGCATCATGCGGTTATTGGGAATGTCGCTCCAGACCAGAAACTCGCCGGCCGGAAACCACACCGGACCTTCGGCCCACATGCATCCGCCCGCGAGCTTTTCGAACTGCGCGTTCGGCTGAAGCAGCGCGCGAAAGCGCGCATCGTGGACTTCATACTCGTTGGGATTCATGGTTTATTCCTGGTTCCTGAGGTAATCGTTACGCTCCAAAGCGCTCATGTGCCGTTCACTGGCGCACCCTGCGCCCGCTCGCCACGACAACGGCAATGATAAGGACTCCGTAGACGATCGAACGTATGCCTGCCCCGGCGCCCAGCGCATTGAGCATCGCATTGGTGAGGTACAGGAATAGCGATGCCCCCCACACGCCCGCCACGGTGCCCTTGCCGCCCGCCACCTGCGTGCCGCCGATCACGACCACCGCTACGGAGATCAGCATGTATTCCACGCCCATGTCGAGCGCGGCGCCGCCCGACACGGCCGCGAGCAGCAGCCCGGTCAACGCGGCAATGATCGCGGAAAGCACGTAGGTCACGCACCGTACGCGCTCGACCTTCACGCCCGCGAGCCACGCCGCGCGCGCATTCTGGCCGAGCGCCGAAAGGCCGCGCCCGAACACCGTGCGGTGCAGCACGAACGCCAGCGCCACCGACAACACGAGCGCAAGCCACGCCACATCGGGCAGTCCGATCATGCGCGCATTCGCGAACGCCTGCAGCGCGGGCGGCGGAGGCGGCATGCCGCGGCTCTGCGTGATCGCGACCGATTGCACGATGAAGCTCGACGAGAGCGTGGCAATGATGGGAGGAATGCGCAGCACCCGGATCAGCAGGTAGTTCGCGACGCCCACCAGCATGCCCACCGCGAGCGCGACCGCAATGCCGGCCACGATCAGGCCGTCCTGGCCTTTCATCAACTGCACGCCCAGCACGCCGCTCAGCGCGATCGCGGAGGGCATCGAGAGGTCGATATTGCCGGGGCCGGCCGTGATCACGATCATCTGGCCGAGGCCGACCAGCACCATGAAGACAGCGAACACGAGCGCGGTGGCGACGACATTGCCGGCAATCGAGAAGCCGAACACACCGGCAATCACGAGCCAGACCAGCACCGCGCCCGCGAACGACCATGCCCACGGTGCCTCCAGCGAACGAAGGCGCGCGCCGCTATCGTTGCCGCTCATCGCTGGCCTCCGCGTCGTTGCAACAGCACGCGCAGCGAAAGCACGACGATCAGGATCGCACCCTGCATGCCGACCTGCCAGTCGGGCGAAACATTGAGGAAGGCGAGAAACGAGGCCGCGAGCGTCAGCGTCGTCGCACCCAGCACGGCGCCCACCACCGAAACGCGGCCGCCGATAAACTCGCCGCCGCCCAGTATCACGGCAGCAATCGAGAGCAGCGTGTAGCGCAGCGCGAGATTCGCGTCCGCGGAGGTGGTGAGTCCCAGCAGGCAGAGCCCTGAGAGCACGCCGAAAATTCCCGCAATCCCGTACAGCAGGGCCTTGCTGCGCACCAGCGACCAGCCGAAGCGCCGCATCGCGCGCGGGTTGCCGCCCGTGCCGCGCAGCCGCACGCCAAAGGAAGAGCGCATCAGCAGCAGGTGAACCAGCACGGCGATCACCGTGGACCACAAGATCGGCGCGGCGATGAACGGCGTCTGGTAGCCCATGACCGAAGTGAGCCACACAGGGCTCGTGCCGCCCGGCGAAGGCAGCAGCAGAACGGCAAGACCGTTCCAGACGAACGAGAGTCCGAGCGTCACGACAATCGACGGGATCTGCCGGAACTCCACGAGCGCACCCACGGCCGCATACAACAGCACGCAGCCCGCGAGCGCCGCGATACCCACAAGCGGCCGGTCCACCAGCAAAGTCGCGCCGATGCAGGCGACGAGACTCACGAACGGTCCGATCGACAGATCGAGATCGTTGGCGGTGATGATCGCGAGCTGCGCCAAGGTGGCGAGCACGAGCGGCACGGCAAGGTTCAGCAGCAGGCCGATGCCGAAATAGCTGAAGGTGGTCGGCTGCAGAAAGAAGATCGGCACCAGCACGGCGACGAGCGAAAACGCGGGCAGGAGCGCACGCAGGCGGGCGCGGTCGAGCGTCCAGTTCATGCGGGCATCTCCTCGAAGCTCGCCGCAAGCAGCGATTGCTCATTGCACTCGTGGGCGTGCAGGAGCCTCGTTACACGGCCCGCGCGGAACACATAGGTCCGGTCGCAATGGGCGAACTCGTCGTTTTCGGTGGTGTACCAGATGAACGTGCGGCCGCGCGCCGCCTCCTCGCGCACGAGCCGGTAGAGCTCGTGCTTCGTGCCGATATCGACGCCGCGCGTGGGGTCGTCCATCAGGATCAGTTGCGCGTCGGAGGCCAGCGCGCGGGCGAACAGCACCTTCTGCTGATTGCCGCCGGACAGCGAAAGGATGCCGGCGCTCAGTGGCGCGCCGCGTATGCCGATGCGTTCTGTCCAGGTGTTGGCGAGCGAGCGCGCCGCACGCCGGTCGATCACGCGCGGAAACAACGAAAGCGGCGCCCTGCCCCCGCCGTCCGCGTCGCGGCGCCGGTCGAGCAGCGAGCGGATGTCGAGATTCTGGGCGATCGACCACAACGGAAACACGCCGTCGCGCGGACGGTCGCCGGCCACGAAGGCCACCCGCTCGCGGCCCTTCGTGGCCGCTTCGTAAATCGTCAGCAGGGCCTCGCTCTGCCCCTGCCCCGCGAGTCCCGCGAAGCCGATCACTTCACCGCGCGGCGCGTCGATCTGCGCCTGCGCACCGGACCCGAGCGCCCAGCGGTAGCCCGATTGCCCGCGCGCGCCGTCGCGATCCGCTTCGCGGCGCTGCGCCCCTGCCGCCTCGACGTGCAGGTCCTGGCCCATCGCGCGGATGATCGCGTCCTGCGTAATCGCCTCGCGCGGCAAGACGGCGGCCACGCGACCATCGCGCATCACCAGCACGCGCTGCGCCGCCTGCACGATTTCGCCCAGCATATGGCTGATCAGGATCGTCGCGATGCCGCGCTCGCTGGCGCGTCCGATGAAGGCCAGCAGTTGCGCGGCGGTATGCGCATCGAGACTCGAGGTCGGCTCGTCGAGAATCACGAGCTTCACGGGATCGCGCACGACCGTAAACGCACGCACAATCTCCACCATCTGCCGCTGCGTGAGCGTGAGGTCCGCGATCAGCTCGTGCCCCTTCAGGCCGTGGCCCGGAAAGATCGCGTCGAGCTGTTCGAGCATCAGGCGCGTCGCGCGGCGCCGCCAGTCGTGCCCGCTCAGTTCGGGATGCACGATCGGCATGTTCTCGGCGACGCTCAGGTTCGCGCACAGCGAGAGCTCCTGGAACACGCAGCGCACCCCGGCCGCCCGCGCCACGTTCGGATCGTAGCCCGACACCTCGCGGCCCTCGATCGTCATCGCGCCTTCGTCGGGCTGGAACACGCCGGTCAGCACGGCCATCAACGTGGACTTGCCCGCGCCGTTATGGCCGGCAATGCCCACGCATTCTCCTGCGCGAAATTCGAAGCGGATATCGGCCAGCGCCTTCACCCGGCCAAAGGTCTTGCCGATGCCGCGCAGCCCGATCAGCGCCGGTGCCGCGCCCGGCGCCAGATCCCGCTCGGCATCATGAGAGTCGGTCAATCCGTTCTCCTGACTACTTCGCGTCGACGATCTTCACGACCTCGTCCAGGCTGTACAGCTTGTTGGCGATGCCGCCCGGCGGCGTTTTCGCGAGCACGGCGTCGAGCTGGTCGGAGGTGACGGACATAAGCGGCATCTGGATATCGTGCGGCAGCTTCTTGCCCGCGAGCAGTTGCTGCGTGACCCAGAACGCGAACGTCGCGGCACCCGGCGGGATCGTCACGGAGAGCGTCTCGTAGCCGCCGTTCTTGCGCTGCTGCGCCCACCACGCGAGCTCCTCCTGGCGATTGCCGAGGATGATGATCGGCGTCGGGCGGCCCGCCGCCTTGATCGCATTCGCGGTGCCCAGGCCGTCGCCGCCCTGGGTGACCACGCCGTCGATCTTCGGCAGCGTGGGCAGGATGCCGGCCACCTGCTTCTGCGCGACCGTCTGCGTCCAGTCGCCGTGCACCGAGCCGACGATCTTCAGGCCCGGATATTTCTTGATTTCGTCGGTAATGCCGCGATGAATCTCGTCGTCCACGGACACGCCGGCGAGGCCGCGGATTTCGAGCAAATTGCCCTGGCCGTTCAGGCGCTTCGCCATGTAGTCGATCTGCATCGCGCCGAGCTGGTGAAAGTCGACCGCGATGCGGTACGCGCACGGCTCCGTTGCAATGCCGTCGAACGTGACGACGGTGACGCCCGCCGCGCACGCCTGCTTGATCACGCCGTTGAGCGCGGTGGGCGAGGCGGCGTCGATCGCGATCGCCTTGTAGCCCTGCAGGATGAGGTTCTGGATCTGCTGCGCCTGCTCGGTGGCCTGGTTCTCGGCCGTCGTGAACGTGGGCGCCGCCGCAACGATGCCGGCCTTGACGGCCGGGTCGGCCACCTCGGACCAGCTCTTGAGCATGGTCTGCCGCCAACTGTTGCCGGCGTAGTTGTTGGAAAGCGCGATCTTCATCGCCGCGGTGCTGCCGCCGGCCGCCGCCTGCGCATGGGCAGCGCCGGCAGTCACGAGGCAAAATCCGAGAACTGCAGAAGCCAGGTACGAACGCACTTGCTGTCTCCTTGTGGTCTGTTTCGGCTAACTAATATACTAGTTGAACGATCGCATGTGAGGACTTTTTTGTGCCGCCGCAGCTACGGTATTACCCCAGGGCGCGTTCATGCCCGCCTGTCACCCGACTTCTGGCCAGACTTCCGGCGGCCAGCCCGTAGAATGAAATCCCGATTTGGCTACCCTTTCCTGGCTCATGAAAACCGACCGCAACGATCCCGGGCAATTCATCGCCCGCGTGCTGCCCGACCCCACCTCGCTCGATCGCGCGCAGCCGCTCTCCGCACAGATCTACCGTTTGCTGCGCGAAGCGATCGTGACGATGGCCGTCCTGCCCGCCGACGTGATCTTCGAACGCGCGTTGAGCGAAACGCTGGGGATCTCGCGCACGCCCGTGCGCGAGGCGTTGCAGCAGCTCGCCCGGGAGGAACTCGTGACGATCGCGGCGCAATCGGGCACGTTCGTCGCGCCGGTACGGCGCGAGCAGTTCGCGGAAGGGGCGCTGATCCGGCGCGTGCTCGAAAGCGCGAGCATCCGTCGCGCGGCGGAACTGATCACGGCGCGCGAACTCGACACCCTGCACGACATTCATGAGGTGCACCGGCGCGCCATCGATCGCTGCGATCCGGTGGAGGCCATTCGTCAGGACAACCGATTTCACGCGACGGTGGGCGCGGCTGCGCGGCTGCCCAAGGTGCTGCAGTTGATCGAACTCGTGCGGGCGCCTATCGACCGCGTGCGCTACGTAACGGCGCGCGAACCCGAAGAGGGCGCGATGACGCTGGCGCAGCACCAGCGCGTGCTCGAAGCGCTGCTCCGGCACGATCCCGATGCGGCGGAACGTGCGCTGCTCGCGCATCTCGACGACGCGCTGCTGCGCCAGCAGCGCGTGTTCGACGAACACGTCGAACTATTCGAAGGTTAGCTGCGGGCGCGCACTCAGAACGCGCCGGCGACGGCGCAAACCACGCCCAACACGGTGACGAGTAGCAGGATCGCGACGAGGGCGAACAGATACGCGCCGCGCGGGCGCAACCGTCGCGGCAGCACCGTAACCGCCAGCGCGATCAAGAGGCCCATCACGAGCGGCAGCATCAGCGTGTTGACGACCTGAAGGGCGACGGTCAGCGAAACGAGGTCGGGCACGAGCCAGACCAGCACGGCGCTGCCAGCCACGCAGGTTGCGTAGGTGCAGACGAACCAGCGATCGAGCCTGCCGCCGCGCGCGTTGCCGTTGCCGTCGCCGCTACCCACGGCCCATTCGTCGACGCCCCCGGCCAGCGCGAGCGATGCCACGATGGCCGCTACCATCGAAGCGCCCAGCACGCCGACGCCGAACAGCAGGCCGCCCACCTCGGTGCCGAGCGTCGAGCTCAGCATCGCACTGATGTCGCCGATCGTTTCCAGCCGCGGAGCGGCATGGAGTTCGAGGACGATGGCCGCGCTCGCCACGAGCACGGCCGTCGTCAACAATTGGGTCAGCACGGCACCGACCGCCGTATCGCGGCGCTCGGCGCGGTAGTCGTCCCACTGCCGATGCCGGGGCGCAACAGCCGCCTGCTGATAGAAGATCATCCACGGATTGAAGACGGCGCCGATCAGGCCCGCGGCCGACCACAGAAAGGCGCGATTGCCGAGCGGCCAGTCGGTCGCATGGCGCACGACGGTGGCGGGATGCGGATGCGCGGCCCACGCGATATAGAAGAACACGAGCTCGCACAAACCGATCAGGAGTGCGACGCGTTCGATGCGCCGCCACGTGCCGCTCAGAACCACGCAGAACAACAGCGCAGCGGCAATCGGCAGGGTCTGCTCGCGCGCGAGCCCGACCATCTCGCCCACGCCGGCCACGGCGGTGAACTCCGTGATCAGCGAGCCGATCGTCGAGACGGCGAGGCCGGTCATCGACAGCACGGCCCAGCGGGTACCGAAGCGCTCGCGAATCAGCTCGCCGTGGCCGCGCCCCGTGTAGATGCCGAGGCGCACGGTCAGCTCCTGCACCATGTAGAGCGCCGGGGTCAGCAGTAACAGCAACGGCATCAGACGGTAGCCCCACTGCTCGCCGCTCTGCGCCGCCGTGACGACATTGCCGGCATCGGTATCCGCCAGCGCGGCGAGAACGCCTGGGCCCCAGACGGCCAGCGCGCGCCATCCGCCACGGCGTCGCGGCGGGAGCCGCCGCGCCCCGCCCGGCCCGTTCGGGGCCGTCTCGCCGTTTTCTTCGCTGCGTGCCGCCTCCACGCTCTCCTCCCTCGCCAGACGCGTGCGCCGCACGATAAACCTCGCTAAGCGCCGACCGCGCCGGCCCCGCCAGCCGCATCGCGCGCGAGCCCCGCCAGCAGGCCGCTCGCGCGCCGCACCTTCGCGTGCACCGCGCGCTCCAGCACCGACCGGCCTTCGGGCACCGCGAGCGTAAAGAACGTCCGCGCGCGCGTAATGCCGGTGTACACGAGCTCGCGCGTGAGGATCGGACTGTACGTGTCGGGCAGCACGAGCGCCGCGTGCGCGAACTCCGAGCCCTGCGACTTGTGCACGGTCAGCGCGAATACCGTTTCCACGCCCTGCAGCCGGCTCGGCGACACCCATTTCACGCTGCCCGCTCCGTCGCCGGCCGGGAACGCCACGCGCAGCACGGGCTGCGCGCCGGCCTCCACCGGCAGCGCGAGCGCAATGCCGATGTCGCCGTTCATGAGCCCCAGTTCGTAGTCGTTGTGCGTGACGAGCACAGGCCGCCCGGCGTACCAGTCGCCGCGCGGATCGATCAGATTCTGCGCCTGCAACAAGCGCGCAACGCGCCGGTTGAGCCCTTCGACACCCCACGCGCCGCGCCGCAGGGCGCACAACAGTTGAAACTCGCCATGCGCCTTCAGCACGCCCGCGGCCCATTGCGCAAGCGCCTCGGGCGAGGCGCCGGGCGCGGGCTGCGTGGCGCACATCGTCTCCAGATAGCGGCGATAGCCGCGCCGCCGCGCGTCGGGCGCCGCCGCGCGATCCCCGGCGAGACCGTCGACGATCAGCGCGGCGAACGATCCGTCGTCGGCCGTCGAGCAGGCGAGGCGCGCCAGATCGGCATAGCCGCGTGACCAGACCTTCGCAACGCCCACCGCATCGCCCACGTTGACGAGTTCCGCCAGTGCGCCGATGCCGCTGTCGGCCGCGAAGCGATGGCTCTCGCGCAGCATCGCCACGGCCTGGTCGAGCGGCAGACCCTGCGCGTCGAGCATGGCGGCGTCGATGCGCTCGCCTGTGGCCGCTTCGAGCCAGGTGCGCGTGGCCTCGGTGTAGTGGCCTTCGCGGGCACGGTCGCACAGCTCGCCGAGCACCGCGCCCGCCTCCACCGACGCCAGCTGGTCCTTGTCGCCGAGCAGGATGAGGCGCGCGCCCGGCGGCAGCGCGTCGAGCACGGCGGCCATCATCTCCAGATCGACCATCGACGCCTCGTCGATCACGAGCACGTCGACAGGCAGCGGATTGGCGGCGTCGTGGCGAAAGCGCCGCGTGCCGGGCCGCGTGCCCAATACGCGGTGCAGCGTCGCGACCACCTTGGGGATGGCCGCGCGCAGCGCTTCGCCATTGGGTAGCGCCGCGAATGGCAACCGCTCCACGGCGCCCGCGATCGATTCGTTGAGCCGCGCCGCGGCCTTGCCCGTGGGCGCCGCGAGGCGGATGCGCAGTGGCCGCGCGTTCGCTGCGCCCAGCGCGAGCGTCTGCAGCAGCGCGAGCAGCCTCACGACGGTCGTGGTCTTGCCGGTGCCGGGGCCGCCCGTGACGATGCTGAACGCGCTACGGGCCGCGAGCGCGCAGGCGAGCTTCTGCCAGTCCGCGCGGCGCGCCGCCTGCTCGCCATCGCGCGGCCCGAACAAGGCATCGAGCGCCGTGCGGGCCGCGCCGGGAGGCAAGGCGGCTTCGAGTTGCGCACCGCGTGCGAGCCGTTTCTCGATGCCCACGCGCACGTCCTGTTCGTACTGCCAATAGCGCCGCAAGTAGAGGCGCGTGCCCGTCATCACGAGCGGAGTATCACCGCCGGAAACGCCCTCCGTGTCCACCACGCCGGCAACGCCCAGCGCCTCGCACCACTGCGCGAGCGTTACGCCCGCGAGTATCTCGGCCGGCGACGGCGGCAGCTCGGCCCCGGCCGGCTGCGGACCGTCTGGCGGCAGCGAAAGCGCGAACGCGGGATCGTCGAGCGTCGCCTGCAGGTCGAGGCAAACGTGCCCGCGCCCAAGCTGGTGACTCGCGAGCGCGGCGGCCAGCAGCAGGAGCGGCGTCGCCTCGGGCGCCTCGGTCCGCAGAAAGCGCACGAACGCGCCGTCGAGCGAGCGAAGCCAGCCGCGCTCGACCCAGCCCTCGAGCACCTCCAGCATCCGGGCCGTCGATTCTCGCGCCGCATGCGCGCGCGCCGCGGTGCCGGCGCTACCTTCATGGCCGGCGGCCGGCGGCGGCGCGAGGTTCGCGGCATCCTCCAGTTCGAGCTGCGCGAACAGGTCGCCGGTGACGCCGATGGTGTCTTTCGTGCGTCGCTTCGTCATGCCACATCCTCTACGGCGTCATGCTGTGCAAAGAGCGCGTCGAGCCGCTCGATCAGCTCGCGCGGCGGCCGCTCGAAATGCAGCCCCTGTCCCGGCGCATGGGCGCCGCGCAGGAAGAGATACACCGCGCCGCCCACATGTCGGTCATAGTCGTAATCGGGCAGCCGGGCCCGCAGCAGCCGGTGCAGCGCGAACAGATACAGCACGTACTGCAGTTCATAGCGCGAATGCAGAATCTGCGCGCGCATGCGTTCCGCCGTGTAGGCGGCATCGTCGGGACCGAGCCAGTTCGATTTGTAGTCGGCCACGTAGTAGCGGCCCTCGTGCTCGAAGACGAGGTCCATGAAGCCCTTGAGCATGCCGTTCAGGCGCGCGGCATCCAGCGCGGGACGCGCTGCGCCGTCGAGCGTCATCGCGGTCACGAGCGCATCGAGCGCCAGCGTATCCACGCGATGCGCCGCCACCCAGAACTCCATTTCGGCCATGTACGCGTCCAGCTTCTCGAACGTGACCGGCGTCACGCTCCCGCTCTCCCGCGGCGGCAGATGCAATGGCGTCCTGACCAGATGCAGCAGCCATTGCGTGAGCGGCTCGATCCAGCGCGACCAGCCGCGCACGTTGCAGCGGCGCGCGACCTGGTCGTGCACTGCTTCGGGATCCTGTGCAATTACGGAAAAACCTTCGTTCGCCGCCCATTCCATCAAGTCGTGCAGGAAGCTGCCGGCATCCGCGCCTCGCTCGAAGCCGTGCAAGGTGTCGCCTGCGGGCGCGATAACCGGTGCAGCGGCCGGCGCGAAGTCCGCCTCTTCATCCGGCGGCGCGCCTGCTTCGAGCAGTTCGAGGAACACGTCCTCGCCGCGCGTGTCGGGCGCTGCGCGCGCGCCATCGCTCCCGTCCGTGCCGGGTGCCGCGCCCGGGGCCGCTTCCACCGTCTTCAGGCTCGAATAGCTCGCGATCCACCAGCGTTCCCGCTCGCGCATGGGAAATACGCGCGCGGGCCCGCGCTCCGCCGCGGGCCCGCGCATGGCGAAGATTTCGCTCTGAGGTTCCGGTGCAGGCGCGACCTCGATATCCTCGCAGGCGCCGCGCAGCGCTTCCAGCCGCGCCCCGGTTTCCTCGGCCGGCAGCGGCGCGCCGCCGCCCGCCAGATAACCGAATGCGCTCGCCTCCACGCCCGCCAGCGGCGCATAGCCCACCCACGTCGCGTAGCGCGCGCGCGTGAGCGCCACATAGAGCTTGCGCAGGTCCTCGCCGAGACGTTCGCGATCGGCTTGATGCAGCACGTGCGCATCGGCTTCGAGCATCACGCGCAACGCGCCGCTTTCATCGTGCCACTTGAAGGGCACGTCGTCGGGCTTGACCGCGCGGTACGCGCACGCGAACGGCAGGAACACCAGCGGATATTCGAGCCCCTTCGACTTGTGGATCGTGACCACCTGCACGAGCGCGGCATCGCTCTCCAGCCGCAGTTGGCGCGCGTCCCCGCCGCCCCCCGCGCTTTCGTCCTCGCGCTGCTCGTCGAGATAGCGGATCAGCGCATGCTCGCCGTCGAGCTGCGTGCTGGCTTGCTGGAGCAGTTCGGCGAGGTGCAGCAAGTTCGTGAGCGCGCGCTCGCCGTGGCCGGCCTCGGCCAGCAACCGCTGCGGCACGTGGAAGTCGTTGAGCAGGCGCCGCAGCATCGGCAGCACGCCCTTTCTGCGCCAGCAGTCGCGATAGCCGCGAAACTGCAGCACGCGCGCCTCCCAGGCGATTTCGTCGCGGGAAAGCGCGTCGAGCTCGTCCCAGCGAAGGCCCAGCACCGAACTCGCGAGCGCCGTGCGCACGAGGCGCCCGTCGTCGGGCTCGGCGCAGGCGGCCAGCCAGTAGCGCAGATCCTCGGCTTCTGGCGTCTGGTACACGGAATCGCGGTCGGAGAGATACACGCTGCGCACGCCGCGCGCGGCGAGCGCCTCGCGGATCGCTTGCGCCTCACCGCGGTTGTTCACGAGCACCGCCATGTCGGAAGGCTGCAGGGCCCGCAAGCCGCGCTCTCCCGCAAAGCCCGCCGCCCCCGCCTGCCCGAGGTTGAGCAGGCGCACCATGCCGCTCGCGCAGCTCTGCGCCATGGCGGCAAAGTAGGCCGTCTTGCCGAGCGGCTTGCCGTCGTCCGCCGGCGGCAACCACCAGACGTTCAATGCGGCAGGGTCGACGCCATCCGCCACGAAGGTTTCGGGCAAGCCGTTCGCCTCGGCTTCGACGAACGGCAGCGCGTTGTGGTTTTCCTCTGCATTGCGAAACAAAAACGCACCGCTGCCTTCGCGCCGTTGCTCGGCGGCGTCGAAGCAGCGATTGACCGCCGCCACCATCGCACGCGTCGAACGGAAGTTCTTCTTGAGCGTGTAGAGCCGCCCTTCGCATGCACGCCGCGCGCGCAGGTAGGTATAGATGTCGGCGCCGCGGAACGCATAGATGGCCTGCTTCGGATCGCCGATCAGGACGATCGCCGTCCCCGGATCGTTTTCCCCGATGCGATAGACCCGGTCGAAGATCTCGTACTGCACCGGGTCGGTGTCCTGGAACTCGTCGATGAGCGCCACCGGGTATTGCCGGCGGATGATTTCCGCGAGGCGCGGGCCGTTCTCCTGCTTCAGGGCCGCAAGCAGGCGTGTGAGCAGATCGTCGAAGCCCATCTGCGAGCGGCGCGCCTGCTCTTCCTCGAAGCGCCGCGCGACCCAGCGCGCCGCATGACAGAGCAGCGCCTCGCGCGCGTCGGGGCGCGAGGCGAGCGCTTCGCGCAGCGTTTCCATCGCCGCGAAGGCCGGATGCGCGGGCGGCGCGCTGCCCGGCTTCCAGATCTCCGCGAGGCCTGCGGGCGTGAGGCGCGTCCACACGGCGGCCTTTTCGTCGAAACCCGGATGCTCGATGTCGGGATCGTGCGCCCAGGTCCGCAGTTTCTCGATCCACGTCTCGCAGTTGCGCGTGTTCAGTTTGCGCGCGTCGAACTGGTTCTTCGCACGCGCCGCGTCGAGCAACGCCTTCACCTCGTCGATCCACTCGCGCCACGGCGCCTTCAGTGCATCGAGGGCCGTGCGCGCCTGCGTGCGGGCTTCGAGCAGTGCCGCAACGGGTTCCGGCGCATCGGGCAGCAGGTCCGCGTGCGCCAGCAGGCCGCGTATGGCTGGCTGCAGCGCGTCCGGGCTCGCGAACCACGCGCGCACCTCCTGCGCGCACTGTGCATCGAGCGGCGCCATGAACGTGCGCCAGTAGTCGCGCACCACCTCCGCTCGCAGTTCGGTCTGGTCGGTTTCGAGCGTCTGCGAAAAGAGGCTGTCGCTGTCGAACGCGTGCTCGCTCAGCATGCGGTTGCACCAGCCGTGGATCGTCGAAACGGCCGACTCGTCCATCCATTCCGCCGCCAGTTCCAGCCGGCGTGCGCAGGCGGGCCACTGTTCGCGCGCGTAGCTGTCGCGCAGTTCGTGCAGGAGGTCGCCGCCTCCTTCGTCAAATGCCTCCTCGTCCGGGTCCGCGCGGAAAACCTGGGCCGCTTCGGCGAGCCGCGCGCGGATCCGTTCGCGCAGTTCCTTGGTTGCCGCGTCCGTGAATGTGACGACGAGAATCTCGGGCGGCGTGAACGCGCGCGCGCCCTCGTCCGTGGCCAGGTCTTCGCCGTGGCCGAGCACGAGGCGCACGTAGAGCATAGCGATCGTGAAGGTCTTGCCGGTGCCCGCGCTCGCCTCGATCAGGCGGCTGCCGGACAGCGGAAAGCGCAAGGGCTTGAGGTCCTGCACGCCGGCGGCGATGTCGGTTGCCGGGCTCATGCGGTCTCTCCTGCCGGGGCCTTTGTCTGCTTGCCGCTCTCGTCGCCCCCCACGCTCCCGCCGCTTCCGCGCCTCGCGCGCGAGCCGGCCAGCGGCGCGCGCTGCACGGGCAGCAGCAGCGAGGCCGCCAGCGCGATGAACTCGTCTTGGGCGGCGAGTGTGTCGAAGTCGGGGAACGCGCGACGCAGATAGGGGTTCGTCTCGCGCTCGCCCCGCGCGTGCACGGCGCCCTCGAACGCGGCGCGCGCAGCCTCCCAGGCTTCCGGCGGCACCGCGCTCCGGCTGCCGTCGAAGGCCTCGGGCAGCCTGCGCAGCCACGCGAATGCCGTCTTGAGCGCCAACGGCAACGGCCTGCGCGTGCCTTCGTCCCAGGCGCGCATCAGGGCGATCAGATAGTCGCGCGCGAGTTCGGGCGCAACCGGCGCGAACTCGGCCACGCCGACCTTGCTCACGATGACGGTCGTCACCTCGCCCGCGGCCAGTTGCGCGGCAACGTGCGCGACCCAGTACGCCACGAGCCGGTCGCCGCGATACTTGTTGTCCTTCACGAGCGTGCCCGCGTCGAGGATCACGCGGCCGTGCGAGCCGTCCGGTCCCGCGCGCAAGTCGTCGAGCCAGTCGGCAAGCGCGAGGTTGCGACCGCGTTCGCCCGCATCGAGGCGCACCTCATAGTGATGTTCGAGCGGCTCGGGCCAACGCGCCAGCGCCTTGCGGTATTCCGTGAAGAGCTCCGCCATCGGCTGGAGCAGTTCCTCGCCGATCACCTCGCCGAAGCCGCCCGTCACCAGATCGCCGCCGCGATGCATGCGCTCCAGTCGCGCGAGCGCCGCGGGTTCGAGATCGGCCTCGCCACGCTCCATCGCCGCCACCTGCGCGCGGATCAACTCGCCCTGCAGTTGCCAGGCCTTCAGCGCGTCCACGTCGAACGGCTCGTGGTTCTCGCTCGCCGCGTCCGTGGTCTCCAGCGCCACGCGCAGGCGCTGGCGAAAGAAGCTGCGCACCGGATCGCGCAGGAATTCGGCCAGTTCCCCTATCGTGAGCGGCTCGTCGCGCTCGGCCGGCGCCAGCGCGGGCACGCTCGCCTCCATGGCTGCGCGCGGCAGCGGCGCGGGCCGGCTCCACTCGTGCGCGTAGGTATAGAGGCGCGAGACGTGGCCCCGCGCCGGGAAATAGTCGGCGCTGAACGGCTGCAGGCGATGCTCGATCGTCAGGGCATCCAGCAGCGCATCGGGCTCGCCGGACTTCGCGCCCGCCAGCCGCCAGCCCGCCTTCAGATGATCGCGCAACTGCGCCACCAGCACCGAGGGCGGCCGCTCCGTGTTGTCGGTCACGCTGCGCCCGATCCACGAAACATGCAGATGGTCGCGCGCCGAAAGCAAGGCTTCGAGAAACAGATAGCGGTCGTCCTCGCGGCGCGAGCGATCGCCCGGACGATAGTCGCGGCGCATAAGGTCGAAGTCGAGCGGCGTGCGGCTGCGCGGATAGTCGCCGTCGTTCATGCCCAGCAGACAGACGTGGCGAAACGGGATCGCGCGCATCGGCATCAGCGTCGCGAAGGTCACGGCGCCCGCGAAGAAGCGCTGCTGCAGGCCGCCGCCCTCGAGCACGCCCAGCCAGTTTTCGGCCACGATCGCGAGCGGCAGCGGGTCTGCGAGCCGGGCTTCGGCGCAGGCGTCGCGCCACGTTTCGAGCGCGGCGTCGAGACGCTCCAGCGTGTAGGCGTCCTCGCCGTCGCCCGCGTCGAAGAAAGTCGTCTTGAGCGCGCGCAGCCGCTCGCACCAGACCTCGACCGTCGCGGGCTCGCGCAGCGTCTGCCAGGCGGCATCGAGCGCGTCCACGAGGCGCGTGAGCGGGCCGAGCAGCGCGGCGTCGAGACCGCCGATCTGCGCATACGGTTCGATGCCGCGCCAGGCACCCGCACGGTCGCCAACGGCGTAGCCGAGCAGCATGCGCCGCAGCCCGAAGGCCCAGCTATTCGGCGCGCCAGGTTCCTCGGCCGGCGGCAGGCCGAGGCTCGCGCGCTGCTCCGCGTGCAGGCCCCAGCGGATGTTCGCGCCGTCGATCCAGTTGTGCAGCGTCGGCAAGTCCTCGACGTCGATGCCGAAGCGCGCGCGCACCGCGGGCACTTCGAGCAGGTCGAGCACGTCGCTCACGCTCACGCGCGCATACGGCAGCGCGAGCAGCATCTCCAGCGCGCCAATCAGCGGATCGAACGCGCGCTGCGCGCGGTCGGCGATGCTGAACGGGATATGGCGCGGATCGTCGGCATCGGAAAGCCCGAACACGGCCTGGATGTGCGGCGTATAGACCTCGATGTCCGGCACCATCACGATCACGTCGCGCGGCCGCAGCGTCGGGTCGGCGGCGAACGCGGCGAGCAGCCGGTCGTGCAGGATTTCCACCTCGCGCTGCGCGCTGTGCGCGACGTGAAAGCGGATCGATTCGTCGGCTTCGGGATCGACTTCGTCCCAGTGCGTTTGCGTCTCGCCAAGCGGCCGCAGGTCGCGGATATCGTCCTGCAACTGCTGCAGCAAGCTGAGCGGGTCGGCGCCGTCGAACAGGTCGATGCGCTGGCCGATGCGCGTGAAATGCGCGGCATAGCTCGCGCGCGCCTCGTCGCTGTCGTACTCGTCGAGCAGGCCGATGAAGTCGCGGCCCTGCTTGCCCCATGCCGCCAGCAACGGCTGGGCGTGCAGATGCAGCACCGACTCGTCGAGCGCGGCGGGCGCGTTCGGGCGGCGCCGCTGGCGCGCGTGGCTTGCGCGCAGCAGGTCCTTGTCGGCGACGATATCGGCCCAGTAGTGCATGCACGGGTTGTGCACGCACATCAGCACCTGGGTCCAGCGCGCGAGCGCGGCGAGCACCTCCACCGACTGGCGCGGCAGGCTTGAAATGCCGAATACAACGAGGCGGCGCGGCAGTCCACGAGGCCTCGCATCGCCCTCACGCCAGTCTTGCGCGACCGGCATGAAGGCCTCGTGCACGGCCGCGCGGCCCGTGCGCCGCGCGTCGACCTCGCCCGCCACGCCCGCCACGCCCGCCACGCCCGCCTCGCCCGCCACACCCACCACACCCACCACGCCCGGCGCTCCAGCGCCGACATCGTCGAGCAGCGCGCGCCACAGCGCCGCCTGCCAGCGCGCGTCGTCGGGCAGCGGCGTGCGCTGGCTGCGCGCGTCGATCAGCACGTCCTCGTGTGCGGCCCATGCGGCGAGCCAGTCGGCGCGATAGACCTGGTATTGGTCGAACAGATCGGCCACGCGCTCGGCAAGCTGAAAGCGTTTCTTCTGGTCGTCGTCGCGCGCCATGAAGCGCTTGAGCGGCGCGTAGCCCGGCTCGTCGAGCAGCGCCGGCAGGAGGCGCATGAGCCGCCAGGTGAGCCGCGACTTGTCGAAGGGGGAAACGGCCGGCACGGCGTCCGGACCCAGCACCGCGCGATAGGCCTGCCAGAGAAAGCGCGAGGGCAGCGACATTTCGAGGGCGGCCGCGATGCCGCAGCCGCCCTCGGCCGGGTCCGCGGCGAAGGCGAGCTTGAGCCACTGCGCGATGCCGTTGCTCTGCACGAGCATCACTTCTTTTTCGAGCGGCCCGATCGGGTTCTCGCGGATCCATTGCACGATCAGGTCGCGCAGGCGCTCGGGCTGATTGCCATGCACGAGCATCAGTCCGGTGGGGAGTTCGCGCGCGCTCAAGCGGGGCTCCTGCGCGGGGCCGGCGAAGAAACGGAGAGCAACGACGGAGCGGAAAGCGGGGCCACGCCGCCTGCTCTCGCCCCGTTACCAGATGGTCTTGACATGCTTGTACGCAAGGATTTTTTCGTCGCGCGTCACGAGCGGAGCGGCCAGTCTGCGCGCCGTTGCCACGATCATGCGATCGGCCGGGTCCTTGTGAAATTCACCCGGCAGCGCCACGGACTTCAGGCCAATTTCAACGTCCACGGGAATGAAATGTACCGCGTCGATTTGCGCGACCGTGCCCAGCCAGCTATCGACGTCCATCGAGAGCACGAGCTTCTCGCGCTCCACAAGCATGGCAATCTCCCACGCGGATAGGGACGAGATCACGATCTGACCGCCATCCAGCTCGCGCTCGATCGCCCGCCGCGCTTTCGGACTCAGCAAGTTGTCGCCGTTGACCCACCAGACCAGAACATGCGTATCCAGAACGATCACTCCGCGGCCTCCCACGCCACATCCACCGGCGCCGTGGGATCGACGTAGCGAACGACCGAACCGCGCAGCACGTCGAGCGGGTGGCGGTCGCTGCCGCGGTATGGCCGGATTTCCAGCGCCGGCTTGCCGTGATCGGTCACGACCACGCTCTCGCCGGACGCCTCGACCTGCCGGAAGAATTCCAGCGCCTTTGCCTTGAATTCGGACTTCGAGACCTGCTTGCCCTCCATGATTTCCCCATAGTCATGTGACCATAGTCATTATGCTAGCCGATTATGACCAGTTGAACAAGTCAGTTTCACCCGTTAGAAGCGACCGGGCCATGTCTCCTGGGCCCGGCCTGCCCGCTCACGCCAGCGCTGCCGCCGCGAACTTGCCGATATCGGTAGCCGGATCGCGCAACGCGTCCACGTCGAGCGTCTTGCCCGAGCCCACGAGCTTCTTGCCGCAGAGGAAATCGGGCATCGAACCGACGGCATCGACCGCGAGCAGCACACGGTTCTTCAGGTAGTAAACCGCGAAACGCCGCGCCGCCGGGTCGCCGCGCACGACCGTCTCGTCGTAGCCTTCGAGGAGGCCGACCGTCTGCAGCTTGAGATCGTACTGATCCGACCAGAACCACGGCGCGTCGCATGCCGGGCGCGCCTTGCCCACGATGGACGCCGCCGCTAGCTTCGCTTGTTCGACGGCGTTGTGCACGCTTTCGAGCCGCCCCGTGCGGCCGTAGTGCGAGAGCGGCCGGCTCGCGCAGTCGCCGATGGCGTAGATGTCCGGATCGGCGGTGCGCGCGTCGTCGTCCACCTGCACGCCGTTCTCGCAGACGAGGCCCGCCTGCTGCGCGAGCGTCACGTTCGGCGCGATGCCGATTCCGACGAGCGCGAGCGTGGCCGGCACGACCTCGCCGCTCGCCAGCTTCACGCCCGTGAGCTTCCCGCCCTCGCCCACCAGCGCCTCGATGCGCGCGCCGAGCCGCAGGTCGACGCCTTGCGCACGATGCTCGTTCGCATAGAACGCCGAAACCGTCTCGCCCGTCACGCGCCCGAGCACGCGCGGCGCCGCTTCGAGCACCGTCACGTCATGGCCGAGCTGGCGCGCTGCCGCCGCCGCTTCAAGGCCGATGTAGCCCGCGCCGATCACCACGAGTTTCTCGCCGGGCTGCACGCGCTCGCGCAGCACGTCGGCGTCGGCGAGCGAACGCAGCGCCACCACGCCGTGCAGGTCGTGACCGGGAATCGCCAGCGCGCGCGGCACCGAACCCGTCGCGAGAATGAGCTTGTCGTACGCGAGCGCGCTGCCGTCGGCGAGCGCGATCGTCTTGCCCGCGCGGTCGAGCGTCTGTGCCGCCGCGCCGAGCGCCAGCTCGATGCGGTTGTCGTCGTAGAACGCGCGCGGCTTGAGCCAGAGCCGCTCGACGTCGGCCTCGCCCTTCAGATAGGCCTTGCTGAGCGGCGGACGATGATAGGGCGGCACGGGCTCGGCGCCCATCAGCACGATCCGCCCTTCGAAGCCGTATTGCCGCAGGAGCGCCGCGGCGTTGCCGCCCGCATGCCCCGCCCCGACGATCACCACTGTGCTGCTGGCCCCTTCCATATTCGCTCCCTTCTGCCTGCCTGGGCCTGCCTGGCCTCGATGACCAGTCCAGCCTGTTCGTTGTCTCGATCGATTGCGGCGATCCCCGATCGGGCCCGAACCCGGTCCGTGCCGGGTCGAAGTCATCGCCGCCCGGCGCCGCCACTCCGCTGCGCCAGGAACGCGATCATCTCATGGTTCGCACGCGCCGCCGCCTGACAGGCCCGGAAAGACCCGGAACGGTCCTGGCCGTGCCGGGAAGCGAGACGCGCTAATCGAACGCCCGATCGTTCGGCGCCGCGTACAGCGCGCGCAGTTGCGCGCTCATCGGGAAGTCGAAGTCGATGCCTTTCGGCGGCACCGGCTTCTCGAACCACTTCGTATAGAGCGATGCCATGGCGCCGCTTTTCATGAGGCCGCCCAGCGTCTCGTTCACGAGCTGCCTGAACGCCGGATCGCCGTTGCGCATCATGAAGCCATAGGCCTCCGACGACTGCGGCGTGCCCACGATCACCCAGTCGGACGGGTTCGCCGTGAGCGAGCGCGTGCCCGCCAGCAACACGTCGTCCATCATGTAGGCGGCCGCGCGGCCCGATTCGAGCGCCGCGCGACCGTCGCCATAGTCCTTCGCGCTGATGATGCGCATGCCCATGTGCTTCTGCTGGTTCATGCGGCGCAGGATGCGCTCGGACGTCGTGCCCTGGTTCGTCAGCACGGTCTTGCCCGCGAGGTCCGGGAAGTCGCGGATGCCCGAATCCTTGCGCGTAAGCAGCCGCGTGGTGGCGATGAAGAACGTATCGGAAAACGCCACCTGGGTCTGGCGCGCTCTCACGTTGGTGGACACGCCGCATTCCAGGTCCACCGTGCCGTTCTGCACGAGCGGAATGCGGTTCTGCGAAGTGACTGGAATGAAGCGCACCTGCAGGCCGGGCCGGCCGATCTTCGCCTTCACGGCGTCGATCACCTTGCTGCAGATGTCCTGCGAAAAGCCGATCACGTCATTGCGTGCGTCCAGGTAGGAAAACGGCACCGACGCCTCGCGATAGCCAATGGCCATGAAGTTTGCGTCCCGGATCTTGTCCAGCGTCGGCTGGGCCACCTGGGCGGCGGCCGGCAGCGGCAGCACAACGGCGGCGAGAAAGCATCCCCGTGCAAGAAATTTGTAAATGATTTTGATTATCATTATTACCCTTATTGTTCGAGGAAGGCTCCATGCCGCAAGCGGTACGATCTGCCCAGAACGGCGCCGGCAACGCAATCGCCCGGCTCACCGGCCCCGAGACGAGCGAGGCAAGCCGCGCCCGCCGCCTGCCGCGCGGGGGAGATCCGGACCGTTACGATGTCATTGCGCGCTTTTTTCATTGGATCTTCGCCGCCGGCATCATTTACGCGAGCATTGCCGGCTACACGCTGGCCCACCTGCCGGCCGGCCCGGGGCGGGAATGGCTCTCGCAACTGAACATGTCGATCACGACGGTGCTCATCGCGCTCTTTCCGCTGCGACTGGGCTGGACCTTCGTGCGAGCCAGGCCGCGCGCGCTGCCCGGCATCCCCCGCGCCCAGCGGGCCGTGGCGCACCTCGTGCACGCTCTGCTGTACCTGACGATTTTTGCCGCGCTGGCCAGCGGCTTCCTGATGGTCCCCAACGGTTATTCGTTCTTCGGTCTCGTCGAAATCCCCACGCCGTTCGCGCAAGGCCCGCTCACCGAAACCCTTTTCGTCGTCCACCGCGCCAGTTGCGCGCTGCTCGCGGCGCTCGTCGCACTCCACGTCCTCGCGGTCGTCAAGCATCAGTTCATTGCGCGCAACGGCGTGCTGCGCCGCATGCTCTGAACGCCGCCGCGTTCCACTATGTGGGCCGATGTCCCCCGATCTTTCGCAACGCGCCGTGACGGACTAGTCTTTTACCACACCAAACGGACAGGTCCGTGACCGACGCATGGGCGCGGCCGGCCGCCGGAGGAGACATCCATGGAGCTCGAAACCCGCACCATGACGCGCGTGAGCGCGCGCCTCGTGCCGTTCCTGATCGTTTGCTACTTCGTCGCCTATCTCGATCGGGTCAACGTCGGTTTCGCCGCCCTGCAGATGAACAAGGCGCTCGACCTCTCCGCGAGCGCGTTCGGCTTCGGCGCAGGCATCTTCTTCATCGCCTACTTCTTCTTCGAAGTGCCGTCCAACCTGCTGCTGGAACGCTTCGGCGCGCGGCGGTGGATCGCGCGGATCATGTTCACGTGGGGCATCATCGCCGGCGCGATGGCTTTCATTCCGCAACTCGCGAGCTGGAGCGGCGCCTCGAACGCCCATGTGTTCTACGCCTTGCGGATCCTGCTCGGCATCGCCGAGGCCGGCTTCTTCCCCGGCATCATCTTCCTGCTCACGCTCTGGTTTCCCGCGAAATACCGGGCGCGCGTAGTGGGCTATTTCATGGCCGCCATTCCGCTCTCGACGGTGATAGGCGCCCCCGTTTCGGGCTCGCTGCTCTCGCTGGACGGCAAAGAGGGCCTGGCGGGCTGGCAGTGGGTCTATCTGCTCGAAGCGATACCCGCGCTCGTGCTCTCGTTCGTGGTGCTGTTTTATCTGACCGACAAGCCCGCCGACGCGCGCTGGCTCGCCGACGACGAGCGTGACTGGCTCGTCGCGCGCCAGGCGCAGGAGCGCCGCCATCGCGAAGCGGTGCATACGTTCAGCGTGATGGAGGCGCTGATCAATCCGCGCGTGCTCGCCGTGGCCCTCATCTATTTCGGGGCGAACGCAACCAATTACGGCCTGAGCTTTTTCCTGCCGCAGATCGTCAAGTCGTTCGGCCTCACGAATCTGCAGACCGGCTTCGTCACGTCGCTGCCTTACGCGGTCGGCGTCATTTCGATGGTGCTGTGGGGCCGCCATTCGGACCGGCGGCTCGAGCGCAAGCGCCACGTCGCCATTGCCCTGACCGTTGCGGCGCTCGGCATCGGCGCTTCGGCCGGGCTCGACAATCCGGTCCTGAAGATGCTCGCGCTCTCCATCGCCGGCTTCGGCATCTTCGGCTGCCTGCCCGTGATCTGGACGCTGCCGGCCGCGTTCCTCTCCGGCGCGGCCGCCGCCGGCGGCATTGCCGCCGTCAACTCGCTCGGCAATCTCGCGGGCTTCTTCGGCCCCTACGCGATGGGCTGGATCAAGGACAGCACGGGCGGCTTCGGCGCGGGCCTGCTGTGCCTCGCGGGCGCGGGCCTGGTCGGCGCCGGCGCGGCGCTCATCCTGCATCACAATCCGATGCTCGAATCGCCCGACATCTCCGCGCTCGACGACCCCCACGAGGACGGCGAGGTCGTGAGGCTCTGAGGACCGCCGGCACGGTCGACGCGAAACGCATCGCACAGCGCCAGTTTCACCCGGTATCGAATACCGGCGGAACGCCGGCGACGCGCGCCGGTGACAGGCGGATTGCGCTACTATCACGCGATGACCTCCGCCACGCCACGCCCGCTCTCGGTTCTGTTCGTCGACGACGACGAGATTTCCCGTATCCATTTCGCACGTGCCGTGGAGGGACGCCATCCCGTGCATCTCGCGCGGGACGTTGAAGAAGCTCTCGCCATCCTCGGCGAACACGGCGCGGAAATTGCCGTGCTCGTCACCGACTTCCGCATGCCGGTCCGGGACGGCGACGCGCTGCTGCACGAGGTGGCGCGGCACTATCCGCAAATCGTGCGCATACTCGTGACGGCCTACGCGGACAAGGACATGCTGCTGCAGACCGTGAACACGGGCAACGCATTCCGCATCCTCGAAAAACCGTTGCGCAGGAAAACGGTTCAGGACGTGTTGCAACTGGCGATCGCCCGGTACACGGAGCGCGAAACGCGCCGCCGGCAATTGCAGGCCATGGACGAAACGCTCGCTTTTCTCGTTCACGAGCTCAATACCCCGCTGGCCACGATCGCTCTCTTCGCGCAGTCGATCGGCAACGACCCGGCCGGAGAGAACGATCCGCAACAGCAGGACCGGATCGCTCATGCCGCCGCGTCCATGCTGTCCAACACGCAGTACTGCCTGGCATTGATTTCGTCGTTCTGGACCACCCTGCACCGCGACAGCGGCGTGCAGTCCCTTTCGCGCGACGGCGCGCGAAACGTCGACGCCACGCGGCTGATTGCGGCCGTGCTCGACACCTATCCGCTTTCCGCCGCCCAGCGCGACTGGATCACGGTGAACGCAGACGCCGATTTTGCCGTGCGGGTCATGCCCAATTGCGTCGCGCTCGTGCTGTCCTCGCTGCTGGCCAATGCGTTGCGCGCGCTGGCCGACGTCGCCGCGCCACGCCTGACGATCGAGGTGTCGACGGACGCCGAACCTCAGATCCGGTTTCGCGACAACGGGCCCGGCATCGCTCCGGCGGTCAGCGCGCGCCTGCTGCGCGATCCCGTCACCACGCATGCCGAGGACGGCGGCCATGGCATGGGCATGGTCTTCTGCGACCGCATCATGCGGTCGTTCGGCGGCAGCCTGCGCATCGACTCCGTGCCGGGTGATGGCACGACCGTCACGCTGGGCTTCGGCGCAGCCGAGGCCCGGACGCCCGCGCCGGAGCCGGAGCGCCCGGACGCGGATCAGTCGCCGCTCGTTACGTCGCGCTGATCGCGTATGGCCGTGGTCGTGGCCGTGTCGAAATACCGCTGCAAGGCGTCGGCCGAGCGGGCTCCCAGCGCGACCATGCGTTCGGGCCAGTCCATCTGCGCCGGCCATTGGCCGTCCAGAACCTGCGGATAGATCTGCTTCACATACGCGTGCAGCGCTCTCGCGCCGATGTTTCCGCTCACGCCCAAAAGCCGATGCAACGCCGCCTGCGCCGCTTGTCGATCACGCACCCGGACCTGCCCGGGCAACTGCGTCAATAGCACCCTGATCTGCGCGATCCCGTTGACGAACGACTGGTCCAGCATATCGAGCGACGCCAGTTCCTCGAGCTGCGCTTCGTCGAGCAGATCGTCCGGCCCGTCGGGCACAGACATGCCGGCGCGCGCGGCAGACGAAGCGGATACGCCCTCCCGCTCCAGCGCCTGCGAGGCGCTCGCTAGTGCGAACTGCCGCGCGAGACAGGCGTACAACGCACCGACCCGCACGGGCTTGATCATCACCTCGTTCATGCCCGCGGCGAGGCACGAACGCACGGCCTCCATGTCGGAGTAGCCGGTCATGGCGACGATCGGCATCCGGCCGAACACGTCCGAGCGCTCGCGCAGCCATGCCGCCGTTTCCACGCCGCCCATGCCGGGCATGTTCATGTCCAGCACGACGGCGTCGATGGTTCCGCCCGCCTGCAGGCGGGCCAGCACGCCCTGCCCGTTTTCCGCCTCCACGACGGTGGCGCCGCATCGCTCCAGATAGCTCTTGGCGACCATTCTGCTGTAGGTGTCATCGTCCGCGACCACAATCGTTTTGCCGGCAAAGCCGCCAAACTTCGGAGTCCGATGGTGTCGGTCGCCGTTCTCCATGAGCATCTGGAGCGCATGGATCAACTCCACCATGCCCGAGGATTTGCCGATGGTGTCGTCCATCCCCGCGCTGCGGGCCAGCACGCGGGCAAGGCTGTTGGGTTCCGCCGCGTAGCCCGCAACCAGCACGTTGCGGTTCGGCGAGTCGCGTTCGGCGCGCAGCTTTTCGGTCGCGGCATAGCCGTCCAGCCCCGGCATGTCGACGTCCATCAGCACCGCGTCGTAGTGCGACGCCTCCCGCAGCAAGGCCAGCGCCTGCTCGCCGTCGCCGGCCTCCGCAACCTCCGCGTTCACGTCGGACAAGGCGTGGCCGACCCGCGCGCGCCGGCTGGCGTCGTCGTCCACCACCAGAATGCGCTTGCCGCCGAAATGATGCGCCGCCCGCGCGAGCACCTGCTGCCGGTAGGCTGCGATTTCGCTCTCGGCCACGAGCGGGAATTCGAGCGTGAACTGCGTGTATTTGCCGGGCTCCGAACGGCAGCCGATGGTGCCGCCGAAGGAACGCATCGCGCGTTGACAGTAAGCGAGCCCGAGCCCCGCCCCCGCCGACTCCCCCTGGGTGCGGAACGGCTCGAACAGATGCGGCATGAGCTCCGGTGCGATGCCGGGGCCCGTGTCGTGCACGATCACCTTTTGCCGGTCGACGGTCAGAGTCAGCGTCGCTTCGGGATGCGCGGCCATGTGATGCAACGCATTCCTGATCAGATTGAACAGCGTGAAAAGCCAGGCCGTTTCGTCGACCTTGAAGGTGAAATCCTCGATGACCACGAGCCGCACGCGGCTGCGCTCCTTCCGGTTGGCGAAACCGTATTCCTCCAGCGCCTTGCGCGTGATCGCGGCGGCGCTTGCATAGCTGAAGTTGTCCGGTCGCAGCGGCCTCGCGCGGACCTCGTCGAGCGCCATGGCGATGATCCTCAGCCCGCGGTCGATCGCCAACTGTCCATGCGCGAGGTGCCGCGACAGCGCAACGGCGCCTTCCGGCGGCAACGCGGGCGTCGACCTCCACCCTCCCGTCGTCGCGAGGGCTTCCTCGACGCGGTCCAGCACGTACCGCAACTGGCTGAGCGGATTGCGCATTTCCTGGGCAATCGTGCCCGCCAGCGCCCGCAATGCCTCGTTCTTCGCCTGCGCCGTGAGGCCCATCATGTTGCTGTAGCTGAACGACAGGCCGGCGGCGATGCCGAAGGCGAAGACCGGAAGATAGGTATACAGCAGCAGGTGCGCGTCGACGCGCAACGACTCCGGCACGGCAATCCACGCCCACAGGATCGCAAGACCGACGCCGATCGACAGATTGAGCGCCAGCACGAGGAAGGAAGGAAAGATGGCCATCAGGAAGAACATCATCCCGACTTCCGCCATGGACCAGACCATCGAATAGTGGCTGGTCACGAGATAGACCGTGAAGAAAAACGGCAGCGTATAAGCTACGGTTACGAAATAATACCAGGGCTGAAAACGCACCGTCGCGGCCGGCCAGAAACGCCGCAACAGCAAAAGCGCGCAGGCAAGCGTGCCGATCGCGCGCATCGTCAAGCTTTCGTTGGTCTTGGGGTCGACGTAGGTCCACCACAGCCAGTACACCGGATGTCCGATCGTGCCGATCACACCGACCGCGCGCGCGCTCCAGGCCGACATGTGCCAGGTATCGTCAATCCGCTGGTTGAGATTGCGGAGCCATCCTGCCATGGCGTTCATCATGCTCTCTGCATAAAGTTACGGGCCTGGCAACGTATGGCGGCTCGCTGTTCTCTGCCACGGGCATGGCAATGGCAGCACGAATCGATACTGGCACCAGTTTTCGGGTATCAGCATAAATGTGATGTATCCGGCCGTCTATGCCGGCCTTCCCGCCTTCGCCTTTCCCACCACACTACCGCCCGCCGGCTATATCGGCACCCGGCGGCCCGAACTGAAGGGCCTTCAGGGACGGATCCGCCGTGCCTCCCGGCGCCGGGCTAGAATCCTCTGGTCGGTCCACCGGTTCATCGGGCCTTCACCGGAAAACCAGGATCCCGCCATGACGAACGCTCTGCTGCCCCGCCCCCGCGTCTACCTCGCCGGCTTCGACGTGTTCCGGCCCGACGCCCGCGCATTCGGCGAGCGCCTGCGCGAGGCCTGCGCCGAATACGGGTTCGAGGGCGTCTACCCGCTCGACGCCGCAGTCCCCGCCGACCTGGACGGCCCGCGCGCGGCCGCCTGGATCTATCGCTCGAACCTCGAGGCGATCCGCAGCGCCGACCTCGTGATGGCCAATGTCGACGACTTCCGCGGCCCCGGCGAGCCCGACTCGGGCACGGCGTTCGAAATCGGCTTTGCCGCGGCGCTGGGCAAGGAAATCTGGGCCTATACGACCGATGCGGGCACGCTGATCGAGCGCGTGCCGTCGCAGCCCGGCCCCGAGGGACGCCAATGCGAACGCGGCTTTCTCGTGGAAGACTTTGGATTGCAGAAGAATCTGATGATCGCCTGCGCAGCGCGCATCGTGAACGGCGACGCACGCACCTGCCTCGCGGCCATGGCGCAGGGCCACGAGGCGTGAAGCGCGTGACGTAAAAGCGGCATGAACGCGGCGTGAAGCCGCGCGCGCGTCAATGCTGCATCGTGCTCATTGCCCGCATGCGCTGCAGGGCGCGGATGCGCGCGACGGCCGGCCGGTCCGCCACCGCGCTCTGATAGAGCTTCGCCAGATCGCCCTTGAGCGCCGTGCGCGAGGCATTGTCGAGGTAGACCATGTGCCCCGACGGGTAGAAGCGCGCGCTGAGGTTGTTGCGCACCTTCTGGTCGGCGAGCGGCATCTTCTGCAGGTCGATCACGGTCTGGTAGAAGGGCGTGACGAAATCGTAGAAGCCGTTCGCCGAGAGCACGCGCAGGTCAGGATTGAGCGCCATCACGGCGGCCAGATCGCCGGCCGTGTAGAGGATCACGTTGCCTTGCGCGTCCACCCCCTTCTGCGCGCCGGTGGGATCGATGTGGCTGAAGTTCCAGTTCTGGAACGCCTGGTCGTTGAGGTCCGTGAACGACGAGTTCGAGCGGAACTTCAGTTGCTCGTTGAGGTAGCTGTTCCACATCGCCGTGTAGACGCCGCTCACGGCCGTCATGGTCGGATCGTTGCCGCCCGCGTTCGGATCGACATTGCCGGCGATACCCGTGTCGATGGCCGTCACGCGGCCGTCATAGGAGCCCAGCGCCACGCCCTTGTCCTTGAGCAGCGTGGTGAGGAAGAGCGAATTGCCGCGGCTGTCGTAAGCGGCGATGTCGAGGTTCCATGACGAGAGCGTCTGCGTATCGATGCCCGTGTATTGAGCCAGCGTCTTGAGCGCCGCGGCGATCGCCGCATTCTTCGGATCGGGAAACTTCGCGAGCGCCTCGCGGTAGTCCGTGCGCGAGAACTGCGCGACCTGAGCCGCGAATGCCTGGAGGTCCTCAGGTTTCGGACTCACGCCGAGGCGGTCGTGATACCACGCGTCGGCCGCCGCCGTGGGCAGCGCGCCGACCGGGTTGCCGCTCTGGGTGTAGTCGAGAATCGACGACTGCAGCGTGATGCCGTTGAGGTCCACGCCGTCCTCGTGCAGATGATAGGCAAGCACGCAACTGCGCGCCGTGCCGTACGACTCGCCGTAGAGAAATTTCGGCGAATTCCAGCGGTCGTTCGCCGTGAGATAGCGCTTGACGAACTGCTTGAGCGAGTCGGCGTCCTGGTCGACGCCCCAGAAGTCGCGGTTGTGATGCGGCGCGATGGCCGCCGAATAGCCGGTGCCCACCGGATTGACGAACACGAGGTCGCTGCGGTCGAGGAGACTGTCCGGATTGTCTTCGAGCGTATAGGGCGCAGGCGGCGTGAAGCCCGGCATCGAGGTCTTGATGCGTTTGGGCGCGAACGAGCCCAGCAGCACGAACACCGACGAAGAACCCGGGCCGCCGTTGTAGAAGAACGTGACGGGCCGCTCCTGCGCGCTTGCGCCGTCCTTCGTGAACGCCACGTAGAAAATCTTCGCATTGGGCTGCGAGCTGCTGGGGTCCACGGTCACCAGGTGCCCCGCCGTCGCCGTGTAGGCGATCGCCTGGCCGCCTAGTTCCATGGCGTGGTGCGTGATCGCGGCATTCTCGGTCATGTCGGTGACGAAGTCGTCCGGGCCCATGCCGTAGGCGGTGGGATCGAAGCACGGCACGTCCGCCGGACCGCGATGCTTGCCGTTGCCGCTCGGGTTTCCGTGCGTGGATGAAGCGTGATCGTTCATGTCTTCTCCTGGCTCCCGATACGCCGTGATACGCCGTGATACGCCGTGATACGCCGTGATACGCCGTGATGCAGCGTGAATGCGCCTTGAATCGCGCGGAGGGCAGCGCCTCCGCGCGCGCCGCTTCATCCTACGCCGATGCGAGCGCCCCAGCCACCTTGGTGCCCACCGGCGTGCCGAGCCCCGTGCACGCGTCCCATCCCGGGCCGGCCGAATAGTCGCCGTTGTTGCCGCTCGTGATGTCGTTGAACGCAGCCGGCTGCGCATAGAGCAGCGCGTTGGCGAAGCCGACCGGCTTGCCGCGCGCGGCGTTCACCCGCGCGATCAGGGCGGCCCACAACGGAGCCACCGCGCTCGTGCCGCCCACCACCGTGTCGGTGCCGGCCACGCGCACCACGTAGCCCGAGTCCGGGTCCGCGTCGGCCGCGACATCGGGCACGCCGCGCCGCACGAGCGCGCCCGCGCCGCCGTTCTGGCGCACGACCGAAAGGCCCTTTTGCCAGGCGGGCAGCGCGAAAGTCGCGCTCACGCCGCCCCCCGTCGCGCCGCCGCTGCCGTCGTTCCAGACGGTCTCGCGCACGATCTGCCGTCCGCTCGCCTTAATGTGCGTGCCGCCGCAGCCCAGCGCGTACGGGCTCGACGCCGGGAAGTCCACGTGGTCGGCGCCGTCGCCCACGCCATCCGACGACCCGCTGTCGCCCGCCGCCGCGCACACCGTCACGCCCAGCGCGACGGCGGTTTCGAGCGCGTCGTTCAGTGCGGCGAGGGTCTGCTGCGACCAGGCCGATTCCGGCGCGCCCCAACTGATCGAAATGACCGAAGGCTTGCGCGTGCTGTCGTGCAGCGCCGCGCTTACGCCGTCGACGAAGCCCGCTTCGCTGTTCGGCGAGAAGTACACGGCAATCAGCGCGGCGGGCGCTAGCGCGCCGGCAATTTCCACGTCGAGCGTAACTTCGCCGTCGGGGCCGTTCGGGTCGCCCGTGGGCGCGTTCTCCGCACCGTCCACCGGAACGGCTTCCACGGTCGGCATCGGCACGCCGAGCGTACTGAAGTAGTCCTGAAGATCGGCGTCGCTGTAGCCGCCGCCCATTTCGATGAGCGCGATGCACTCGCCCTTGCCGTCGCCGGGGGGAAAGTCGTAGAGCTGCGCGATCTGCAGCGGCGTGAACGATTCGCCCGCCGCCTGCGCTGCGCGGATTGGCGGACGGATCGGCGAAATCATGCGGAAGTGCGGCTGCGCTTTCTCGCGGTTGTCGAAACCGACCACGGCCGTGACGACCTCGCGAACGTCGTCGGGTATCCGCACGGGACTGCCCGGTTGGCGGAAATGCCGGGTGGACTTGCCGATCCGGTGCTCGAAGTGCTGCAGGTCGACGCCAAACGCCGCGTTGTACTGCTGCACCGTGCCGGAAAGCACGACACGGTGCGCCGCGCGGTCGGCCTTCACGACGGTGAGTCCGTGCGCCGCAGCAAAGCGCTCGACGCGCTCGATGTCCTTGCGCGCGGCGCCGAAGCGCTGTTCGTATTCTTCGCGCGAGATCGGCTGCGCGGACGGATCGCGGGCCGTCAAGCTGTCCACCAGTTGGTGAAAAGCCTCGGCCTGCTGGCGCCGCAGCACCACCACGACGTCGAAGCGATCAGCGGGATCGCAGGCGCCCACGCACGTCGCGCCGGCCGGCGCGGGCTGGTCGCTGCCTGTCGGGGAATGCCTTGTCATGGCCGGTTCTCCTTGTTTCTGGCACGCGCCCTCCAGCGGTCCGGCACGCGCGGGTTGAGTCAGGCTCCGCCGTTCCCGCGCGCGACTGGCGTGGGCAGGCCAGGGCGCCGCGGAACCGCCGGTATCGAGTCACTACGCATGACGTATGTTCGGTCCGGGCAATCGTTCCGTTTCGGGCAGTTCATCACATCGGCCCGCCGCGCGTAGCACGTGCCGTTCCCGGAACCGGGGCGGCACCAATTGCCCTCGCTCCTGCTTCCCAGTGTAGTGCGAAGTGGAGAAAGACCGTGGCTGACGACACAACGAATCGGTCGGCGTGAACGCGAACCGGCCGCCCGCCGGCAACGCGCCGCAGAGGCGGAAGAGGCGCGGCGGAAGCGGAGGACGGCGCAGTGCAAAAATGCGAGCCGCACCTGCGGGCGCAAGCGCGGCTGCGCGACTGTGTCAGGCCGCTGCGGCCAGTGCCGCCGGAAGATGCTGCTGCAGATACGCTTCGAACTCGTCCTTCACTTCCGGGTGCCGCAACGCGAATTCGACGGTCGCTTTCAGGTAGCCGAGCTTGCTGCCGCAATCGAAACGCGTGCCCTTGTAACGGTACGCGAGCACCTGCTCTTCCGTGAGAAGCGACTGCATCGCGTCGGTGAGCTGCAGCTCGCCGCCGGCGCCGGGCTTGAGCGCGCGCAGATGATCGAAAATCGTGGGCATCAGCACATAGCGCCCCACCACCCCCAGATTCGACGGCGCCACCTCGGGCGCGGGTTTTTCGACGATGCCCGCGAGCTTGAACACGTCCTCTTCCCACTCGCGGCCATCCACGACGCCATACGACGCGCTGTTCTCGCGCGCGATCGTTTCCACGCCCACGACCGAGCTGTGATAGTGATTGAACACGTCCACGAGCTGCTTCATGACGGGCGTGGGGCTGTAGAGCAGGTCGTCGGCGAGAATCACGGCAAACGGCCCGCCGCCCACGAGCTTCTCGGCGCACAGCACGGCGTGGCCCAGACCCAGCGCTTCGGCCTGGCGTACATAGAAGCAGTCCACATGGCTCGGCTTGATGCTGCGCACGAGTTCGAGCAGCTTGTCCTTGCGGCGTGCTTCGAGTTCGGCCTCGATCTCGTAGGACTTGTCGAAGTGATCTTCGATCGCCCGCTTGCTGCGGCCCGTCACGAAAATCATCTCCGTGATGCCCGCGGCGATGGCTTCTTCCACCGCGTACTGGATCAGCGGCTTGTCCACGATCGGCAGCATTTCCTTCGGGCTGGCCTTGGTCGCCGGCAAAAAGCGCGTACCGAGGCCCGCAACAGGAAATACCGCTTTGGTGACTTTCAACATGATGTTCTATCCCAGATCGATCGTTTGAATGACGGACTCGCGACATGGCGAGTCCGGCGGCCCCGGGGGTTCTGATAGTGAATTTTTTATAGGGAACTCGTCCGGCTTCCGGCCTCTACCGGCAATTATGAAAGGCCAAGGAAATCCGGATAAAGAATTTGAAAAGGATCGGCGGCAATTATTGCCATTTACTGCGGATAATCGGCAGAAATTGCCTGATCCAGATGGCGAGCAACGAATGGACGCGCGTATGAAATCCGATATCGACGAGCGCAGTCTACTCGACATCGTCGGCGGTGGGCAACTTGCCCGAACGCGCACGCACGCGCCGGATCGGCTCATTGCGCAAGGCTTCGCGGTAGGCCGACACCGCGACGAGGATCAACAGCACGGCTACGCCGGCTAGCAAATGCAGGTTCATCGAATTCTCCAGCGACTCCAGCAACCATAAGCAGGCGCTCCCAAACTAGCATCACAAATTCCACAAATAAACTGACTTTTTCGCATCGCTATTTTTTTATGCCATTCGATATTTTTCAAATCGCCAACCGAAAGGCAAGCAGGAATACATTTTGAAAATCTTTTGCATAATTTCGCCGCGCTTCCCGCCTAAGATCGCGAGGACACCCGAACATCCCGCATACTGATGAGCGATCCCGCACTCGAAACCACCCTGCCGCCCGCGTCCATCCTGCCGGCTCAACCGGCCCGCTCCTTGCAGCCCGCCGCGGGCGCGCTTGCCGGGGAGCACCTGATCGAGGCGCTGCGAGGCTTTGCAGCACTGCTCGTAGCCTATTTCCACTGCCGCCAGATCACGTGGGTCGGCATGGAGGCCTTTCACGCCTCGCATGCAAGCCTCGCGAATCCCGGCACGATTGCCGCGTGGCTCACGCTACCGGTGGCCTGGGGATCGGCCGGCGTGCCAATTTTTTTCGTCATCAGCGGTTATTGCATTCATCGCAGCGGCGCGGCGCGACTGCTCGCCAACCCCGGCTTTCGGCTCGATACGCGCCAGTTCTGGCTGCGCCGCTTCGTGCGTATCTATCCCGTGCTGCTGGCCGCCCTGCTGCTCACGTTCGCGGCCGACTCCATCAGCCTCACGTTGCAGCCGGTCAGCCACAAGATTCTCGATATCGGCCCGCTCTCCTTCCTCGTCAACCTGTTTTCGCT
Organism: Paraburkholderia sp. AV2; assembly: GCF_054968425.1. NCBI lineage: Bacteria > Pseudomonadati > Pseudomonadota > Betaproteobacteria > Burkholderiales > Burkholderiaceae > Paraburkholderia > Paraburkholderia sp. AV2. The sequence continues at coordinate 94,514 of NZ_JBANLK010000025.1, forward strand.
GCAGGGCGTGGCCGGCAAGACCTATGGCTCGAACGGCGCGCTCTGGACGCTTTCGCTCGAAGTGCAGTTCTACCTGCTCTATCCACTCGTCTTCGCGCTGCGCCGCCGCTTCGGCCTGCCTGCCGTGATTGCCGGCATTGCGGCCATCAACGTCGTTTCGGCACTGACGCTGCAGCGCCACGACATCATCGTCTTCACCTCGTACTGGTTCTCGTGGATCCTCGGCGCCTGGATCGCCGAAGCGCGGTTGCGGGGCTCGCGCGGCTTTCCGTTCGCCTGGTCCGCCGCGGCGCTGCTCGCCGTGGCCGGCTGCGCCGCGTTTCATTTCGGCCAGTACGGTGCGTTTCAGCTCTGGGCGTGCGCGTTCGCCTGCTATCTCGTCAAGGCGCTTGCGCGTCCTGCCGACGGCAACGGCGGCGGGGTCGTCGTTCCCCTGTTCTCGAAGATCGGCGACTTCAGCTATTCGCTGTATCTGATCCACTTGCCGCTATTTGTGCTGCTGGGCTCGTTGTTGTACCGCTCGGCGCTGCAGACCTCTATCTGGCCTTCGTTCGGCTTCACGTTAGCCGTGTTGCCTGTGGCCTGGATTTTTTACTGCCTCGTCGAGCGCCCAGCGCTTCGGGCTGCCGCGAGGCTGCGGCGTCGGGGGGCATGAGCGATGGAGCGCTTTTTTTAGCGCTTCTGTTTTGGTAGTGGTTCTGCGAGTGTTTGGAAATAGTCACTCCTGGGGTTTGTTGCGGTTCTTGCTGTTTTGGCGTTTCCTTGTGTTCGTGGTGGTCTGCCAGGGTTGCCCCTGTGCGGGGCGGCACCTACTTTCTTTGCCGCGGCAA